>VGHA01000274.1 GCA_016868375.1 Betaproteobacteria bacterium | reverse complement strand
ACCGACCTGGGCGTCGTACTCAGCCGAGGACACACTGCCGCCCTCGATTTTCCCAAGTCGGATTGTTTTGCCCGAATGAGGATGTCCGCCTGAAAGCTTTTCGGTGGTTTCAGTGCGGAAACCCTGCGGATCAAAGCTGACTGTGGTTTTGGTGAAACCTTCGCTCTTACCTGTTTTCGGATCGCGGGACTCACGCACATCTTCGATGGTTGCGCCGCGCGAGCCCTGCATCGGCCACAGCACATGAGGCATGCCCACGTTTTCAAACAGTGCATTGTTCCAACCGGTGGACCGGGTGCCATCACGGTAATAGGCGCGCAGGTAGGTGTAGAGCCAGTCGGAACCCGTGCCATCATGCGATGAGCGCGCGCGGGCGATGATCGACAGATCAGGCGGCAGCGCGCCAAACCACTCTTTGGCGTCTGCCGCACGAATCGCCACCTTCATGGGCTCGCCCACCTTCTCGGAGGTGAACATGAGGTGGGTTTTGATCTGGTCTTCAGTAAGACCAATGTCGCGCAGCCGGTTGTAGCGCATGGCCGATGCGCCATGGCAGTTCAGGCAGTAATTGACAAACAGCTTGGCCCCGTTTTGCAAGGCCGCCTGATCGGTCAGCTTTTCAACCGGAAAGCGATCGAGCGGATACGACGAGCCGCCCGCTGCGGCAGCCGATCCGGCGATCACGGCCGACGCGACCAGCGCAGCCAGTTGGGCGAACAGTTTCTTCATTTTCTCAGGACTCCGGCGGTCAGTGCGCGGCAAACGTGACGCGATCCGGCACGCGCTTGAATTCGCCCATTGCGCTCCACCAGGGCATCAGCATGAAGAAGGCGAAATACAGGAGCGTACCGATTTTGGCCACCAGATTGCGGAGTTCTTCGGGCGGTTGAACACCCAGATAGCCGAGGACCAAAAACACGACCACGAAGGTTGCATAGACGTATTTATGCCAGCCCGGACGGTAGCGAATGGAACGGACCGGGCTGTGATCGATCCAGGGCATCGTGAACAGGATCATGACCGCAGCACCCATGGCCACCACGCCCCAGAACTTGGCTTCGACCAGGAAGAAGCCGGCGATGAGAGCAACCACCGCAGCCAGCGTGATGACCTTGACGCTTGCGTAGCGCGCCGTGGCAAGCACCAGCAGCGCGTAGAACACCAGGAAGGGCGTCATCCAGTACATCAGGAAATCATCGGTGACAGCCCTGAGTACCGAGTAGTACGGCGTGAAGTACCAGACGGGCGCAATGTGTGGCGGCGTTTTGAGCGGATCGGCCGGGATGAAGTTGTTGTACTCGAGGAAGTAGCCGCCGAACTCGGGCGCAAAAAACACGATTGCCGAGAAGGCGATCAGGAACACTGAGACGCCCAGAATGTCGTGCACCGTGTAATAGGGATGAAAGGGAATGCCGTCGAGTGGCACGCCGTTGGCGTCTTTCTTGGCTTTGATGTCGACCCCGTCCGGGTTGTTGGAGCCGACTTCGTGGAGGGCAACGATGTGCGCCGCCACCAGACCCAGCAACACCAGGGGAATGGCAATCACGTGGAACGCGAAGAAGCGGTTAAGGGTGGCATCACCCACCACGTAGTCGCCGCGGATCCAGATTGACAGCTCAGGACCGATGAACGGGATGGCGGCAAACAGGTTCACGATGACCTGCGCACCCCAGTAAGACATCTGACCCCAGGGGAGCAGATAGCCAAAAAATGCCTCGGCCATCAGGCACAGGAAAATAAGACAGCCGAAGATCCAGACCAGCTCGCGCGGCTTGCGGTAAGAGCCGTACAGCAATCCACGGAACATGTGCAGATACACGACCACAAAGAACGCGGATGCGCCGGTGGAGTGCAGGTAGCGGACAAGCCACCCCCACGGGACGTCTCGCATGATGTATTCGACCGAGGCAAACGCCACCGGAATGCCGGCCTCATTAAGCGAAGCGTCAGGCTTGTAGTGCATCACCAGAAAAATGCCGGTAACGATCTGGATGACCAGAACCAGCATTGCAAGCGAACCAAAGAAGTACCAGAAGTTGAAATTTTTCGGAGCGTAGTACTCCGAAAGGTGCGCCTTCCAGGTGGCTGTCAGCGGGAAACGCTGATCGACCCAACCAAGAAGGCCAGTGGTTTCAACTTGCTTTTGCTGCGCCATGTCTGTTGCTCCTCGCGGCAATCACGAGACGGAATCAGTTAAGCCCGGCCGGTCGCTGCTCTGGCAGCTGCCCCAACACTGTTGGCGGGGCACCCCGGGCGAAAAATCAGGCTACCTTGTCCTCACCGATCAGGATTCGGGTGTCCGACAGATACCGATGCGGCGGAACCTCAAGGTTGTCCGGCGCGGGCTTGTTCTTGAACACGCGGCCCGCCAGATCAAACGTGGACCCGTGGCACGGGCAGAGGAAACCACCCGCCCAGTCGTCTGGAAGCGAGGGCTGAGGGCCAGTTGAGAATTTGTCGCTGGGTGAGCAACCCAGGTGCGAGCAAATGCCCACCACCACCAGGAATTCTGGCTTGATGGAGCGGTGCACGTTTTTCGCATACGTCGGCGTGGGGTAGGCCGTGCGGATGGAGCCGGGATCAGCCACCTGAGGGTCGGTGTTCTTCAGCGTCGCAAGCATTTCGGGCGTGCGGCGAAGCACCCAGACGGGCTTGCCGCGCCACTCAACGCGCTTGAGTTCGCCTGGCTGCATGGCGGCCACGTCGATTTCGACGGGCGCACCCGCGGCTTTGGCCTTTTCAGAGGGCGCAAAAGTGCTGACAAACGGCACCGCGACCGCGGCACCACCTGCTGCGCCCGCCGCAGCAACGAGGCCGATTGCCGACCGGCGGGACGATTCGGAGGGCTTCAAAGATTCACTCATCGTCTTGTCCGAGATGAAACAAAGAATCACTAATTTTCTTAGTCAACCGCAGATTCTAACCGAATGGTGCCCTGCAATAAAGCCGGTCGCGCCGGATGCCCCCTTGCCGGTGCGGACTTGAGCGGGCCGAGCAACCCAGTCCTTGATGGGG
The DNA here is from genome assembly GCA_016868375.1 of Betaproteobacteria bacterium. Lineage (GTDB taxonomy): Bacteria > Pseudomonadota > Gammaproteobacteria > Burkholderiales > Burkholderiaceae_E > SYIM01. Next base: position 560 of record VGHA01000274.1, on the reverse strand, counting down.
TCTGACAGATCTTAAATGCAGTCTACAATCCAAAAAAACAAGGAGACGTTCGATGACTTGCCTGTCAAAGTCCAGCCGTCGCGGCTTGATCTCGGTTTCTCTGGCCGCCGCACTCTCGGCAGTCATGCCAGCGGCCACGGTTGCGCAATCCGCGCCCCCAAAAGTTACCCTGGCCGGTGGGTCCGTGGGCGGCGCCTGGAGCGCCGTTGGAACAGCGATTGGCGAAACGCTGCGCAAAGAATATCCCGGCATTTCATTTACCTACGAACCGGGACGCGAAGCGGGCAATCTGCTGCTGGTTTCCCAGGGAAAAGTCCAGCTGGGCATCGCGCACGCGCAGCTTGCCCGCCAGGCGGAAGCCGGCATTGAGCCGTTCTCCCAGCCTATGAAAAACATCCGGGCGATCGCCATGATCGATCCAGAGGCGGCAGTTCAGATTCTTGCCACCACGGCCTCGGGCATCACCAGCATCGATCAGATCCGGGAAAAGAAAATACCGGTGCGTGTTGCGCTCAATTCCAAGGGCACGCTGATGGCGGTGGCTGGCGAGGCGGTTTTTT
>VGHA01000273.1 GCA_016868375.1 Betaproteobacteria bacterium | reverse complement strand
AGCCGGACCCTGGGGCCCAACGTTGAGGCGCGAAGTGCTGACCGTATCGGTTGGCATGTTTCGCCGCTTCGAGCCTGGCAGCGGCACAGACAACAGCCGCGTTGCAGCGCTCCTCGAAGCAAGACGTGGAGGATACCAGCGCCTTCGAAGCAGCCAGCGCCTGACCTTGAATCCTCAGGGGTATCTGATTGCCCGACGTCAACGTTTGCCGTCTGGCTGCGCGTCGCGCGGTACGTGAAAACAGTCAGCGTTGTCCGCCTGATCGGTGGGCGGCGCCTGCGCCACCCGGCCGGCGATCACCCTTTCAGACCCTGCAAATCCGCAGGTCGCTGGAACGAAATGTTCACAGCCGCGGGTGCAGCGCTGTCCGAACCCGCACTCGGATTCGACACGCCGCAGCCGCTCGCCGATTGGGCTGGTGCAATCGCCCGCCAGGGCGTCAACCACGCGACAGCTGGCGGGCTCGGCGCAGGCAAGCTCAAGGGACGGTGCCGGATCGATCAGATGTTTGAGTCGGGAGATCATGAACTGCATTAACTCAAATATCCTCGGCACCACACCTTGATGCCGATCATGCCGAGGCTTTTAATACCTCGGCGCGGTCGGTGCGCTCCCAGCTGAACTCCGGCTCGTCGCGGCCGAAGTGGCCGTAGGCGGCCGTCTTGCGGTAGATGGGCCGCAGCAGATCGAGCATCTTGACGATGCCCTTGGGACGCAGATCGAAGTGTTGCTGCACCAGCTCGGAGATCCTCTCATCGCTGATCTTGCCGGTGCCCTGGGTGGTGATCCACACCGAGGTGGGACGCGCAACACCAATCGCGTAGGACACCTGCACCAGGCAGCGGCTTGCCAGCCCGGCCGCAACCACGTTTTTGGCCACATAGCGCGCGGCGTAGGCGGCCGAGCGATCAACCTTGGAGGGATCCTTGCCCGAGAACGCGCCGCCACCATGAGGGGCTGCACCGCCGTAGGTGTCGACGATGATCTTGCGTCCGGTGAGCCCGCAATCGCCCTGCGGCCCGCCCACGACAAAGCGACCGGTGGGGTTGATGAGGTACTTGATTTCGCCCTTGATGAGCGAGGCTGGGATGACCGGCTTGATGATCTCCTCGATGACCCCTTCGCGGATGGTTTCCATCGAGACATCGGGCGCGTGCTGTGTGGACAGCACAACGGTGTCCACCGATACCGGGCGGCCATCGGCGTAGCGCAGTGTGACCTGCGATTTTGCATCGGGGCGCAGCCAGGCGAGCTTGCCGCTGCGACGCACCTGGGACTGCCGCTCAACGAGCCGGTGTGAGTAATAGATGGCCGAAGGCATCAGTTCCGGCGTCTCGTCGCAGGCGTAGCCGAACATCAGACCCTGGTCGCCAGCGCCCTGCTCCAGGTTGTTGTCGTGGGCGGCATCCACACCCTGCTTGATGTCGGGCGACTGCTTGTCGTAAGCCACCAGCACCGCGCAGCCTTTGTAGTCAATGCCGTAGTCGGTGTTGTCGTAGCCGATGGATTTCAGCGTGTCGCGGGCGACCTGGATGTAGTCGACGTTGGCATTGGTCGTGATTTCGCCCGCCAGCACCACCAGACCCGTGTTGCACAGGGTTTCGGCAGCCACGCGCGAGGTCCTGTCCTGCGCGAGAATCGCATCAAGAATCGCGTCCGAGATCTGATCGGCCACCTTGTCGGGGTGACCCTCAGAGACCGATTCGGAGGTGAATAAATAATCGTTGGCCACTGCTTTCTCCTCAGGTGTATCGTCGTAACGGTTCGACTGGACGGCACCGGCGGCAGGTGGCGCGAGACCATGCTGCCTTGGGTACCTTCGGCGTGGCCGTTCTGGGGAGACGCGGCGACGCTTTAGCGGTATTTCGAGCTTTTCAGCTCACGCCCCGCAAGTTGTCCATTAACTCGGCAAGTCGGATTATAGCGGCTTCGCATAGACTGCCGAGCAGGCACGAGCGGTGCTGAAATGGTTTCTCCGCGCACCGTTTGCCGCTTCCCCGATGCCAACCGTGTTTTTCTGATGCCCGCTGATTCCACCTCGCCTCCACCCGTGCCCAAGCCCGCCGACGGCTGGCCTGTGGACCCACCGCCTGGGCCAGGGGCGAGTACCGGCCAAGGCCAATGGCTGATCGGGCTGGCGACGTGGGTGGCCCGCCTGCCGCTGGGGCTTGCCCGTGCACTGGGCGCGATCGCAGGCGTGGTTGCATGGGTCGGGTCGCCGGGCTATCGGCGCAAGCTTCGCGAGAACCTTCATAGAGCGGGCTTGGCCGGAATTCGCGCCAGCGTCAGGGCGGCGATCGAAGCCGGTCGGATGGCAGGCGAATTGCCCTACATCTGGCTGCGTCCGCCCGAGGCGATCGCGCAGCGGGTGGTCTGCGACGATCTGGCCGTACTCGAAGAGGCTGAGCGCCGTGGCCAGGGCATCGTGTTTCTGACTCCGCATCTGGGTGCGTTCGAAGCCACTGCGCGGTGGTATGCGCAACGCGCTCCCATCACCGTGATGTTTCGTCCACCCAGAAAGGCGCTGCTGGGTGCGCTGGTCGCGCATGCCCGCGGCGGGCCGGGCTTGCGACCCGTGCCTGCCGCGCTCTCAGGGGTTCGGGCGATGTTGCGCGCGCTGCGCGCAGGCGCTGCGGTGGGCCTGCTGCCCGATCAGGTGCCCGGTGCTGGCGAGGGCCGCTGGGCGATGTTTTTCGGGGCGCCCGCGTACACGATGACCTTGCCGATGAGGCTGGTGCAGTCAACCCGTGCATCTGTGGTCATCGCGGTGGGCGAGCGGGTGTCTGGCGGCTGGCGGCTGCGGCTCGAGCGCTTTGATGATGAGCCCTCGCCCGAGGCACTGAATGCCAGGATGGAGCGGCTGATTCTGGCCTCGCCGCACCAGTATCTGTGGGGCTACAACCGATACAAGCGACCGCATGGCGTGGTTGGGCCGTCAGCCGACGAGCGGCCGGCGGCCGCGTCGCATTCCCCCTCCAGCCCCACGCAGATGGGTACGCCGCGCGGATGAATACGCCCCGCCAACCGAGTCTGTCGGCGCGTCTGGGCGAGGCCGCCATGCGTGCTGCCATCATGCTGCTGCGACTGACCGCGCATCTGCCCACCCCGTGGCTTGCCCGCCTGGGCTCTGCGCTGGGTTCGGTGCTGTACCTGCTTGCCGCGCCGCGACGGCGCATCGCCCGAATCAATCTGCAGCTGTGCTTTCCGCAGTTAAGCGATGCCGAGCGCAGGCGCCTTGCCCACGCGCATTTTCAGGCCTTCACCCGAAGCTTCCTCGATCGCTTCATTCTCTGGTACGGACCACGTGAACGGATCGTCTCGCTCTGCAGGCTCGAGGACACCGAGCATTTCGAGCAGGTGGTGCGCGCAGGTCGCCCGGTCATTGTGCTCGCGCCGCATTTTGTTGGCATCGACGCAGGCGGCATTCGGCTGCTGCTCGACCATCCAGAGCTCGCCTCGATGTATGCCCGCCAAAAGAGTGCCGCCCTCAACGACGCGATGACCCGCGGCCGGATTCGCTTTCAGGGAACGATGCTCTTGCGTAACGAAGGCTTGCGACCTGCGGTGCGTTGGCTGCGCGACGGCGGCGCGTTTTATTTTCTGCCCGAC
>VGHA01000272.1 GCA_016868375.1 Betaproteobacteria bacterium | reverse complement strand
CCTTTCAACACGTGCCACCAAGTCACTGACTCATGACCGCTGCCCCTGCGCCCTTTGTTGAAGAGCCTCTGCCCAGCTACCGCGAATACCCGCAGTCTGAAATGATCGATCGCGCGGAAGGGTTCCTGGCGGAGCTGAGGCGCCGCCGCACGGTGCGTGAATTCGAAGTTCGGCCCGTGCCCCACGAGGTCATCGCGTCATGCCTGCTGGCGGCCGGCACGGCGCCGTCGGGTGCCAACCAGCAGCCTTGGTTCTTCAGCGTCATCACCGACCCCGAACGCAAGCGTCGCATCCGCGAAGCGGCGGAGCAGGAGGAACGCGAGTTCTATGGTGGCAAGGCGCCTCAGGAGTGGCTCGATGCCCTGGCGCCACTGGGCACCGACCCCCACAAGCCGTTTCTCGAGGAAGCGCCGGTGCTGATCGCGATCTTTGCCCAGAAGTACGGTGTGCGTCCTGACGGTTCACGCTTCAGCCATTACTACGTGCCGGAGTCTGTCGGCATCGCAGCGGGCTTCCTGATTGCCGCATTGCACCACGCAGGATTGGCCACGCTGACGCATACCCCCAGCCCCATGGGCTTCCTGAACGAGATCTGCGAGAGGCCCGTGTCTGAAAAGCCGGTCATCCTGCTGGTGGCAGGCTACCCCAAACCTGGTTGCAAGGTACCGGTACATGGTGGCCTGAAGAAGCGCCTCGACCAGATTGCCTCGTGGCTGTAGGCCCCCGCTTCGAGCACCGCCCCGATAAGCCCCGACAGCCGCCACGAAACTCTGCGGTTGTTGAAGCTCATCCGACGGGTTTCAACCCACCGCCAACTGCAGCGTCCAGCGCCCCACGCGGCAGCTGGCCACTTCCAGTTGCAACGTGCCGCGCCCTTCCACCACCAGCGTCACGAAGCGCTCATGGCCGTTGCCGCGCGTCCAGGGACTGAAGATGCTGGGCCCGCCGTACAGGCCGCCCCCCAGCCGTCCAGGTGAAGAATGTGATCGGGGTGGGGATGAGCAGCTTTTTTTGTGAGCCGCTTGAGAGCACTGCGATTGCCATGGCCAACTCGACGGCGCTTTGTTTGCGCGAGGCCTTGCAAAACCAGCATGTCTCGGTTGAGCTTTTGCGCGATCGCCTCAATCGCTCTCAACGACAACTTGCCCAAAGCGTGCTTGAGTTTGTGGAGATGCACTATACGCTCAGCAAACGTTCTGATTCGTCCTTTTGGCGCGACTACCAGGCCAAGGGCCTTGCAGCGCATCAGCAGGCGTGGATCGAGCGTTATAAGCACGCACCATCAGGCAAGCGTTTTGAGCTCTCTGATGTGAAATCGGTTTTTGGTGAGTTTGGGATGTTTTGTAACTTGTCCTACGCCATGATGTTCTATGGCTATGGGATAAAGCCTGCCGCACGGCATCAAGCGCTCACACCCTAATGGCACTCATCCGCATCGCAGGCTTTGGTGGTGAAGTACAAGCGCTTCACCCAAGTTTACTTGCCGAGCATCAAGGTACGCTCAGCTGCAATCAACGCCAAGGCCGTGGCGATCTAAGAAGTTGGAACGCTCCACAAACGGTAGCCCATGTGCCAATTGGGCGCCAAAGCATGTTTCGCATGGGGCGCGATGTTGCATCGGACACCACCTATTGGCTTTCTTGGGTAGCAAAGAGCAAGTCACCAACATCTTGGGTCATATTGCCCAGCAGCGCGAAACGGCGCTCACGCGAGGTGAAAAAGATCGGGTCACGAAAAAGCTCTACCTAATGGCTGCACAAAACCCAGATAGCTCACTTTGGGCCGTGGATAAGCCGCCGATTGTGCGTGTGCTTGATCCGATGACCAACACTGTTCGTACCATGGTGGATCCAAACTATAGAAACCTACCCTATGTAGTGATCCTGCGCATTGGCGGCAAAGATGCAGCGATCAGGTTTGCGTGGCGCGGTGAGGTCTGGCGCGTGGCCTGTGCCTTCGATCCCAAGCGTCAAGTCATCCTCTTGGCGGGCGGCGACAAGGGTGGGGCGGACCAGCGGCGGTTCTACAAACGATTAATTGCAATGGCTGATGATCGATATGACGACCATCTTGCGTCGCTGAACGAAGACTGTGAGCGCTCCAATCATGGCAAGAAAACTCGATGACCTGATGTCGGCGCTGCAGCAGGAGCGACGCTGCCGCAGGAGCGGCGCCAGCGCATTGATGCGCGCTCGATGGAGTTGGCGACCCTGAAGGATTTGCGTCAGGCCGCTCAGCAAACGCAGGAGCAGCTGGCTGCGACTCTGGGGGTCGGTCAGGACACCATCTCCCGGCTCGAAAAGCGCAGCGGAATCACCATCCGAGTATCCAGGCCATCAAGCGGGTCGCTCTGCACATCCAACAAGTAGGGCGTGGTCGTTGCGTGGCTGCCGGGGTTCGCATAGACGTCAAAACGCGCCATCAGAAGCTTCTCTATTCATCCAGAGGCAAGCCTTCGGCCTCGACAGTCGCGTTGTAGGCGGCGATGAAGTCGGCGTGATCCTCTCTCCACTTGCGCTCCTGCTCGTGCCGCACGAGCGCACGCAGGTAGTTGTCGCAGACCTGCGAGATGTTGATCCCAAGGTCCATTCGCCCCCTGACTACATCGACGGTATGCTGCGGGCCATCGTGGGTATCGAGATTGAGATCAAGCGCATTGAAGGCAAGGCCAAGCTAAGCCAGAACCGTGAGACGCGTGATCGTCTGAAAGCAGCCGACACTTTAAGTGCCAAGGGTCACGACGAACTGGGCAGAGCTATGCGTGAGGCGCAGTGATTTCCTCGCAATGGCTGCTAACGCTTTTGGGTTCGAATCCCCGACCCCACCAAAAAAAGGGGGGGTCGAAAACTGAGCAAGTTAGTTAAACAATCGATTCTGGCCCGCCAAAACAAGACCTGCTAACTCGCTCAGTCGAGTCTTCAGGCGCTCAGAGCCCCACTGAAGGCGATCTCCTCGTCGATACGCTTTTCGGCTTCAAGGGTCAGGCGGCCGATGCGGTTGTGATCACCGAGGTGGACTTCGCGGAACTGGGGCTGCGCGAGAGGAGAAGGCTATTCGTTGCGTTGAGTCGCGCCCGCTTGCAGGTGGCGTTGGTGACGAGTGAGCGGGCTGCGGAGGTGATGTTGGAAAGGTTGAGGTAGGGCGGTATGTGGCCGCTATGCCTACCTTGCGCACCTGAATCCAATGTTGTGATGCCCCGCTGCCGGTGCTCGTGAAAGCGTCCTACCTCGCTCCGTCGTGCGCAATTCCTCGGCGTTGGAATCGTGACCGCCACCGCGCGTAGCGCGCACCGGGCCAGGTGTGAAGTCCTCACGACCATCATCATGGCGATAGGGGTAGGGTCGATAGGCGCTCGATACCCAGTGCCAGGCGTTACCCGCCATGCCGATCACACCATAAGGGCTGGGATCAGCGGCGTGAGCCGTGACGGGTAGGGTGTCATTCCAGCCGCTTGCGAAGCGCGCATGCGCTGCGGTGGGCACGGCATCGCCCCAAGGGTAGCGGCGGGCGTCAGTGCCGCGAGCAGCCTTCTCCCACTCTGCTTCGGTAGGCAGCCGCTTTCCCGATGACTGGCAGTAGGCGAGCGCCCCCAGCCAGCTGGCTTCAAGAACCGG
>VGHA01000271.1 GCA_016868375.1 Betaproteobacteria bacterium | reverse complement strand
CGGCACCGGCACGCCTCGCAATGTCGCACGTCTCATCCGTGCTGCCAGAGTCAATCACGAGCACCTGGTCAGCGAAGGATGCGCTCGCAATGCAGGCTTCGATACGTCGCGCTTCGTTCATTGCCAGAATGCCGATGCACAACGTCGGCCGGTGCAGCCCGGAATCAGTCATAGGGTCTCCAGCGTGTCAAGCCTGCGATTCGACCGCTCAGGCGGGCGACCATGCGGGGAGAGAATGCAATCAGTCGAAGCGGCCATGCGGCCAGCGCGAGGAGTAGCGTGCGAGTGCGCAGCCGCCGCGCCTTGCGAAGGTCGCCGTGCTTCTCTGCAAACAATAACTTTGACTGCGCATGATGGAAGCCGCGCAGGTATTCAGCGCGTAGCCGCGATCGACCGGCAACCGAACTGCGCGATCGATGGATGGCGGTGACGCGCGGGATGACCACGATGGGACGCTTCATTTTGAATAGCCGCAGGCACAGATCGTCGTCCTCGTAGTACAGAAAAAATCGTTCGTCGAACCGGTCCGCACCGCGCATGGCCTCCAACGCGAACAACATCGCAGCGCCGCAGACGAAGCCGACACAAATTGGTGCCAAGGCTCCCGGGCCACGGGACACCCATTGGTTACTTGGCCAGCGATAACTGAGATCGGGCTCGGCGCGGCTGTTGGTCAATTGTGGTGCGAAGATGGCCGAGCCGGGGAAGCGGGATGCCTCTGATATCAGGATGGCGAGATCCTCAGCATCCATTTCGCAGTCTGGATTCAAGAGGAAGGCATACGGAGTGCGAACGCGGTCGAGTGCACGGTTGTTCGCAGCGCCGAAGCCCATGTTTTCTGATAGCGCAAGCACTTGAGCGCGCGGGAACGTTTGCCGAGCCTGTGGCACGGTGGCATCGTTGCTCGCGTTATCGACGATGATCACATGCGGACACGCACTGAGCAGGGGAGTAAGCGCTGGGAGGCAGTGTGCGCTCTCGTAGGTGACGACGATGACCGTTACCTGTTCGAGTACGGCGAGATCGGTGTTCGACGCATTGCTCATCGAAGCAATCGCCCATGGGCGAACATCTGGAGATAGACCGCGCCGATGCCCGTAGCCTCGAGCTCAAGCGTGAATTGCTGAGCGACACGGTCACGCGCCGCGCGTCCCATCGCAAGTGTTGCCGTGGGGTTACCCAGCAGGGTGAGGGTCGCGCGCGCGAGGCCAGGCGCATCACCCGGCTCAACCAGGCTTCCGTTGATACCCGGCTCCACCAGAGCTTCGAAGGCGCCTGTACGCGAGCAGATCAGCGCACACCCCGTTGCAGCGGCTTCGAACGGCGTGAGTCCGAAGGGCTCGTAGCGTGGACAGGCAATACACACGAGGCAGCGTCGATACCAATCGGCCACCTGCCCCGCGGGCACTTCGCCCAGGAAAATGATTCGCTTGGATAGACCCGCAGCCTCGATCTTCTGTCGCAACGATGCTTCAAATTCGCGATGCCGGGCCTGCGCGAGCCCCGCAATGACCGCCGTGGCGCCAGGCAGATTTGGCAGCGCTTCAATCATCGCATCGACAAACACGTCGCTGCCCTTGTCGGGACGGATACGGCCAAAGGTGCCGATACCGTAGTGACCGGGCAGGCCGCTGTCAGCCCAGGCAGTGGCTTTATCGCGGGGCGGGCTGAAGCGCTGCAGATCGATGCCGTGCGGGACCACCGCAGTGGTGTTCGGCACATGGCTCGCTGCCTTGTCGGTGGTGGAAATCACGGCGTCCATTCGCGAGATCAGCCAACGTGGAAACGATCCGTGACGATGCTGAGCAGCCGAGGTGAATACCAGACGGATCGGTAGCCGCAGAACATCACGCCCCCACAAACCCGCCATCATTTCGTGGTCGCGTCGCACATGCCAGATCCGAAAAGGCCGATGGGCTGGTGGCCGTTTCGATAGCGTGATCGCTTCTCGCAGCGTCATGCCGACGACACCATTGGATAGGGTGCTGCCGCAGTAGCCGAGTTGCCATTGCGACATCTGCAATGGAACCAAGGCGTTCACGGTTGCCGAGACGCCTGTGTAGCGCCGCTTGATATTGAAAACGATGATTTCGGGATCGGGGCTAAGCGGCATCGCGCGTCGTCTGATTCACTTGAAGAGTCAGTCGGGGCTCGTGTGCTTGCCCCCAATGCCCGCAGAGCATAGCATCCGGCCCCAGCATGGTTTCCTCTGCTCGTCCTGCGCGCGGCCCACTGTGGGTCTACTCGATCGCCTGGTGGTGTCTGACACCGCTATTGCTGGTGTCGCTGCTATGGCGGGCTTGGCGTCAGCCGGGCTATCTGAGCGCCTGGCCCGAGCGTTTTGGGTGGATTACCAGGCGGTCGGGGGTGGCACGGCAACTTCTCTGGGTCCATGCGGTGTCGGTCGGTGAGACCCGCGCCTCTGAGTCGCTGGTACGGGCCTTGGCGGCGCGCTGGCCTGACGCGGATCTGCTGCTCACGCACATGACACCGACCGGTCGGGCAACGGGCGCCACGGTGTTCGCGGATCTGATCAGCGCCGGTCGGCTTCGCCAAGCCTGGTTGCCATGGGACTATCCGGGCGCCTCGCGCCGATTTCTCGCCCGAATGCGCCCGACCCTGGGGATGTTGATCGAAACCGAGGTCTGGCCGAATCTGCTGGCGGCCGCGAATCGGCAGAGGGTGCCGATGGCGCTGGTGAACGCGAGGCTGTCCGAGCGCTCGCTTCGAAAGGGGCTGCGCTGGCGTTCGCTGATCGAACCGGCGCTCCAGGGGCTCGATCTGGTGCTCGCGCAGACCCCGTCTGACGCTGCAAGGCTGGCCCACTTAGGTCGGCAGGCAGTCCCTGTGGTCGGAAATCTGAAGTTCGATATCGAGCCCCCAGCGGCGATGATCGCTCGCGGTATCCGTTGGCGTGAGTGCTTGCTATCGCTGGGTGCGAGACAGGGCGTCATTGTCGTGGCGAGCACTCGGGACGGTGAGGAGTCAATGTTCCTCGATGCCTGGCGCCAGCACGTCGGGTTGACGGTCGACTCAAGCCGGCCGCTCCTCGTGATCGTGCCTCGCCATCCGCAGCGATTTGATCAGGTGGTGGAACTTGCGCGCGCCCAGGGTTGGCGAACCAGCCGGCGCTCGGCATTTGGTGAAGGCGATCCCGACCTGTCGGCAGCGCAGTCTGATGTGATGGTGGGGGACTCGATGGGTGAGATGTTCGCCTGGTATGCCGTCGGTGATGCTGCAATCATCGGCGGCTCCTTTGCGCCGCTGGGCGGCCAGAATCTGATCGAGGCCTGTGCGGTGGGGTGCCCGGTCGTACTGGGACCGCACACCTTCAATTTTGAGCAGATCAGCGAGGACGCCGTCTCGGCCGACGCAGCCGTCAGGGTGGGGAACGCAGCCGACGCATTGGCGCAGGCGCTGGCGCTGGTCGAGAATAGCGGGCGCAGGCAGCAGGTGTCGGCAGCCGCCCTGGCGTTTGCCGCGCAGCATCGCGGCGCAACGCAGCGAACCGTCGCAAGCCTGGCCCCGCTGGTCGAACGCCCGGTATCGCGCTCGGCTTGAGCGCCTGGTCAGGGGCTCGCCTGCGATGGCGGCGGCGGTTACCGCCAGATGCCGTAGCGGTCGCGAAAGTACTGCACACACAGGCGGTTGGCGCCC
>VGHA01000270.1 GCA_016868375.1 Betaproteobacteria bacterium | reverse complement strand
TAACATCACGTCATGCGCAAGGGCCTTGCCAATCCCTCCGTGACATCCGACACCTGCGCCAGCCCTGCCATCCTGGCGCCGGGCGGAGGGATCATGCGCGGCAGGGTTTCACGCAATCAGCACTTGGTGCTCGGCGTGCTGCGCGCTGCGGCCGGGCAAGCGTTGACCGCCTATGAGGTCCTGGCGCGTCTTGAGGCGGTTGGGGTGCGTGGGCCGCAGACCGTCTATCGGGCGCTGGACGCGTTGCGGAAGGCGGGCCTTGTTCATCGGATCGAGAGTATCAACGCCTTCACGGTCTGCGTGCACGAACACGCCAGCAGGCATCGCGGTCCTGACCATGATCACGATCATGGGCACCGGCCCGCCTTTGCGGTGTGTCGAGGCTGCGGGGCTATCCAGGAACTTGAGGACGCCGCCCTGGCCGCTGTGCTGGGCGTGGTGGCGGACCGCACCGGCTACCGAGTGGAGGGCTGCGTCATCGAGTTGGTCGGCACCTGTCCGACCTGCGCTGAGGCGTCTCGAGGTACAGCCAGCGCCTGACGCGGATCGATCTCCAGCCCTTGCTATCATTGCGAGGAATGTGATGTTATCTTATACCTTACTCATGACGCCCGATGAGCCCGCCACCGCCGCCCTGCTCGATGCTGTCGCCTGGACGCCCGCCGGCCTGGTGGCCTGCGTGGCGCAGCAGCACGACACCGGCGAGGTGCTGATGGTCGCTTGGATGGACCGGGCTGCCATCCGCGAAACCTTGGCCACCGGTCGTGTCTGCTACTTCTCCCGCAGCCGCAAGCGGCTGTGGCGCAAGGGCGAGACCTCGGGCCAGGTGCAGCGCCTGGTGGAGCTGCGGCTCGATTGCGATGGCGATGCGCTGCTTGCGCTGGTCGATCAGGTCGGCGCGGCCTGCCACACCGGTCGGCGCAGCTGCTTCTATCGCGCGGCGCGGGACGGGGTGCTGGCCGTCATCGCAGACCCCATCGCCGACCCCGCGGAGCTGTACGGCCGCAGCGAGGCTGCGCCATGATCGACGGCCGCCCCATTCCCGTCACCGTGCTCACCGGCTTTCTCGGCGCTGGCAAGACGACGCTTCTCAACCGGCTGCTCAAGCATTCGGACTTGGCCGACACAGCCGTGCTGATCAATGAGTTTGGCGAAATCGGGCTCGATCACCTGCTGGTCGAGCGGCTCGACGGCGACACCGTGCTGCTCAATGCCGGTTGCGTCTGCTGCACGGTGCGCGGCGATCTGCTGCGCACGCTGGAAGGGCTCGCGGCGCGGATCGAGGCGGGCCAGCCCTGCCGGCGCGTCGTTATCGAGACGACTGGCCTCGCTGATCCCGCGCCCATCCTGCAGACATTGATGGTCGATCCCGTCACCGCGCGCCGCTTCCGCCTCGATGGCGTGGTGACGCTGGTGGACACCGCGAACGGTGCTGCCACGCTGGATGCGCAGCCGGAGGCTGTCCGGCAGGCGGCTGTTGCCGACCGGCTGGTGCTGACTAAGGCCGATATTGCCAGCGCGGAGGCGACCAGCGCGCTGCTGGCGCGGCTCGGCGCACTCAATCCGGGCGCGCCGCTGCGCCTCGTCACACAGGGTGAGGTCGAACCGGGATTCCTGCTGCATGCCGGGCCATACAACCCCGCCGCGCGCCCGACCGAGGTACAGAGCTGGATCGATGCGGAGGCCTGGGCGCGGCATGATCACGACCACGACCACGACCACGGGCATCGCCACGGGCACCACCACGACCCGAACCGTCATGACGCCCGCATCCAGGCCTTCTGCCTGACCTTCGATGCGCCGCTCCCGCTCGCCGGCCTCGCCACCTGGTTGGAGATGATGGTGGCGACGCGCGGCGAATCGCTGCTGCGGGTGAAGGGCCTGTTGAACCTGCAAGGCGAGGATCGGCCGGTGGTTCTGCATGCCGTGCAGCATGTGTTCCACCCGACGGTGCAGCTGACGGGGTGGCCGGACGGCGACGACCGTCGCTCCCGCATCGTCTTCATCCTCCGCGACCTGCCGCGCGCGGCGGTGGAAGACAGCCTGCGCGCCTTCCTCGCCGCAGCGGAGAGCCCGCAGCCGGTGGCGGCGGCCTGACGCCACAATTCGAAGGAGCTACGACGACCATGGACACCGCGCAGCGACAGATCCCCGTCACCGTGCTCACCGGCTATCTCGGTGCCGGCAAGACCACCCTGCTGAACCGCATCCTCAGCGAGAACCACGGCAACAAGTACGCCGTGGTGATCAATGAGTTCGGCGAGCTCGGCGTGGATAACGACCTGGTCGTGGATGCCGACGAGGAAGTCTTCGAAATGAACAACGGCTGCATCTGCTGCACCGTGCGCGGCGACCTGATCCGCATAATCAGCGCGCTGATCAAGCGCAAGGGAACGCTGGACGGCATCATCATCGAGACCACCGGCCTCGCCGATCCGTCGCCCGTCGCGCAGACCTTCTTCGTGGACGAGGACGTCAAAGCCCGCACGAAGCTGGATGCCATCGTCACTGTCGCCGATGCGCGCAACCTGCCGGCGCGGCTCGATGACAGCCACGAAGCCCAGGAGCAGATTGCCTTCGCGGATGTCATCATCCTCAACAAGACGGACCTGGTCACCGCGGAGGAGCTTACGGTTGTCGAGCGCCGCATCCGCACGCTCAACCCGCAGGCCCGTCTGCACCGGACTGAGCGCGCCCTGCTGCCGATCGACCAGGTGCTGGGGCAGGGCGGCTTCGATCTTACCCGCATCCTCGAGGTTGAGCCGGATTTCCTTTCTGGCGAGGACGAGCACGAGCACGACAGCGAGGTGACCAGCGTCTCGTTTGAGCTTGATCGCGCCCTTGATGCGGAGCGATTCAACGCCTGGATCGGCGGCCTTCTGGCACAGCAGGGCCAGGATATGCTGCGGACGAAGGGCATTCTGGATTTTGCCGGCCAGGACCAGCGCTTTGCCTTTCAGGCTGTGCACATGCTGGCGGAGGGCGATGTCATTGGCCCGTGGCGTGACGGCGAGCCGCGTCGGTCGAAGCTGGTCTTCATTGGGCGCAAACTCAACCGACCGGAGCTGCGGCGCGGGTTCGAGGGCTGCCTTGCGGATGGCGCTTAGGCATGAACTCTTTGGCGCGAGTGCCATCAAGGACGCAATTGCGACCGGCAACCAGACCCTCTGCCGGTCCAACAACGACACCACCGTACGGGAAAAAATCTGGCGGCGCTTGGGGTGCAAGGCCATGGGCAGCTTGATGATATCGCTCGTGGGCGCATCGCCGCAGTGCTCGCCAAGGCTGAACCACCGCACGGCAGCACCATTCGCGGCGCGCGCCACATCATGCGCGACGATAGCGATATCAATGCAACCCGCCACGCGCGCGCCTTGGTTGGTGGCGTGCTGGCCGGGGTGGTTGGTGATACGCGGCTTTTCGTCTCCGGCGGCGCCGAACATCAGGGGCTGGATGGTGGCGGACCGCTTGCAGTGATTGCGCGGGTTTGACCCAGATGCTCCTGTGTCCAGCCCTATTTTTATGTACCAGTGATTTGTGGGTTTACTAAGTATGTTTCGGGTGCCGGCGGCCGCATTCTGAGGGCGTGGTGGGGCCGGATATGGTTATATTGGTTGAGCCATTGATTGATGATGGCCTGGGCCTGGCGGGTGGTGCCAAACCATTCAGCGTTGAGCACCTCTCTGCGAAGGGTTCCGTTGAAGCGCTCGTTGTAGCCGT
>VGHA01000269.1 GCA_016868375.1 Betaproteobacteria bacterium | reverse complement strand
CGCTTGCGCCCCTGACATTCATCGCCTTCCTGACATCGATGGCTTGTGGCAGTTCTTGACTCTTGGAGTAACTCGACCAGATGTATTGCCAAATGGCGAGAGACTTGAACCACGTGTAATGCCGTTTCAGGTCGGCCGCCAAAGACTCAGACAGGGAGACTTTCGCAGCAACATCGGCAGGCTCCGCGCTGAGATCATTCGTCAGCAGCTCGATGATTTCTGTCTGCTTCTCGGCACCCTCGGGCGTCAGCCAAAGAGCACGCTCACGTTCAGGCCACTGCTGCCCAGCATCGAGGCCGATGACCGAATTCACGTGCGGACTTTGGAGTGCTTCTCCGAGCTTCCTGTCCCCGTCCCCTCCTTCACCATGGCACCCCACTTCGGGCTCGGTGAACTGGATGTCGAGCGCCAGTGTCTTGGCCCCGAGATATCGAAGTTCATCGATGACCTCAGCAAAGCGCTCGCGAGGCCACGGCCATCTTCCATAGGTGTCGAGCGCACTGTCGTCCAAAGCCACCAACGCGATGTCACTGGACAAGGCAACTGGTTGCCTGCGAACGTGCGTGTAGCGCCAGTCCGCGGTCGACAACTCCAGATCACGAAACAAGCCGAGGATCGATGCAATCAACACAATGACCGTGGTGAACAGACCCGCACCCACCGCCAACCAGGAGAACTGCCGCATCAGGGCAGTATCCACCCCCCCTCCCGATCACGCAACAGTCGATTTGTCACTGACCGCCGGCGCCACCACCAGGGTTGATTCCCCCCCCCCCCCCCGACTGCGCTGCCAACTGCGCAGCCGCTGCTGCATCCGCCTGAGCCTGCGCTGCTGAAGCAAGCGCATTGTCGGCTGCAGCGCGAGCTTGTTCAGCCCGAGCAACGACCTGAGCAGCACGAGCCGCCGTTGCCGTGAAGAACACCCGCTCCCCCATGGTGGCTGCCGCATCAGCGGCAGCTTGTGCGGCATCCCTCGCAGCGGTCGCTTGTGAAAGTTGCCCGTTTGCGATCGCTCGCGCCTCGGCCGCAATCGTTGCAGCATTCCCGGCAGGAACGGTTCCAAGTTGCTGCGCAAAACCCGCGGCGGCCAACGCGAACGTATCGGATCGGGATGCCGCGGCTGTGTAAGCACTGAACGCGGCAATGGCGTCCGCTGCAGACTGCTGTGCGCCGTTCACCTGCACCGTGTACCGCTCCCCTGCCGCCGCAGAGATCCCAGCCTGCACCACGGCTTGATCTGCATGCCCTTGAGCTTGTATCGCGGCGTTGTTGCTCGCGTTGGCCGCTGTTGTGCTCAGGTTGGCAGCGAGGCCAGACAGCCCAGCATTGAGACTGACATCGGCCGGGATTCCCCCATTGAAAGCTGTCTGCGCGTCGATGAATCGAAGGTTTGCAATGGTTGCCTGTTGAACGGCCTCTTCGGACTGAGTCACAGCGGTCGAGAGTGCGCCACTGGAGAGCGCATCAAGTCCATCGGGGCCGTCAAACCTGCTGAGAGCCAGAGCATGATCATCAACTGCCGCCTGCGCTTCGACAGCGAATCCTTGTGCCTGTGACGCCGCAAGCGCAGCATCGCTGAACGCATCGGATGCTTGCACAGCCGCGAACACAGCACCAACGGTGTTCTCAGCAAGGTCCCCGTACTGCAGTCCGACGAGCACAAGTTGCTGCGCAGCGGCGGATGCGTTCTCACCCTGTCCAACGCCACCGGCGGCAGTGGCAAGTGCACTTGCGGCATTCGAGATTCCCTCAGCCGATGCGCCCAAGCTCATCTGCATGGACGCCGCGACGGCATCTGCCTGCGCGCGACGATCCATGGCAATGATCGCCCGCGTGAGTGCCTCTTGGCTCAGATTGAAGGCACGCTGACCGAGGTCACGCGCCACATCGATGCCCGTCTCACCAAAGGCCTGCGCCTGCAGCGCAGCGGTGGAAGCCTGCCCCGCAGAGGAGTTTGCCGCAGCTGCCGCTTCTGAGATGACCGCCCGAAACTCCAGCGAAGCATCAGCCGTTGCTTGTGCGATGTTCGCTTGGACTTGGGCGCCCACGAGGTTTGCCTCCGCTGCCGCCAATGCTTCGCGCCCCACCCTGACGCCTGCGAGCGACTGCGCCGCATCACCTTGGATGCCGAGAGCCAATGCCTGCACTTGTTGAGCGCGCTCCAGAGCCGCAAGCACATCCAGTGGATCACCCGACGAACCCCCACCTGGTAAGCCGCCAGACGAGACCGTTCCCTCCTGTTCGCCGCCTTGGAGGAGCGTCAACATCTGATCGAATGCGCTCTCCAGTGCAACGAATCGGTTGTCAGCACTTTCTGCCGCAGACTGCGCAGTGGCATACCCGCTCGCAAGCAATCCCGTCTGGATCACTGCGTCTGAGACCAAGCCGTCACGCGTGTCCATTGCCGTGTTGAAGGCTCCTGCCAAAGAATCAAAGGCGACCCCAGCAACCTGCGATGACTCCTCAAGTGCAAATGTTTGCAGGGAGAATGTCAGCGCGTCGACCGCAAGGAAGGCCGTCTGGGTCGACGCAGCGACTGTAGAAGATTGTCCGACGACAAATTCGTAGTTCGCACCGGCTTGCTGCGCAGCTGCCGATGCGACATCAGCCGACTGCGGCACGAACGATCCAAGGCGGGCTTGGAGTCCACTTCGGAGGGCCGCTGCTGTTGTCTGAAGCGTGTCGATCCCATCAACGCTCGTTGCGGCCGAAGCGGCCGCAGCTTGCGCCACAGAAACCAGCGACTGCAACACTTGCTGCTGCTGACTACCCGCCTGCTGTGCCACGAGGCTGAACTCCGCGGCAAAGCCAGCGAAATCGACCGCATCTGATCGAGCGTCGTTTGCCGCCGTGCGGGCAAGGCCGAGGTTGATGAGGGCCCCAGACGCGAGGCCATCAAGTGCGGTGGCCAGATTGAAGTCGGACTCGATTGGCGCTGCCGCCGTTTGCGCCGCGCTTGCGGCAGTCTCCGCGGACTGCCGCGCATGGAGGGCGGCGGCAACCAGTCCAGCGGTCGATGACGTCCCCGGAATGGATGACAGGAATTCTGCGGCAAGCAGGATGTCCTGTGAGTCCATTGCGGCAAGAAGTCCACTCAACCCATCGCCGAGCTGAGCGAGATTGACTCCCACCTGGAGCCGTATCGCCGCGGAGTCGTTTGCCGAGGATTCTGCTATTGCAGTTTGGAAAGCTACCTCGTCTGACGCGGTCGATGCGCGGTCCAATGCCTCTTGGGCGTCAGCAACGAAGAGTCCGATGGAACTCGAGAGACCTTGCGCGGCGTTGAACTGCGATGCTGCGACTGCGCCGCCCGATGCAGCATCAACCGCCGCTTGCGCCGTCGCAGCCTCGGCATCCGCAACCAGCGCGAGTCGCTCTGCCTCGCTTGCCACGGTATCTGCTTGAACGGCCGACGCGCGGGCTTCGTCAATCTCGCCAATCGTGGGGCCGGAAGCCGCGAAGTCGATCGGTGAGCCATCGGGGTTGAGAATGGATCCTTCCAGGGCGGCAACAGTCGACGCCGCTGAACTCGCTTGTTCCGCCTGACCAGCGGCCGCGTCCGCGATCTGAAAGGCATTGGAGACTGCACGCTCAGCAGCTGCAATCGCTGCCGCGGCGGGGGACGACGCGCCCGCGGCACCATCGTCGGTCCCCACATCCGACAGGAGCGCAATGAACGCAGCAGCCCGAGTATCGGCGGTCTCAGCCGATACTTGTGCAGCGGACGCATGCCCCGCGGCACTTGCCGCAGCATCCTGCGCTCTGCCGAGTTGGACACGAAGTTCAGCCAGACGCGC
>VGHA01000268.1 GCA_016868375.1 Betaproteobacteria bacterium | reverse complement strand
ATAAGGGGCAGCGCCCAGAGGAAGGCCAGTAGCCAGGCGCCCAGAGTCTGCAGGGGCCCGTCGATTTTGTCAGGTAGCTGCGGCGCCAGGGCAGCCGGGAGTTCTGAGGGCAATCGGCGCGTCATGGCGACTAGCGGTAGTGAATGCGGCGTTCGAGTAGCCCGAACTGCACCAGCGCGAGCAGTGCCAGCACCGCCAGCAGTACGACGGTGATGGCCGCGGCGTAGCCCATGTCCCAGAACTTGAAACCGACTTCGTACAGATGAAAGAGCAGGACCGTGGTTGCATTGTCCGGGCCGCCTCGCGTCATGACAACGATGTGATCGACCAGACGAAAGGAATTGATCACCGCGTTGATCAGCACGAAAAGCGTGGTGGGCATCAGGAGCGGAAATACGATGCGCCTGAAATAGGTCCAGCGGCTTGCACCCTCAATTGCTGCCGCCTCTGCGTAGACGGGCGGGATCTGCTGCAGGGCAGCCAGATAAAAAATCATGAAGAATCCGGCTTCCTTCCAGACGGTTACGATGATGACGCAGAAAAGCGCCGTGGAAGGACTTCCCAACCAGTTGTGACTCGGCAAGCCGAGGAGCGAGGTGCATTGCTCGAGCAGGCCATATTGCGGCGTGTAGAAGAACAGCCAGATGTTGGCGACAGCCACCATCGGCAGCACAGTTGGCGTGAAGAAGGCAAGCCGCAGCCAGCCCTTGCCCGCGAGCCGTCCGTTGACCCAGAGCGCCATCATCAGCGCGAGAGCGATCGAAAGCGGAATCGTGCCGACGCAGTACCAGAAATTGTTTTCTACCGCCCGCCAGAAGACTGGGTCTTCGATCAAAGTTAGGTAATTGTCCGGGCCCACAAAAACCGATGGACGGTTTGCTTTGGGCGTGGACATGAAACTGTGTCCGAGCGTCGCGAGCGCCGGATAGTGCGTGAAAAAGGCAAGCAGGCTGGCTGCCGGAAGAAGCAGCAGCCAGCCGTGCAGTTGCAGCGAAAAGCGCTTCATGTTCGGCAGTCTGACAGCGCAGGATTGGCGAGCCCCAACCCGCGCTGCCCGGCTCAGCGACGGTACGGACGCAGTATCCGCTCCGCTTCGCGCTGCGCGTCGCGCATCGCAACCTCAGGGGTCTTCGCGCCGGCCAGAGCCGCCTGCAGGCCGTCGTTGAGCGCCTTGGTGACGCGCTGATTTTCGTGCGTGGACAATTCCGCTACCGAGAACTGAAGCTGGTCGCGAGCGACTGCGGCGGGCGGAAAGCCTGCGACATACTGCTTCATCACCGGGGTCTCGAACGAGTCGGGCCGCACGGCAACATAGCCGGTATCGATCCCCCACTGAGCGGCCCGCTCCGGAGAGGTAATCCAGCGAATGAACTTGAGCGCGGCTTGTTGCTGCTCAGGCAAACTTTTCTTAAAGACGTAAAAGTTGCCTCCGCCGGTGGGCGAGCCGCGGCGTTTGTTCGCCGGCAGCATCGCAACACCGAACCCAAATTTGGCGTTGTTGCGCACGTTGGTCAGATTGCCTGTGGTGGTCCACATCATCGCGGTCTTGCGCTCGAAGAAATCCCGCGGGGTTGTGCCCCACTCGACCACGCCCGGCGCCATCACGCGGTGCTTGCGCGACAGATCAACCCAAAACTGCAGCGCTTCGATCACGGCAGGGCGGTCAAAGTAAGTTTCGGTCCCGGCCTCGTTCATGAGTTCGACACCGTTTTGCGTAGTGAAACCCTGGAACAACCAGTACGGGAACCCTGACGAAGGCACCTGAATTCCCCACTGCGTGGCATTGCCCTGGGCGTCACGCTTGGTGAGCTTTTGCGCGTACTCGACCATCTCACTCCAATTTTGAGGCGGCCGTTCTGGATCAAGCCCCGCTTCTTTGAAGAGCTGCTTATTCCAATAGAGCACGATCGTTGAGCGCTGGAACGGAACGCCCCATACCTTGCCGCCCGTCTGGCTGTTGGACATGAACGCTGGGTAAAAGCTTTTTAGCCAGGCCTGGTCCTCGGCAGTCCTGGCAAGCTCGCTCACCGGCAGGATCGCGTCTTCGTCGATCAGTGTGAACATATCTGTCGACAGCAGCACCGAAGTGACCGGAGGCTGTCCACTCTTGTGCGCGGTGAGCGCCTTGACGATGGACTCCTGGTAAGTGCCCGAATAGATCGGCGTGACCTTTATACCGGGATTTTCCTTCATGAAGTCCGCCGCGTAGCCGTCGATCAACCTGGTGATGGGTCCGCCGACCGCGACCGGGTAGTAGAAAGAGATTTCGGTGGTTTGGGCTGAAACGGCGCCGAAGGCCAGCCCGGCGGCTGCTGCCATGGCGGCTCGTTTCATCGGGTGAATGAGCGTCATGCTGGGGTCTCCTTGGTGAAAAGGGTGGTCGGTATGTGGTTCATGCGTTTGAAAGCTCTAATGCACGGATATCGTCGCGGCGCTTACCGGAAGCAGCCTCAAAACAGTGCTGTGCTCCGACGGGCCAGGATAGACGAAGTGTTTCGCCTAACCTTGGCAGGAGGCGTCCGGGTTGCCGCACGACGATCGGCGCGTCGCCCGCGCGACAACTGATAACGCTGTCTGCGCCGAGGTATTCGACGCTCTCGACCTGCGCGATGATACCGCGTAGCCCGATGCGGATATGCTCAGGGCGGATTCCTGCGAGGAGCGCCGTCTCAGCGCGCGCCGCGATCGGACCCCCATCGGTCCCCGCGATCCGGGAACCCTCAGCGGTGTCCGCCAGCGGCAGCAGATTCATTGGCGGCGTACCGATGAAACTCGCTGCAAAAGCGGTGGCTGGTTTCTCATAGAGATCAGCCGCGGGCGCATTCTGCTCGATGACTCCGCCACGCATCAGGATCACCTGATCCGCCATGCTCATCGCCTCGATCTGATCGTGGGTCACGTAGAGCATGGTGATACCGAGCGATTGCTGCAGGGCGCGCAATTCACGACGCATTTCATGGCGAAGCCGGGCATCAAGGTTGGACAGGGGCTCGTCCATCAGGCAGACCGGCGCTTCGGCGATCACCGCGCGTCCAAGCGCGACGCGTTGCTGCTGACCTCCTGACAGTTGAGAGGGTTTACGCTGCAGGAGTTCTCCGAGGCCGAGCATACCGGCTACGCGCCCAAGTCGCTGCTCGCACTCGGCCGGCGGCACTTTGCGAACACGCAGGCCAAAGAGAATGTTTTCAGCCACAGTCAGGTGCGGAAATAACGCATATGACTGGAAAACCATGGAGATTTTTCGTTCGGACGGCGGCGCATACGTGACCTCCCTTCCGCCTATGAGTATCCGGCCGGACGTGATCTCCTCGAGGCCGGCAATCAGCCGCAGGCTGGTCGACTTGCCGCATCCTGAGGGCCCCAGTAGCACGGTGAAACTTCCCTCAGCGACGTCAAAAGAGATGGCGTCGACCGCCCGGGTTGGCCCCCAGTGTTTGCTGACGAGATCGAGGGTGATGGCGCTCATTTGGGCGCTTGAAGTGTCACAACGGCACCTGAAATCAATGACGAATCGGTGACTGGCCCGGCGCCGGGAGGGTTGCTCGCGCTTTCCACCCCTCGCACGACGAATTTTCTCCGGAAGCGGTTCGGGAGACAATATCGGGTGTCAAGACCGGAATCACTGGTGACGGACCAGATCCCATCTCGGGAGGCGAAAAATGTTGATGATAGGTACGCGGGAAAGCGGGCAGCAGCACCGGAAGGCTGGGCAGCTGTTTAGCAGAACGCGTTATTTCCTTGACGATTTTTTGTCTCCCCTGAGCGCGATGTCTGCTCGACGTAGTGCTATCTAGTCGAAC
>VGHA01000267.1 GCA_016868375.1 Betaproteobacteria bacterium | reverse complement strand
GGTATCATCGTCCCCAGCAAGGGGTAGGTGTTGCGCGTGCCGGCCACAATGAAATGAGGCCCGGGCGACGAACGCTGTTGCACGTCCGGGTGAGCGGAGGGGTTAGGTGCTGTCCGCAGCCCAGTGCTCACGAGACAGCCTGTACAGACAGTGGGCTCTCAATGGACTGAGTGGGGCCCCGCTGGGCCACCTGACCCGCAACCCAACCGAACTTACGATTACGTGTGTGACGATTTCGATGGACTCACAGCGGAAGTGATGGGTGGCAAGTGATCCCTGGCGGCCACTCAGCCCGATGGAACATCAGTCGGCACCGTGGAGGCGCTGCAGTCGACCGAACCTGCGATCCAACCGGTTGCTCCCTGCGCTAAATCAGACGGGCGCTCTAACGCAACCGAGGCGTAGGGGTGGTTCCCCTTGGATCATTCAGTCTGAAGCGGAACGGTCAGAGCGAATCCAGGTCCACTGAATGCCAACTCCGACACTGAACCCGGTGGTCCGGGAAGCGAGAGGGCTATCGGCGTTGGCGGCTCCAGCCACGGTGTCTAGGCGCCCAAAGCCGAAGACTCGCCAGTCGCGCGACAGGCGTTGCGAGGCCGTCAGCCTCAGTCGCGATGCGATTACGCCCGACTGGGCATCGTACGCTGGTCGCAATGCAGTGGCAAATTCGGGCTTGACATCGTAGAAGGTACCGGCCAGCTGACGGTCTCCTATCAGTGTACTCCCGCTGAAAACCACGTTCCAGCCCGCCAGATTCGGATGAATCCATTGGATCTCGGGCTCGAGGGCGAGGCCACGACTTGAGAAGCGATGATTAACATCGAACACACCGCGAAGGGGCAGCTGAAAACGCCACTGACCACCACCTGGCGCTGCACCCAGGTTCCAGCGCCCGCGCGGGCCGAACTCCACCAACGTTCCCAACTCCGGCATACCCCGCCGTTCCTCGGTCTCACCGACCCGCGAACCCAAGGCTCCGGAGAACCCGACGTCGAGCTCGAAGGCCTCAGTCTTGATGGCCCGAAGCCCCGCAGTGCCACGATCTATGCGCAACAGCGGGCCTCGGTACAGGACATAGGGCACCGCGATGGCGCGGCGCACCGACTCAGAGGATCCGGGCCATGCCTGCTGTGACAGGCCGAAGCCCACCGCACCAACTTCCCACAAAGGTTCTGCCACGCGGGCATTCGATTCGGACTGCGCGGCTGCCAAAGCTGGCACCAGGGCCAACCCAGCAGCCACCGCACGCATCATCGCGGCAAGTCGGTTGTCGCCGCCTGGGCTTGCCGGGGTGTGTCGCATGACACTGAATGCAGGGTGGTGTCGCAAGAGGCCTTCCTTTAATGCAAGGCGACAAGCGCCTGTTTTAAGAATTCGTCGATCCGATGTTCCAGATCCCCATAGTGTGGGTTGAACGTGGCCCGGGCGCCGGCCTCGCCGGGAGGTGGCGACTGCCCTCCAACGCCATACCAGACCCGCTGCGCTTGCTTGCATGCTCGAACCTGATCTTCCGTACGGAAGGGCGGGCTGCCGCAATTACGGTAGGCGCCCGACTCACCATAGTGAGGGTTCTCTGGGGAGATGTGGACAGCGAGATGGGAGATTCCCACCACCCTCAGCGAGGGGTCCGCTGCCGGGAGCCATACCAAACGATCGCCCACTGCTTTCTCCGGCGGGGTAGGAAAGTAGTTGAGGAACTGGCTGCGCGCATCACCGGCATGGGCTTCGAAGAATTGCCGGTTCCAGGCCACATCGACCACTTCGTCATCTTCGCTCTGCACGACCAGCCAGGGCGTCCGTAGCGGTCCTTGTCTGCGCATGCGCGCCTCCAGGGTACCCAACACGGCCATGGTGGAGGCAATACCCCTCGTCGGCATCGCACCGTAACGCGCAAAATCCTCGCGCGGACCCAGGTCCAGCCAGGGGCGGAATACGCCTATCCATCTAGCCTGTCGCGCCAAGAAATTCGAGCGGATTCGATAGGCAGGCGAAAGGCCGATGACCGCATCCACATCGCCGGGCGACTGCACCGCGGCGGTTAGTGCCAGCGCTGCGCCAAGCGAGAAGCCGGCGACCACCACAAAAGAGCTCTCTGCCCGCGCCTGCTTCAGAGCCGCTTCAACGTGAGTCAACCAATCACGATGATCGACGGCCATCAGATCTGCTGGGCGTGTCCCATGCCCGGGAAGCAACAGCGCGCGGGCTTCGAAACACCGCTTTGAGAGTGTCGCCGCGAGATCCCGCATGGCAAAGGCCGTGTCTGACAGCCCATGGATGAGGATGGCGATGCCTCGCGGTATATCCGCCTTGCATCCCCGGTCGGGCAGTTGCCTGAAGGGTGCCACCTGGCCCAACTCTGCATCGGCCATCGATGCAACAAAAGGAAGCCTGTGCTTGCGCAGCTCCTGACTAACATCCCTGATATAGGTTTCGAAATCAGCGCCAGGAGCAAGCGCAGCGGGGTCACGCCAGCCGCCGAGGACGAGTTCAGGTCGCGGCGGCGTGTGGCCGGTGGATGAGCAGCCTAGAAGCAACACGGGCAGCACGATCGTCAGGAGCTTCCAGCGGAAGGAAGCCATACTGGACAAGTCGAGCATCATCGCCTTGTGACAGTAGCGCATACCGACGGCGGGCACGACAGAACCTGATGCCTCAGGCCCGCAGCAGCGTGTCCAGGCTGCGACGCGGGCTCGGTCCCCGCGCCTCGGTGGCGAATCCCACGCGCGAGAGCATCTGTAAAGTCTCGCCCGATCCTGTCAAACCCAGGGTCTTGTGAATCGCCTCAAAGGGTCCACGCATCTCCGGGAACTCCTGCAGGGCCTGGGACAGCGGGTGCATGTCCGCGCCCGCGGCCGTGGCCAGAAGGTGGGCGCGCACGTAGGCTCGGCCCGATGCCACCTGCATCACCCGGCTGTTGTCCGGGCTGGCCAGCCAGAGAAAGCCGCTGGCGGTTTCAAAGGGCACCCAGCGATCCATCACCCGCTGCAGGGAACTGGTGCCCTTGACGGGCACCTCCATCGGGTCGAAGAGGCCGACGGTGTACAGCGCGCGTACCATCGGACTGTTGAGGCTGATGCCATCGGGGTTGGCGGCGATGGCGCCAGGCCCGATGCGCATCACGCGGGCCGACTCGAGCCAGGTGCGCGTCGTTGTGGCCTCGATCTCGTAGGCCTCGCGCGTGATGCGGCGGATCGGGTCCATCGCGGCCGCGCCGCTCGCAACGCCGCTACGCAGGCCGAATCGGGTGGCTGTGTCTGCCCAGCTGCGCAGCAGCGTCTCAGGCAGCGCACGATCATTGGCATAGGAAGACTTGCGCGTGTGCCGTCGGACGATCTGGGCAAACAAGGGGTCGGCCGTTGCACTGCCAGGCTCACCCAGAACCAACGTGGCCACGCGGCTGCCCTTGGGCAAGGCCTGGTCGGCGGGTGCGCCGTCGGGAAAGAGCTCGACCTTGGCCGACACGCCGCGCTGGGCCGCGGCGATCACCGCCAGTTCAAGAAACGCGCCACAGCCAATCAGGATCTGGCGGCCGAAGGGGTCGGTCTCGGGCAGCAGCCGCTCGCTGTCGCAGTTGAGGTGGATGCGCCCGGCTTCGCGCAGGTCGGCGATCCAGGGCTGGAGATTGTGCGGGTTGGGCGCCAGCAGCGCATGGGCCAGCATGAAGCGCCTCATGTCGCTCTCGCGATCGGCGCTGCGCCAGGGCTGGACTGCGGCCTCTGGCAATTCGGCGCTGCAGCCGGCGAGCGTGCCCGTGGCGGCCAGCACCGCGCCACCGCCCACCAGGCGGATGAAGGAACGGCGGCTTGTGGCGGCGCTAGCGCGGCTTTCGAAGAGGTGCGCTGATG
>VGHA01000266.1 GCA_016868375.1 Betaproteobacteria bacterium | reverse complement strand
CGACCACCGCGACCATCACGAAGATCTCGCGCGGGGCGAACCCTGTGGACGGCGGCGACAGGCGCGCGGCATCGAGGCCGTAGAGCCGGGGATAGAGCTGGTAGTCGCCCGCCACCATCGAGCGGGTGATGCGCTCGACCTCGGCGAGCGTGCCATCGATGTTGGCGATGAAGCCCGGATCGACGCTCGCCGCCAGCAGCACCGCGCGCTGGCCGAGTGCCGATGCACCCTCGACCTTGAGCGTGGTCTGAGCGGCCGGCTCCCAGCGTGCGCCGCTCACCCGGGTGCGGCGCGAATCAACCGCCTCGTAGCGGGCGTCCTCGACCCGCAGCGTGCCATCAGGCTCGGTGAAGCGGGTGGGGTCGGCCTGCTCGTAGAGGCTGTGTGCGGCGACCGACAGCGGGGTCGCGCGCCGCCCCGGATGCATGCTCTCGAGCACGAAGCCCTCATGGTCGAGCTCGGCCAGCATCGCATCGCGACCGCCCGGCTCACAGCATACCGAGGTGCACTCGATGATCTTGGCCATGTGCATCACATTGGCCATGTCAAAGCCCAGACGCCTGGGAATGGCGGCGAAGATCGCGGTGTCGCAGGCGCGGCCCGCGACGATCACATCGGGCTCGAGCGCGAGCGCCCGCTCGAAGGGCTCGCAGCCCATCTGGCCGACGAGATGACTGCAGGCGTCGATGTCGGCGGCACTGACCGCGAGCTCGGCACCGAGCGCGGTGAGCTGGCCAGCCGCAAGCGCCGCCTTGACCCGTGCGCGCGACAGGTCGGAGCGGATGGTCGCCATCCGGAATCGCAGACCCCTCTCGCGGGCGATGTCACGTATGAAGGCGAGGGTGGTCTCGAGATGAGGCGCAGCGCCGGCGGTGCCCGCCGTACCGATGATCAATGGCACGCCGAGCGAGCGCGCGCCCTCGAGGACCAGCGACAGATCACGCCGGGTGGCGAGCGGGCTGGTCGCAAGCTCACCGGAACCGAGATAGGCCGGACCAGGATCGACCGAGCCCATGTCAGCGCCGATGAAATCGGGTCGACGGCGCAGGCCCTCGGCGAGAGCGTCGGCGGGAATGCCGTAACCCAGCTGGCCGGAGGCCGACAGGATCCGCAGCCTATCGGGGCGGCGGGCGAACAACTCGGCGACGGCGCTCACAGCTCGAGCCCCAGGAGCGGCGCATGCTGCTGCGCGCCGTAGACATCGCGGTCGCCTGGCGACCCGGCAACGATGCGCCGGGGCAGCGCAATCTTGATCGCATTCGCGACCGGATAGGGAATCACTGCGACCTGAGCCTCGGGCACCCCATAGAGCGCTGCAATCCGGGCGGCTTTCAGCGCATCGGACCCGGCGGCCCGATCGAACCCAGCCCGATCCGGAAACATCAGGTCAAAGGAGAGAGTCAGAGGTCCGGCATTCTTGCTGCGGACCACGGTAGCTGTCTGGGCGAGCGTGGGCATGAGCGTCTCGTCGATCCTGAAGTTGAACCGACGATACGCTTGTCAGCTTGTTATAGCAAGTAGCTCCGAGTGGTGAATCATCCCCCTGGGTGGATCCCGCCAGCCCAGTGCTACCTTTAAAGCCTCGATGGTTAGATCCTGCGGCATCGCCTCACTCATTGCCCAGCCTATAAGTTTGCGTGCAAACAGGTCCAGCACGAACGCCACATACAGCCAGCCCTCATCGGTGGGCACACAGGTCACGTCTGCCAGCCACTTTTGGTCAGGCATCGTCGCCCCAAAGTAACGCTCGAGCAGGTTCGGCGCAATCGGTTGGCCGTGCCTGGAGTCTGTCGTTCGTACCCGAAATGGCCGCCGCTTACGGCTCCCTAACCCATGCTCGCGCATAAGCCGACCTATGCGCTTTTGGTTGATGCTGTGGCCCATCGCCTCGCTGACCTCAGGGGTCATTCGACGACGGCCGTAACGCCCTTTGTGTCTTTGCTGCGCTCGCCGAATCGCTTCGACGACCTCGGCCTCTCGCACGCGACGCTCCGACCCCTGGCGCTTGGCTGCAGCAAACAGCCCACTGCGCGAAACACCCAGCAAATCGCACATCATTGGAGTCGGATACACACCTCGGTTTTCATGGATCCAGGCGTACTTCACATCGACTCCTTGGCAAAGTACGCCGCCGCCTTCCTAAGAAACACCCTCCGCTTGCGCCAGCGTGTACCCAAATTCGGCAGCGCGCCGGTGCAAGTTCTTGACCACACGGTCACGGTACTGCTTCTCGTAGTGGTCAGCACCTGGGTCCTGGTACGCCATGCCAAAGCGCATCGCGTTATAGAACAGCACGGCAATCTTTCTTGCGGTGGCCGTGACGGCTTTGGCCTTACCTATACGTGCGGCCAGCCGTCGATAAAAGGCACCCAGGGCTGTATGAGTCCGCCCCACCGTAACGGCTGCCAGGCGAAGGTGCGCCGTCAGGCGGTTCGTTGTCTTTTTTGTGTGTGCCGACAAGACCTTGCCACCGCTGATCTTGCAACCGGGCGACAGAGTCAGCCACGATGTGAAGTGCTTAGCGCTACGCCATTTGCTCAGGTCTGTCCC
This sequence comes from Betaproteobacteria bacterium, assembly GCA_016868375.1. Taxonomy (GTDB): domain Bacteria; phylum Pseudomonadota; class Gammaproteobacteria; order Burkholderiales; family Burkholderiaceae_E; genus SYIM01. The sequence continues at coordinate 1,318 of VGHA01000266.1, read as the reverse complement.
GCACTCAGCAATGAGCCTCAGTGCCAGGTAGGGTCCGAGCCCATGAATCTGCGTCAAGTCTCGGCCGGTCAGTTGATAAAGCACCGATCTGACGTCAAAGCTGACATCGTTGGGCTGCTTGGTACGGTGCTTCGCTTTGGGCATAGGTGCCTCAGGGCAGACCTTGTCAACATTCAGAATCGCCAGGGCATGTTCAATTTGGCGATCACATGCTTCGATGCGCTCTTGATAGAAATCGTACAGAGCCAGCGCCTGCGCCAATGTAAAGACGTGTTCTGGCTGATAGTTGCCAACCAAGGCTGCACAGATGGTCTCCAAACTGGCCTTGCAGCGAACATCGCGCATGTTGGCCAGCACTTGCGGATCACGCTGCCCCCCAACAATGGCTCGAACGATCTTCATGCCGGTGACCCCTGTCACGTCGCTGACGACATGGTGCAGCTGCAGGTTCATTAAGGTCAGCGCCTTTTGCATGTGCTGGATGTGCGCAGCAGTGAAGTCAAGGAGTCTCTCACGTTGCCTTAAATAAACCCGCAGTGCTGCGATATCTCGAGCTGGCCGGAAACTGGCGCGCAGCAGCCCACAGGCGTGAAGGCGTTGTAGCCACTGGGCGTCATTGACATCACTTTTTCGCCCGGGCACAGCACGGGCCTCGCGAGCGTTGGCCAGAATCACCTCAAGGCCACGCTCTTCCAGAATCTCGAACACTGGCACCCAATACACACCGGTGGACTCCATCGCAACGGTCTTCACACCCGTGCGCACGAGCCAGTCAGCCATCCGCTGCAGATCCCCGGTAAAGGCCTGGTACGTTTGCACTGGCTCTTCTGCGCAATCTGGGGGCACGGCAACCACATGAAACCGCGAACCGATGTCAATGCCTGCCGCTCGCTCGTGGACAACGGGCAATCCTGGTTGCTTTGTTGTACTTCTTGTCATCTCTTTGCTCCTTCTGGTTAATGCGCACCAGACGGGGACTCGGATCAAATCACTTTCCTAAACGGGGTTACATCAAGTGCCACCACAACTGGGTCCGCAGCTTCCCCTGGACCAGGTTTTTTGACGGGGTCTATGCCTCCAAAAAGCGGTCGGTCACTGTCTGCGCGCTGCCTCAGTATAGAAATAGCCGTGTGTTTCTACCCACATGGGGCGCGGTCTCCGGCGTAGGCAGTTTTTTAGGAAAACCCGAGGTTGGGCCCTAGACCAATCGCCGCTGCTCGTCCCACTCAGCGATTGGTTACCGTCTATTGGAAATTTACCGGTTTTAGAAGCTGGGCCAGATTGATGCGCGAAGAAGTGAGGAGCCGGATGGCCTGGT
>VGHA01000265.1 GCA_016868375.1 Betaproteobacteria bacterium | reverse complement strand
ACCCAGGCTTCATCGTGATGGCGTCCACCACGTCCACCGAGCAATCCGGGCTCTTCTCGCATCTTCTTCCCCGTTTTGCGGCCCGCACAGGAATTCAGGTGCGGGTCGTTGCACTGGGTACTGGTCAGGCGATCGCGGTGGCGCAGCGCGGGGACGCTGACCTGCTCTTTGTTCACGACAAGGTTGCAGAGGAAAAATTTGTCGCGGACGGCTTCGGGTTGTCGCGCGTTGGCGTGATGTTCAACGATTTTGTGGTGATCGGGCCAGCGGCGGACCCCGCCCGCATGGCGGGGTCACGCGACGTTGTTCGAGCCTTTGGACAGATCGCCCAGTCGCGGCAGACGTTTCTGTCCAGAGGTGATCGCAGTGGCACCCACGCAGCGGAACTGCGTTACTGGAAGGACGCGGGGCTGGAGCCCAAATCAATGCAGGGCGGCTGGTATCGCGAGACAGGGTCTGGCATGGGCCCCACGCTGAACATCGCTGCGGCAATGAATGCGTATGCGCTGACCGATCGTGGCACCTGGCTCAATTTTCGTAACCGCGCGGATCTCAAGGTGCTGGTCGAGGGCGACGAGCGCCTGTTCAATCAATACGGCGTGATCGTAATCAACCCGGCCCGGCATCCGCACGTCAAGCAGCGGCAGGCACAGGCGTTTGCTGACTGGGTAGTTTCCGATGAAGGGCAAAAGACCATCGCCGACTACAAAATAGGCGGGGAGCCTCTGTTTTTTCCCAACGCCCGGCGGTAGTGGAGCGAGCACCATGAAACAGGGCCTTCGACCCGCGTGGCTGCCGCGCGTCGAACGCCCCTGGGTAGCGGCACTGTTGCAGGCCGCGCGCAATAAACGCTATTCGGTGGCCAGGCGAAGCCCCAACTGATTGGCGGCGATCACTGCCTGGGTGCGGTTTCGCGCCCCCAGCGCGCGCAGCACGGCGCTAACGTGGATCTTGACCGTGCCTTCGGCCAGGGCAAGTTCGCGGCAAATGAGTTTGTTGGGCAGGCCCCGCAGGATGAGCCTAAGCACATCGCACTGTCGTCCGGTAAGACCCAGGCTACGCGGATCACGTGAGGGTGCTTTCGCCTGCGTGGTTCGAACCATTGAGTTTGCAGGCGCCCAGCTGTTGTGGGTAACGACTTCTTTGGGGACGTACATGTGGCCCGCCGCGATCATCTGGAGCGCGTAACGAAGCACATCGTGATGTACGGTCTTTGGAATGAATCCCTGCGCGCCGAGATTCAGGCACCGCATAATGGTGTCTCGCTCGCCGTCGGCAGACAACACGACCACTGGCGTGTCGGGGCGAAGCAGTCGTAGACCCTGCAGCGCATCGTAGCCATCGCTGTCGGGTAATCCAAGGTCAAGCAAAATGCAGTCAATGCGGTTGGGCTCTGCCAGCAGGCGGCGGGCCTCGCCGTAGCTTGCCGCGAATTCAACCTGCGAGTCGGGGGCGATGCTTTCCAGTGTGTAGCGCAGTGCGTCGCTCATGATGGGATGGTCATCGACCAGAAGGAACCGCTTGGCCGGTCGGTGCACGAGGGAGCTCGAGGGGTGCATGTCGTTCTCCTTGATCAGGGTTGTTGATGGATTAGTGAAGTGAAGTACGCCCGATGAATGATGATTGGCGGTTCTGCGTAGCACCAATGATGGATTTCACAGATCGGTTCTGTCGGTACGTCCATCGCACACTGACAAAAAGGGCGCGTCTATACACTGAAATGATCACCACTGGCGCGTTGATTCATGGCCAGCGTGAAAAGCTTCTCAGGTTCGATGGCAGCGAGCACCCTGTCGCCTTGCAGTTGGGGGGGTCCGAGCCAGACGAGCTCGCGCGGGCTGCGCGCTGGGGCGAGCAGGCGGGCTACGACGAAATCAACCTCAACTGTGGGTGCCCGAGTGAGCGAGTGCAGCGCGGGGCCTTCGGTGCCTGCCTCATGGCTGAGCCCGACCTGGTCGCTGACTGCGTGCGCGCGATGCGTGAGGTCGTTTCGGTTCCGGTGACGGTGAAGCACCGCATTGGGCTTGACCGCGACGAGTCTTACGATTTTGTCGTGAGGTTTGTCGACAGGGTGGCCCAGGCGGGCTGCCGCGTCTTCATCGTCCATGCGAGAAACGCCTGGCTGAAGGGGCTCAGCCCCAAGGAGAACCGCGAGATTCCGCCGCTACGCTATGAAACGGTGTATCGGCTCAAACGTGATTTTCCCGGGTTGACCATCGTCATCAATGGCGGTCTTCGATCACATCACGAGGCGCTGGCGCAGCTCGAGCATGTGGATGGCGTCATGCTCGGGCGTGCTGCCTGCGATGACCCGTGGCTGCTTTCAAGCGTTGATTCGCTCTATTACGGAGCGCCTGATCCGTTTGCACTACGCCACGAAGCGATAGAGGGGGTTCGCTCCTACCTGAGCGCTCAGGTGAGCGAGGGGGTGTCACCGCGCGCAGTGCTCAGGCACCTGCTCGGCCTCTTCAATGGTTTGCCCGGTGCGAGGGCCTGGCGACGTACATTGAGCGATAGCGCGGTGCTGTCAGCGTACGGCGCGGCGACCCTTGATCAGGCCTTGATGCGTACGCTTCGGACATAGGCCAGGATTGCCATGAAAGCTACGGCGGCCAGACCTGCTTCCATCCAAGCGAGCGGCACACTTGGCCCGCGATCGCTGGTTGCGCGCACCAGTCCTTCTCCCAGGTAAAGCATGACAATCATCGACCACCATTGGAAGGTGCGCACATTGCCTGCAATGAGGGCGGGTAACGCGACGGCCAGGGGGATAACCTTGAGCGACAGTAACCAGGCCCCGGGTCTGATCGGTGCCAGCCAAAGCTCCCAGGCCAGGCCCAGCACGATCAGCGCCGCGAAGCAGCCGACCACAACGCGTCTCAGGAATTGGATGGTGAACACGCGCCGGATTATAGGGGGTGCAAGGCAGGCCACGCTGGCGTCGGCCCCGATCGGAGTTGGTCGTGCGTGAGCCGGTCTTCAAAAGTCGCGCCCGGCGACTGATCGCTGAGATGCTGCGACGGACTCGTAAGCTGCGTCTGCAGCAGACTGCAGCCAGCCTTGCGTTTCTGTCGCTGTTTGCGGCGGTCCCGGTCTTTTCCATCGCTTTGTCAGTGTTATCGGCATTACCGGTTTTCGACCGCCTCCAGGAAGGCGTGCAGCAGTTTCTGCTTCGCAACTTTTTTCCCGAGGCCTTCAGCGACACCGTCATCCGCTATCTACAGGAGTTCGCTGGGCGGGCAACGCACCTGTCGCTCGCTGGCGCGGTCGTATTCTTCATGACGGCAATCACCTCGCTGCGCGTCATCGAAACCACGCTGAATGCAATCTGGGCGAGTTCGCGCCGCCGCTCGCTGGTACATCGATTCGGACTGTATTGGGCGTTGCTCACCCTGACGCCGCTTGCACTGGGTGCAGTGCTTGCGCTCAATGGACGCGTGATCGCCGGGCTGTTGGTTGATCAAGACCTGGCTTGGCTGCAGTCGCTTTGGTTCACCGCATTGCCCTGGCTTATTGGTGTCGCAGCGCTGTGGCTCATGTTTCTGCTGTTGCCCGCTGCGCGGGTGCCGCCGTTGCATGCGCTTGCCGGCGCGGCGCTGTCTGCCGGGCTGTTGGCTGTCTTGCAACGTGGTTTGAGCCTGAGCGTCCGGCAGTTACCCACGTACGAAATCGTGTATGGCGCGTTTGCGGTGTTACCGCTGCTGCTGATCTGGCTGTTTTTGGTCTGGTCAGCCGTGCTGGCTGGAGCGCTGCTCGCAGCCAGTCTCAGGCATTGGTCTGCGCGGCTTGACGACCCGGAGCCCGACGACACACCCGGCCGACGGTTCGATGACGCTCTCATCGTGCTGCGCGCGATGCTGCGGGCGACGCCCGCCCCTGGCGCCACGTCGCATACAACG
>VGHA01000264.1 GCA_016868375.1 Betaproteobacteria bacterium | reverse complement strand
CAACACAAACGGAATGGTGGAGTTTAAGGTGCAGAGAATCAGAAAGTGGCGTGATCGGTTCTTGAAACGCACTGCTCTGCGCCAGGCCAGCGCCACTGCCCACAGAATCGCAGCGGCCAAACCGATGCGAAGCAGGATCATGACGACTGGTGAAAACTCGGGCGCCGCAACCCGCATAAACAAGAACGATGCGCCCCACACCGCGCCAAGCAGCAGAAGTCGGGCGAGGTTGGCGACCGAGATCAAGCGCGCGTCCGCAACCGACCCACGCCGCAGTCGATCCCAGCCATCATGCAGCGGGCTGGATCGGGCAGTTGGCTTCCTTTTCGACCAGGTCGTAGACGAAAATGAACTTCGCCATGCCAGTCAGCATGCCTGCAACCATTCCCAGCTCAAAGATCTGTGCGTCATCGAAGAAAGGCTTTAACGCGTGGTACAGCGGCGGGGTCAGGGTGCCGTGCATATTGGTCATGGCGATCTGGTCTGCCAGCTGGAGAACCGCACGATCTTTCGCATCGAACACTGGATCATCCTCTCGCATGATGCGTGCAAGCTGCGCTTCGGTAACGCCCGCTTTCAAGGCGGCCTTGCTGTTGCCGCGGTTGCAATAGGCGCACCCGTGGGTCATGGAGAGCCGGTAGCGCAACAACTCCTTGGTTCTGACGTCTACCCGCCCGCCATAAAACAGCTTCGCGTAAAAGCTGTCGCGATACCACTCAAGAAGCTCCGGGGCGTTGGCACCTACCTCGATCAAGGTGGCGTCGTCGCGAAGCGCCACCGACGCGTCGAAGTCACGCTGCAGTCGCTCGCTCATGGCGGCCCGGGGAACGCGTGCAAGTAAAGGATCGGGCATGGGGGTCTCTTGAAGGGTTGAGGAAGGCGTAAGTTTCAGGCCGTTTCGGTTTCATTGTAGGCCAGGCCGAATTTCTTGACGCTACGCGTCGCAGCGCCGTAGACTAAGGCGGATCAAATAATCAAAACGTCGGGGAGACTTAGACATGCACGATATCAGCCGCCGTGACGCGGTCCGCTCAATCGCGATTGCCGGTGCCGCCGCTGCACTGCCATTCTCGGCGCACGCGCAGGAAGCCTTCAAAATCGGGAACCTGGCGCCCTTGTCGGGTCCTGCCGCCGCCTTTGGCATTGGCATTAATCGCGGTATCGAACTCGCAGCGGAAGATATCGGCGTGTTTGAGGTTGCCGGAAAGCGTTATCGCGTCGAATCGGTTCCCTATGACACGTCGCTCGATCCCGGTAAAACGGTTGCCGCGCTCAATCGTGCGGTGCTTAACGACAACGTGCGATACGGGTTCATTCTGGGTGCCGCCGTCCATGGCGCCGTGTTGCCCATCATTCGCCAGAACGGCTTCTTCGACATCTTCATGGGCGCGGCAGGCAAGGAAATCACCAACGCCGAGAACCCAACCGTGTTCCGCTTCATGGCGTCGTCTGACCAGCTCTACTACACCTTCACGCCCGATATCTATCGCAAGCTCAACATCAAGCGTGTCGCTTTCATGGGCCCCAATAACGACCTGGGCCGTTCCGATGTCAAAGTTCTGAAGGATATCGCCGCCAATCTGAAGAGCGATGGTGTCGAGTTTGTCGGTGAAGAACTGGTTGAACTCAACGCCAAGGATTTCCAGGCCGCGCTGCTGCGTTTGCTGGCCAGAAAGCCGGATGCGATCGATACCAATGCGTCGCCGACCGGTACGGTGGGGCTCATTGCGAAACAGGCGCGCGAGCTGGGTTACAAGGGCTACTTCATCAGCTCAACCGCTGTGCTCGAGGCCAGGGCGCTGGTCAACGTGGCTGGCAAGGGTGCTGACGGCATCATCGCCTATCGGATCTGGTCCAGTTCGCCCTCACCACTCTACGATCAGATCGCCGAGCGGCATCTTCAAAAATACAAAGAGCCCACCCTCGGTACGGTATGGGAAGCGTATGCCGCGACACGCTGGGTGGTTGAGGCGATCCAGAAGGCCGGGTCGTTTGAAACCCGCAAGGTTGCCGAAGTGCTTGCTCAGTCCACTTTTGCTGGGCATCCCTACGGTCCCGCGAGTTGGGGTGGCGACAAAACCTATGGCGCTCGCCGTCAGATTCAAACGCCGTTGCCAGCGTCCATTATCAAAGACGGAAGCTGGACGCCGCTTGATGTGCGTATGGGCAAGCTCGACTGAAGAACCGCCTTGGGCCTGACGCTGTTTCTTCAGGCGCTTGCGATCGGTGTTGTTAACGGGGCGCTGTACATCCTGACCGCGCTCGGTCTGACGCTGATCTACGGCATCCTGCATATCGTCAATTTCGCGCATGGCGAGCTGTACATGCTGGGCGCGATGTTGGTGTATTTGCTGTTTGTCGCAATGGAGTGGCCGCTTTGGGCGGCCGTTCCCGTCATCGTCGCCTTGTCGGTGCTGGCAGGGTTTGCCGTGGAGCGCACGATTTTCCGGCGGTTGCGCGGCCAGTGGCTTCAGCTGCTGGTGGCAACGGTCGGGGTGTCGCTCATTATTCAGTCGGTGTCGTGGATCGCATTTGGAGCGCAAGAGAAAACAGTTCCCTCGGTGCTGGAGGGCGTGTTGCTGCTCGGCAGCGTTCGAGTTCCGATCGAGCGCCTTGCTGCGGCGTCAATCGCCATGGTGCTGGTGGCCATCCTGTACCTGATCGTTTACCGAACCAGAACCGGTTTGGCGATGCGCGCAATTGAGGAAGACGAGGAAACCGCCCGAATGCTTGGGGTGGATACCGACCGCGTGGCAGGCATTGCAGTGGCGCTTGGTTTTGCGCTGGCAGCGCTTGGCGGGGTGTTCGTCGCACCCATTTACTCGATCAACCCTGGGATGGGGCTCGAGGCGATTCTGATGTCATTCATCATCATTATCGTGGGTGGGCTGGGCAGCATCACGGGCACCGTCGTGGCGGGGCTTCTCATCGGCATTATCCAGGCGGTCGGAGCGCTAACCCTGGGTGCCGAAGCGGCGCACGTGCTGGTGTTTGTGGCCATGATTGCAATGCTGGTGTTCAGACCGCAAGGCCTGATGGGGCGCGTACGGTGACACAGCCTTCTTCCAGGGCGCTCGGCCCTGCGCTCATTCTGGTACTGCTGGTTTTGCCATTTGTCGCAACCAACTATTGGTTGCACGTGGCCATCGTCGTACTCATGAATATCACCTACACGGTGGCCTTGTGCGCGGTGTTGCGCATGGGGTATCTGTCGCTCGGACATGCCGGCTTCATTGCACTTGGCGCATACACCAGCGTTGTACTGTCGGTGCGGTTCGGCGTGTCGCCCTGGTTCGGAATCGTAGCGGCGGCGGCAATGTCCGGCGCGGTAGCCTGGGGACTGGGCGCATTGACGCTGCGCCTTCGCGGCATCTATTTCTCGCTGGCGGTATTTGCGTTTGGCGAGATCGTGGTGGCCATTGCCCGTGCATTCGATTGGCTTGGCGGGCCGTCAGGGATTGCGAACGTGCCCAGACCCAGCTTTTTCGGTATCAAGCTCGATACGCATTTCGCGTTTTATTGGTTGGCCATGGTGGTTGCCGTTGCAGTGGTGGCGTTCTTTGCTCGACTTGAGCAAACCCGCTTTGGTGCAACGCTTCTCACGCTCAAGACTGAGTCCAGCGAACGCCTAGCGGAAAGTGTGGGCGTGGACGCCGCTGCCCACAAGACAGCCTGTTTCGCCATGTCGTGCGCGGCCGTGGGAGCCATGGGTGCGGTGCACTCAATGTACCTGCTGTTTGTGAATCCCCAGGTGTTCAGCTTTCTGATGTCCACCGATCTGGTGATCTACGCCATGATCGGCGGCACAACCGGCTTTTGGGGGCCGGTGCTGGGCGCAGGCGTACTGACGGCATTGGGCGAACAGCTCTTTTCCGCGGGCTACTGGAAGACGCTGGTGTATGCCCTCATCCTGATGGTGGTGATTCTGGTTGTTCCCGGTGGG
>VGHA01000263.1 GCA_016868375.1 Betaproteobacteria bacterium | reverse complement strand
TCGGCCAGTTGGGCCTGATCCCAGGAGACGCGCTTTGGCGTGTCGACCGTGACGCAGATCGGGCCGTCCTGGAAATGGACGGTGCCGAAGTCCTTTCTAGCTTCAGAGCGCGCGGCTCGCTCTCGCTCGGCGTACCTACGCTTCATTGCGTTGTGGGTCTTGGCCTGAGCTTTCTTGACCCATTCGACCAGCTGCGCGAGATTGAAATGAATTTCGCGCAGATGTTCAGCAGGCAAAGCTGCCAGGTCGGCTTCCGTCATCGCGGTCAGCCTGTCGGGAAAAATGGTGATGTCGGCCATGACCATTTCCCTCACTGGTACGCACGAGCGGAGGTCGAATACCGCGAGACGCGGCGCTCGAAGGCCTCAACTTCGGCGATCAGGTAGGTGACCCGGGCGCCGAGCTTGCAGAAGATGGGACCAAGGTGCTCTTGGCGCCAGCGGCGCAGGGTTTTGACGGAGAGCCCCCAGCGCGCGGCGAGCTCGTTTTCGTCGAGGGCGAAGCGGGTAGCACCGTCCGGGAGGGGCCGGATCAGATTCCGACGGGGTTGAACAGGTGCGGCATGGTTTTGCATCGCAGGACTCCTTTTGTTTGGGAGTCCCTATTCAATTGCTCCATGCCTTGGGCTTGTACGAGCGCGTTTTCAGCTCTCGTGGATAGACCATCATTGCCCAGCGGATGTAAACATTCGGTGAACGGGGGTTCACCGCGCTGAGCCGGGCAAAAAGAGCTGGACACATCCGGTTTTTCGGTTTACCGTGCGACTCATGGATCGCACCGAAAGCGCAACGCCCACCCACGACATTGATGCTGACGCATCGGCGGCCGCCCCCGAGCCTACCCCCTTTGATCTCCAGACAGTCACAATCTCACGCCGGGAACACATCGAGCTTCGCCAGCAACTGTCATCGTATCGGACCCTGCATGGGAAGGCGGTCAAGCGCATGCAGCGGATGGAGCGGGACCATGCGGCTCAACTCGATCGGGCCCGCTCTGAGATCGGGCGACTGCAGGGCGAACTCGATACTGCCAAGGCGCAGATCCGTGATCTGCGCAAACGGGTCTTCGGTTCGAAGACCGAACACGCCCGATCGGTCACGGTGCGGGCTGGTGAGGTGCCCCCTGAGATTCCTCGACGCCCGCGGGGGCAGCAGCGTGGCGCGCCTGGGCATGGCCGTCGGTGTCTGTCATCACTGCCCGCTCGCGAGCAGCACCTCGAGCTCGATGATCGATGCTGTGGGGATTGTGGGCACCCCTTCGAGGAGATCTCCGGCACCCATGACGCCGAGGTGCTCGAGATCGAAGTCAAGGCCTACCGCCGCGTGGTGCGTCGCCATCGCTACCGTCCGGTCTGCGCCTGTGGTGTTGGCCCGGCGGTGGTGAGTGCGCCGGTGCCGGCGCAGCTGATCACACGGGGCAAACTCGGCGTATCGATCTGGGTGGAGGCGCTGCTCTCCAAATACCTCTACGGTCAGCCCACCCATCGACTGCTCTGCGACTGGGGCGACCTGGGCCTGGAGATCGCGCAAGGAACGCTCACCGATGGGATGCGCGTTCTGGCACCCCTGTTCGCTCCGCTTGCGGCGGCGAGCTTGGCGCGGCTGCGTCAAGCTCAGTATTGGCACGCCGATGAGACGCGCTGGGAGGTGTTCGAGGATCGGGTCGGCAAGATCGGGCATCGCTGGTATCTGTGGGTCTTCAGCAGTGCCGAGGTCGTGAGCTTCGTTCTTGATCCCTCGCGATCGGCTGCGGTACCTCTTTCGGCGCTCCACGGCGTGGGCCCTGGCGTTTTGAGCGTGGATCGGTATTCGGCCTACCGGAAGTTCGCCCGGTGCACCCCGGGGGTGGAACTGGCAATCTGCTGGGCGCACCAGCGTCGCGACTTCCTGCGAGTGGCCAACGACCATCCGAAGTTATGGGGTTGGGCCATGGCCTGGGTCGCGCAGATCGGGCAGGTGTACGCACTGCATGCAAAGCGTCGGCAGCACGCGGACGACCCGGCGAGCACGGCGTTCATCGAAAGCCACACGCAGCTCACCGCGCTGCTTGCGGCACTGCTTGCGCAGTGCGAAACCGAGCTATCCGATGCGGACAAGCCTAAACCCGCCGCCCATGCGCTGCGGGCCCTGCGCTTGTACTGGCCCGGGCTGGTGCTGCACATTGATCACCCGTTCATTGACCTCGACAACAATGAAGCGGAGCGGCTGCTCAGGCCCGCAGTCGTCGGGCGCAAGAACTACTATGGCTCGGGCAGCGAGTGCTCCGGCACCCTGGCTGCGACCCTGATGGGGCTGTTCGCTACCGTACGCATGTGGGGCCTGAACCCAAGAACCTGGCTCACCCGATACCTTGAGGCCTGCCGTGATGCGGGCGGTCAGGCGCCGGCCAGCTTGGACGGGTTTCTGCCCTGGAGCATGGATGAGGCTCAGTTGGCGCTGATGCGGGCGAGCCCTAAAATCGACTCCTCATGAAACGCTACAGTGGCCGCGAGTTCACCGATGAGGAGTTGCGACAGATCGTCGATCTGATCGCCCGACATCCCGAACTGAATCGAGCCGCCTTGTCCCGGCGAGTTTGTGAACAGTTTGACTGGCGCCGTCCGGATGGGCGGCTGCGCGAGATGAGTTGCCGGGTGGCGATGCTGCGTATGCAAGCCGACGGCCTGATTGTGTTGCCGCGGCCTCTCAAGCAAGCCCGCGGGCCGAGAAGGCAGCTCGCGCCGACTCCTGCGACAGACCCGCAGTCGCCCATCACGGTACCGGTGCACGAACTCGGCGCGCTAAGGCTGGAGGTGGTGCCGGGCCGGGTCGATGCCTCCAGGCTGTGGAATGAATACGTGGCGCGCTACCACTATCTGGGCTACACGCCGATGTCGGGTAGTCAGATCCGTTACAACGTCTACGCCGGCTCTCGCCTGGTGGCCTTGATCAGCTTTGGGGCCAGTGCCTGGCGGCTAGCCGATCGTGATCGGCTGATTGCTTGGAATACCGAGCAGCGGCTACGGAATCTGCACCGGATCGTCAACAACGCGCGGTTTCTGATCCTGCCGTGGGTGCAATCCAAGGGACTTGCATCCAAGATCCTGTCCTTGACGGCGCGGCAACTCCCGCGGGATTGGCTGCAGCGCTACGGCTATCGCCCGGTGTTGTTGGAGACCTTCGTGGAAAGTCCCCGTCATCAGGGAATATGCTACAAGGCGGCAAACTGGCAGTGCGTGGGGCGCACGACAGGTCGTGGGAAGAAGAGCACCTCCAGTCGACCGACTCTCCCAAAGAAGAACATCTGGCTCTATCCGCTCCAGCGCGACTTCGCCGCAGTCCTCACACGGTAGGCGATCAGACCCCCGTTCACCGAATGTTTACCACGATGGCGGCAAGCACGCCTACGACCCAACTGTAGACAAGCGGCTTGTGATCATTGGCACAGCCTCGTTTTTGAATGATGTTGTTCATGCAGTCAGCGTTTTTCTGTAGAGGTGCAAGGAAGACGCCGATTTGCGCGCCCGAGTTGAGGGACGACTCCCGAAAGTCCTTGCAACGTTTCCCGTCATCACGTAGTGCTTACCGAGCACCGGTTCAGGCCGGTCGACCAGCATAAGGCTGGGGGAGACTGCGTCGTGGCGCCCTCGCGGTAAGCGCGTGGCCGACCGAGGGCAATACAAACGGCAGGTTTCGGCTGGAATAGCCGGTCATCGCGCCAAACCGGAGCGGCAGCAACCTAGCCTTCAAGAGCCATTCAGATGTGCACGGCGGGCAGGCAGGCCGACGGTCCTGGCCGATCGCCGTCAGCGGACTGTGCTCGAAGTCATGACGGCTCTCTGCTTTTTTCCAGCCCATTGGCTACCGCCCGCGCGCAATCGCCTGGCATACAACTGCAGTTCCAAAGACACGAACATTTTTTGTTCGGTCGCCGTCTCTACAGGGGTTGCCAACCACAACTCACCGCGCATACTTCATTTCTCGTTCTAGAAGTAATCTTGAGAA
>VGHA01000262.1 GCA_016868375.1 Betaproteobacteria bacterium | reverse complement strand
GGGGGTCCAGGCGGCCGGCATCTGTCTGCTGCATTCGTTCCGAAACCCTGCCCACGAGGAGAGGGTTCAAGCCATCCTGCGCGAGGTCTGCCCGGACCTGATCACCTGCATCTCGAGCGACGTGGTGCCCGAGATCGGCGAGTATGAGCGGATGTCGACAACCGTTGCCAACGCGTACGTATTGCCGATTTTCGAGCGTTACCTCGCCCGGATCGCCAGTGGCTTGCGCGAGATCGGGATTGGTCACCCCCTCTACCTGGTCCTCTCTGACGGTGGGACCGTCCATCAGCGGACCGCGATTCGCCATCCGATCAGACTGGTGCAGTCCGGCCCGGCGGGCGGGGTGCAAGCGACAACCCGCTACGGAGCGGCAGCCGGCGAACGCGACATTTTCTGCTTCGACATGGGCGGCACGACGGCGAAGGCCTGCCTGATCGATGACGGCGAGCCACTGCGCGGAACCGAATTCGAAGTGGCCCGGGTGTTTCGGTTCAAGAAGGGCAGCGGGCTACCCCTGCGAATTCCCGTTATCGACATGATCGAGATCGGTGCCGGTGGCGGCTCGATCGCGCGGGTCGACCGGCTGGGTCTGTTGCAGGTAGGCCCCGATAGTTCGAGCGCGGATCCGGGTCCCGCCTGTTATGGCCGAGGCGGGGTCGATCCAACGGTGACCGACGCGGACCTGGTGCTGGGGTACCTGGGAACCAACAGCTTTCTCGGCGGCGATATGCGCCTGGACCTGGCGGCCGCCCGATCAGCCATCGCCCGCCAGATCGGTGAGCCGCTGGGTCTGACGATCGAGCAGGCTGCCTGGGGAATTCATGATCTGGTGAACGAAAACATGGCGCGCGCAGCCGTGATTCACGCGCTCGAGAAGGCCCGGCGGATCGGCGATTACGCGATGCTGCCGATTGGCGGCGCGGGCCCGGTCCATGCAACCCACATTGCTGGCAAGCTCGGCGTTTCCAGGGTGATCTGTCCGCTCGGCGCAGGCGTGGCCTCAGCGTTTGGGTTCCTGGCCGCGCCGACGTCCTTCGCCTTCGTTCGGGGGCGGCTCGAGGCGCTGGAGTCGGTGGATTTCGCCTCGGTCAACGCCCTGCTGGACAGCCTGCAGGCCGAGGGTGAATCGATGCTCGCGACCGCTGGCACGGCCTCAGGTTCGGTGACGGTCAGTCTGGCGGCAGCGATGCGCTATGTCGGGCAGGGCTACGAAATCGACGTCGACCTCGATCGAGAGGCGGTGCGAATGAGTGACCGGGCAGCCATGGTGGCAGCGTTCGAGCGGACTTACCTGCGACATTTCGGTCGCATCGAGTCGGCGATGAGTGTCGAGGTCGTGTCCTGGCGAATGGTGGTCAGTGGTCCTCGGGTCGAGATCGATCTGGCCCACGCGAGACCTCGGGCGAGTGCGGCAGGCGCCGCAGGGGCAGAGTCGCCTGTACGGGACGCGAGCCCGACTCCGTCCGCCTGGCGTGACGCCTGGTTCGAGAAGTCGGGTGGCTTTCTGCGCACGCCGGTCTATGACCGCTACGCCCTGGCTCCCGGCGACCAACTGACGGGGCCCGCCCTGGTCGAGGAGCGGGAGTCCACGGTGGTCGTCCCGCCTGCTGCAACCGCCCGCTGCGACGACAGCCGGAATCTGGTCATCGACCTGGCCTGACCTTACCGGAGGCCTCGTCGAAGCCCCCCTGGCCCTCGAGCGCCGCCCAGGCGGCAAAGGCGGGCGAGGGCTCGACCTCCCCGGTTCGGATGAGTTCGAGCCAGATTCGGGCAGCTTCGACAAAGTAGGGCACGCTGCCCGGGAACATCATGATCGACAGCGCTTCGCCAAGCTCCAGTTCCGGCACCCGGGCCCCATACGCGGCGAGCAGCGACCAGCGCAGCAGCAGGTGCTCGGCCCGGGCCGCATGGATGGCGCAGGCGGCCATCCAGATCTGCCGAGGCTCGAGGGGCGCGCCGGCCCGGAGAATGCCCTCGCGACAGGCGGCTTGCGGATCGAAACCCTCCAGGTGCGACCGCCAGTGCTCTTCCAGGAAGCGGTAGCCGACCGAACCCACCGTGAAAGCTGCCAGACGGGCAATGGCTGCGAACTCGTTCATCGAGCCGCCACCCTGCAGGTACTTGGGAATGTGGTGGGTGGCCAGTCCCTCGTCGGTTGCGATCAGCACTGCCAGCCAGACGATCTCTCGATCCCGCACGGACAGAACCTTGTGCTCGAGCGCGAGCGCCGTGTACGCCGCATCGTAGCCGGCCAGCATCGACTCGGACAGCACCGCCATCAGGCCATGATGCGGCAGGAGATAGCCTCGCTGCGACTTGACTCTCGCAAGCCTTGCCGCGATGTCGTACGCCTGCGTCTTGATCTCATTGCTGCTCATATCGGATTGACCCCCTCGGGTTTGTTAGGATAAGTTGCGACTCTCACACGGCATAGATTCTTTGCTTTCCATTCCAATACATACCAGAGACTGACGATGGGTAAACCAATCTCGATCGACACCTCGCGTCGTGAGCTCATTCGCGCGACATCGGGTCTGGGGGGGCTGGCAGCGGCTCAAGGCTTTGGCGCGGTGGTGGGGATGAGCGTCGCGCCGGCGATGGCCCAGAGCCTGCAGTTGAGCAGCCTGCGCTCGACCTCCCGGTCCTGGATCTGGGGCGCGGAGGACTTCGCCATTGACGCCAAGTACTTCGACCGCTCAGGGCTCAAGGTGACGATGGCTGCGACCGAGCGGGGCGTCAACCACGACGCGCTCGTCGGGGGTGCGGCCGATATTTTGCTGGGCGCGCCCCAGCAGAATATGCGGGTGCAGATTCTTGGCCAGCCGGTCGTGATCATCGCCGGCATGGTCAACAAGTTCGCCAGCAACATCGTCGTGCGCAAGTCGATCCTCGACAAGCTGGGCGTGGACGAGAAATCGTCGGTCGAAAAAAGGGGTGCTGCGCTCAAGGGCCTTCGGCTCGGCCATACCGGCCCCGGCAGCGCTCCGGATCAGCTGCTGCGGCATTTCCTCAAGATCGGCGGCGCGGATCCCAACAAGGATGCGAAGCTGGTGACGATCCGTGGCGTACCGGCGATGGTGGCCGCGATGGAAAAAGACCAGATCGATGGGTTCTGCCTGTCTTCGCCAACGTCCGACCAGGCCGTCAAGCGCGCCGGTGCGGCCTACCTCTTCAACATGTCGATCAACCCGCCGCCTGGCTTCGACGACTTCCTTTACATCACGGCGAGCGTCACCGAAGCGACACTCAAGAAGAAAGAGGCCGAATTGATCGCCTACGTCAAGGGAACAGCCCTTGCGCTCAAGGCCATCCACGACGATCCCAAGACCTTCAAGGCAATGTCCCGGGTCTGGTTCCAGGCGGTCGATGATGAGCTCTTCGAGATCGCCTTCCAGAACAACATTGGGATCTACATGAAGGACCCGACCCCGACCCAGCACCATTTCAACGTCAACCTCAAGTTCATGAACGACGCGCTGGTCGAGGCGGGGCAGAAACCAGCCCCGGCGGACTACAGTTACGACAAGGCCTTTAATCTGTCCATCGTCAAGAGAGCCCTTGGCTGATGTCGATCGAGATCCGGGGGGTTACCAAGATCTTCGTCCGGCGCGGCCGAGAAGTGGTCGCGCTTGATGATTTCCATCTGTCGGTTGCTGATGGGGAGTTCGTCGCGTTCGCCGGCCCGTCGGGTTGTGGCAAATCGACGCTGCTCAACATGGTGGCCGGCATCCTCGAGCCCACGGGGGGTGTGATCGAACACGATGGCAAGGTCGTACAGGGACCCAACCGGGCGGTCGGCTACATGACCCAGGCTGATGGCCTGCTGCCCTGGCGCACCGCCGAGGACAACGTGATATTGCCGTTGCGGCTGCGTGGCGTGTCGGCTGTCGATGCCCGTCAGCGCGTCGAGCAGCTGCTCGCGATGGTCAACCTGTCCGGTTTCGGCAAGCACTTCCCGAACGAATTGTCCGGTGGCATGAGAAAGCGGGTCGCGCTGGCCCAGGTGCTTGCCTA
>VGHA01000261.1 GCA_016868375.1 Betaproteobacteria bacterium | reverse complement strand
TTTGTCATGAGTGCCATGAGCTCGCCCAGCACCCCGCCCACGCAATCCCAGCCCGGTGGCAGCGGCTCTGGCGGGGGAATCGTCTCGGCAGCGGGCTCTGCAAAGAGGGGATCGTTGGCGGGCAGCGTGAACACCGCGTCGTTGGCCGAAGCCGGTCGTAGCGGGGCACGCGCCGCATCAAGGGCTTTGCCCAACTGCCAGAGCTCATCCTCGCACTTCGCTCCCAGCAAGAGCAGAAACTGGCTGCATAATGGTTCCCGTCCACCAGCTCAAACCTGCAACTGAGTTCGGGACATCGCCTTTGGTGTTGAACCCTTCCCACTGGAGACAAGCCCATGAAGATTTTGAAGCTATTGCTCGCCGCAGTCTTTTCTTCCGTCCTCGCGCTTGGCGTGAGCGCTCAGCAGGCGCCCATCACCCTGCATGGCGCCTCCCAGTTTGGCGACGACCACGCCTTTACCAAGGCCATGGTGCGCTTCGAAGAACTCGTCAATCGCTATTACGGCAAGCCGATCAATTTCGTGCTGCACAAGAACAGCTCGCTGGGTCTCGAGAAGGATTACTTTGCCTACATGAACCAGGGCAAGGCGGTCGACTACGCCATCGTCTCGCCGGCTCACATGTCCACCTTCTCCAAGGCAGCGCCCTTCATCGATGCGCCCTTTTTGTTCAGCGACCTGACCCACTGGAACAAGGTGCTGGACCAGGATGTGCTCAAGCCGATTGCCGATGAGGTTGAGCAAAAGGCCGACGTCAAACTGATTGGTTATGCCGGTGGCGGCGTCCGCAATATTTTTGCCAACAAGACGGCCACCAACCTCAACGAGCTCAAGAACCTCAAGGTCCGCGTCCAGGGTGCCCCGATCTGGAGCCGTACCTTTGGCGCGGTGGGCATGACCCCTACCGTCATTGCCTACAACGAGGTCTACAACGCGATCCAGAACAGCGTGATCCAGGCCGGCGAGAACGAGGCCGCCGGTGTCGAGGCCATGAAGTTCTACGAGGTGGCCCCCAACATCCTGATGACCCGGCATGCCATCACCATCCGCCCTCTGTGCTTCTCCGTCAAGACGCTGCAAAAACTGCCGGCAGATTTGCAGGCGGCCATTTTGCGGGCGGGCAAGGAAGCGGGCGCCTATGGTCGCCAGATCGAATCGTCCGAGGACCAGGCCAAGCTTGACAAATACGCCCGCGAAGGCAAGCTCAAGCAGATCCCCTTTACCCAGCGCGCCGAAATGCAAAAGCTCGTCGATCCCGTCATGGCTGCCTATGCCAAGGAGGTCGGGGCCGAAGCCATTTACGCCCGGATCAACAGCCTGAAGTAAGCGTTTTCGAGCAGCAACGGGCAGCCAGGTGCTGCTCGTTTTCATGGGACATTCCATGCAGAAACTTCTGGCCCTTGTCGACCGTCTATTGCATTTCCTGCTGATCACCACCCTCTTGCTGTTGATCGTTCCGGTTAGTCTGCAGATTTTCTCCCGCTTCACCGACCTGATCCCCCGCTACATGTGGACCGAGGAGATGAGTCGCTTCTTTTTCGTGTGGCTCATCATGCTGGGGGCCACCCTGGGGGTGCGCGAGCGTTTGCATTTCGATGTCGACTTCTTCCCAAATCTCTCGGGCCGCACGGCGCACGTCCTGCTGCGCCTGAGCCAGTTGGCCATGCTGGTATTTTCTGCGGTGATCCTCTATTGGGGGATTGCATTCACCAAATTCGGATGGAACCAGACCTCCGAACTGGCCGAAATGCCGATGTGGTGGATCTTCATTGCCTGGCCGATCGCGGGCGGTTTGTGGATCGTCTTTTTGCTCGATCACCTGATGAACAGTGGTGATGTTCGTGAAAGTTCCATCCAGGGGTCTGTGATTTGAGTTCCTCTCTTTTGTCGCCTTCGATGGCTGCGCTGGTCCTGTTTGGCGCTTTTTTCTTTCTGCTGGCCATCCGCGTCCCGGTGGCTTTTTCGCTCGGACTGGCGTCCTTGCCTGTGCTGGTCCTGGAGCCCCGACTCTCGCCAATGGTCCTGTTCAACGAAATGTTCAAGTCCTACAACTCGTTCATCTTGCTGGCGGTGCCTTTTTTCCTCCTGACCGCCAACCTCATGAACGGTGGCGGCATCACCGACCGCCTGATGCGGTTGTCTCGCGCCCTCGTCGGTCACTTCCCGGGTGGATTGGCCCAGATCAATGTGATCCTGTCGGTCTTCTTTGCCGGTATTTCAGGTTCATCCACGGCCGACGCTGCCAGCCAGGGCAAGCTGTTCATCGAAGCGCAGGTCAAGGAAGGCTACGACCTGTCGTTTTCCATCGCCATCACCGCGGTGTCGGCCGTTCTCGCCGTGATCATCCCGCCGTCGATCTTGATGGTGGTGTGGGGCGGCGTGATCTCCACCTCCATTGGCGCCATGTACCTCGCGGGCATATTGCCCGGTCTGCTGATCGGCCTGGCCCAGATGGCCACGGTGCACGCCTACGCCAAGCGGCGTAATTACCCCGTCTACCCGAGGGCCAGTCTGCGCGAAATCTACAAAGCCGCCCTGGTGGCTGTTCCGGCCATGCTGACCCCGGTCATCATTGTGGGGGGCATCCTGATGGGTCTGTTCACCGCCACCGAATCGGCAGCGGTGGCAGTCCTGTATGCGGCCGTGCTGTCGCTGATTTTCTACCGCGAAATGAACTGGAACGGCTTTCTGGCTGCGGTGATCGATACCGGCAAACTCAGCGCAGTAGCCCTGTTTTGTGTCGGTACCGCATCGGTGTTCGGCTGGCTGCTGGCCTATTACCAGATACCCAAGGCCCTGCTGGCCAACGTGCAGTCCTGGGAGCTGGGCGTGATCGGCGCCAGCCTGCTGATTGCCGCCACATTCCTGGTGGTGGGCTGCTTTCTCGACGCTATCCCCGCCATCATCATTGTTGGCACCACCCTGCAGCCCTTGGCCGAATCGGTTGGTATGCACCCCGTGCACTTTGCGATCGTGGGCATCGTCTCGCTGGCTTTTGGCCTGATCACGCCACCCTATGGCATGTGTCTGATGATCTCATGTGCGGTGGCCAAGGTACCCCTGAGCTTTGCGATCAAGGACACCATGATCATGCTGGTGCCCATGCTGCTGGTGCTGGTGGCGGTGATTCTGTTTCCCCAGATCGCCCTGTTTTTGCCCAGTATTTTTGCCCCCGACATGCTCAAGTAAGGCCATGGTCCGGATCCAGCCGCTGAGTGATGTTGCCGGCGCCTCGGTTCAGGGTCTCGACCTGCACGAGGCGCTGCATGCCGATCAGCAGCAGATGCTGGCAGACGCCCTGCACCGGTTTGGGTTTATCGTCATCAAGCACCAGTCGCTCGCCCCAGCCGACCTGGTGAGATTTGCGCGTCGATGGGGTCGGCCATCGCCCCATGTGATCGACACTTTCCATCATCCCGAGGACCCCAATATCCTCATCCTTTCAAATGTGCACAAGGATGGGCGTCCCACCGGCCTGGTCGATGCAGGCACCTATTTCCACAGCGACTATTCCTATCTTGAGGAACCGGCACGCTGCACCATCTTGCATGCGATTGACGTCCCACCTGCCCCCAACGGAACCACTTTCGCCCAGCAGGCCCACGCCTACGCCGATCTTCCGGCCAGCATAAGGGGGAAAATTTCCGACTTGGTGGTCCGGCACCACTACGGCAATCGCGACGATCTCGATCAGCGTTCGCGCACGGTGGCCTCGGTGCTCAATGAAGAACAGACCCAACGGGTTCACTGGGTGCGCCACCCGCTGGTCAGGCCGCACCCGTGGACCGGCGAGCCCGCACTCTACGCCGTCAGCGGCAGCGCCTTCAGCATTGAAGGCCTGCCGGATGAGGAAGGTCTGGCGCTGTTGCGCGATCTGGCAGCGCACGCCACGCAGGCGCGCTATTGCCATACCCACCACTATGAAAATGGCGATGTGATCGTCTGGGACAACGCCCTGCTGCTGCACAGCGCGCCCCTGGTGGACCTGTCGCGGCCCCGGACCCTGTGGCGCGTGACAGTGCTTTATCCGTTCATGGGCTGATCCT
>VGHA01000260.1 GCA_016868375.1 Betaproteobacteria bacterium | reverse complement strand
AACCCTGCGGGCTGGAACAACATTTTCGGATTCCGTCCGTCGTTTGGTCGCGTACCCAAACTGCCCGAGTTCGATGTTTTCGGCCAGCAGTTAGGCGTCGAGGGCCCGATGGCGCGCAGCGCGGCCGATCTCGCTCAACTGCTTGCGATTCAGGGAGGCCATGATCGGCGCAGCCCACTATCTCTTGGCGAGGATCCCTCCGGCCTGGCGCACCCCCTTGAGCCTCCTAGGCGCGGGCTCAGGATCGGTTGGCTAGGATCGCTCGAGGGTCATCTGGCGTTAGAGTCAGGAGTTACCGAGGTCTGCGAGGATGCGCTGCAGACGCTGGTCGCCCTGGGATGCGAGGTGGAACCGGCGCGTCTTGGTTTTGACGCCGAGCGCCTCTGGCAGGCTTGGATTGTTCTGCGCAGCATGCTCGCGGGCGGCGCACTATCGGCGCACTACCTCGATCCGAAACGTCGCGATTTACTGAAACCCGAAGCGGTTTGGGAAGTCGAGCAGGGACTGCGCCGGAATGCGCATGACATTTACCGCGCATCGGTCGCGCGCAGCGACTGGTATCGCGCAGCGCTGTCGCTGTTCGAACGCTATGACATCCTCGCGCTGCCCAGCGCGCAGGTGTTTCCGTTTGATCTATCGTCAAACTGGCCGTCTGAAATAGCGGGCCGAGCGATGGACACCTACCACCGCTGGATGGAAGTCGTCATTCCCGCCACCATGGCTGGCTTGCCCGCTGCCAGCGTCCCGGCTGGATTCGGGGGCGCGCGTGGCTTACCGATGGGATTGCAGCTGATCGGCAAGCCACGCGGCGACCTTCAGGTTCTGCAACTGGCGCATGCCTACGACCGGGCCAGTGACTGGGTTCGACGGGCGCCCCCCCCGGAACCGCTCGACTAATCCGAAACAGAGCGCGGCGCGCAGGCCTGTAGGCTTGTATTACACTCGCCGCCCGTTCATTGATTCCTGAGCCCGCCATGAGCTTCCTGCTCATCGATATCGGAAACACTTTCTTCAAGTGGGGCATCTACGCGCCGCCGCAAGACCCGACGACCACCGCGCAATCACAGGTCCGAGAGTACGGACGCGTGCTTCTCGATGAGATTCCCATGGTCATGCGCGCCTGGCGAAAGCTACCTCGGCCAGACCGCATCGTCATCGCAAGCGTGGCAGGCACGCGGGTTGTGAATCCGGTCCTGCGAGCCCTGGAAGTCTGGCCCGATGCGCCAGTCCCAAATTGGATCAGTTCAAAGGCTCAGCAGTGCGGCATCACCAACGGCTACCTGAACCCTGCCGCGCTGGGATGCGATCGCTGGGCGGCCATGATCGGCGCGCGGGCGCTGATAGGCGAACGCGCAGCACTGGTGGTCGTGTGCGGCACCGCCACCACGCTCGACATGCTCAGCACCGATGGCCGCTTTCTGGGCGGCGGCATCATGCCTGGCCTTGGGCTCATGCAGCGCGCCTTGAATCAGAACACCGCCACGCTTCCAGACGCTGCCGGCGACTACGTTGACTTTCCGCGTCAGACGGTGGACGCCATCGCAACCGGCTGTGCCCATGCGCAGGCTGGCGCAGTAGAGCGCGTGTTTGTGCAACACCAGAAAAATTATCCTGATGTGCGCTGCATTTTGTCTGGTGGTGCGGCGCGCTCGCTCGGACCGCGGCTCACCATCCCGTTTACCTACGTTGAAAATCTGGTTTTGGAAGGCCTGTACCGCATCGCTGTGACCCTGGGCACTGAAGGCACGCCGATCCGTTCAGGCGCATCCGACTGAGCGCAGCCGCGCACCACGCTCAACGTCAACCGTTCGAAGCACTGCCAGCGCCGCCACGAAAAAGACGCCGGTAACCAGAATGGCAAGTCGATGGTTGCCAGCCGTTGCCCAGGTGACCGCACCGTAAGTGATAGGACCAATCACAGCGGCCACCCTGACCGCCAGCGACCACAGACCGAAGAACTCCGCGAGTCGGGATTCGGGCGACAGCAGCCCCACCATCGCCCGCCCGCATGATTGACTGGCACCAATGCAAAGCCCCGCCAGTACCGCCGCCGCCCAGAACTGACCTTTGCTGGTGCCCAACCCCGCGATCAGGGTCATGGCGATCCACCCGACCAATGTAATGGCCAGCGCGCGTCGATGGCCGATGCGATCTTGCAACGGGCCGAAACCGAATGCACCCAGTGCCGCGGCAATATTGACCGCGAACACCAGCAGCATCGTATCGGTTTGGGTGAACCCCATCTGCTGCTCTGCGTACACTGCGGCCAGCGCAATCACCACTGCGATACCCGCTTGATAACACGTCATGCAGATCAACAGACGGCGAAGATCGGGATAGGCCTTGAGTGACGCGACGCTGCGCACCAGTGCGTGCCAGGCTGACTCAACCGGACGCGCCGGCGCATCGGGTGTTGCAACAACGCCTGCACCGGTGCCACGTTCACGCAGCAGCAGAAAGGTGGGCACCGACGCGAGTGCGAATACGACAGCAGTGATCAGCATCGTGTGCGGGACCGACTGTGCGGCGGTTTCGCCGCGCGATGGCGCGCTCAAGACCCATGCAAGCGCGAGGCCAAGCGTGAGCATGCCGCCGAAGTAGCCAAACCCCCAGCCCCACCCCGATACACGGCCGATGGAATCGGGCTTGGCGATGTCGGGCAGGAACGAAGCGATAAGCGACTCACCGATGCAATAGCAGACGTTTGACGCGATCACCAAGGCGACCGCAAGGGTGATGGCCCCTGGCCCGGTACCTGCCAGCATTGCAGTAGTCAGCACGCAACCCGCTGTGCTGAACAGCAGCAGCTTCTTGCGGGCCGTGCGCCGATCGGCCCAAACCCCAAGCGGCGGCGAGAGCAGCGCCACGATGACGCTGGAAGCGGCAATCGCGAGTGTCCATGCGAACGTCGCCCACTCGGCCCCCCTGGCCACCACGCCCACAAAATAAGCGTTGAACACCGCGGTAAGCACCACCGTGGTGTAGCCCGAGTTGGCGAAGTCAAACATCGCCCAGCCCAACACCTCGCGGCGCTGGACCCCGGGGCGAAGTGCATCAGCGATTGCCAAGCGCCTCCCGGAGCTGATCAATCGTGGAGGCGTCTTCGATGGTGGTGAGGTCGCCGGGATCGCGCCCTTCGCAAACCGCTTGAATGGAACGCCGCAGCACCTTTCCGCTTCGGGTCTTGGGAAGCATGGACACAAAGTAGACGCGTGACGGGCGGGCAACCGCCCCCAGCTGCCGATCCACAGTGGCCATCAGTTCGCCTTCCAGCTTCATGCGGACCTCGGCCTGCGATACGAGCGAAGGATCCTTGAGTACGGCGAAACCCACAGCAACCTGTCCCTTGAGGTTATCGGCCACCCCGACCACCGCGCACTCTGCCACGGCAGCATGGCTTGAGAGCGATTCCTCGATTTCTCGAGTGCCAAGCCGGTGCCCCGCAACATTGATGACATCGTCGGATCGACCGAGGATGAAATAGTAACCGTCCGCGTCGCGGATGCCCCAGTCGAAGGTTGAATACGCAAGCTTGGCTGGAATGCTTGAAAAATAGGTTTTGACGAAGCGCTCATCGTCGCCCCACACCGTCTGCATGCATCCTGGCGGAAGCGGTGGCATCACGGCAACCACGCCCTTCTGATTGGGGCCGACCTCTTCTCCGGTCTGCTCATGCAGCAGCCGAACGTCATACCCATACATGGGCATGCCAGGACTGCCAAACCGTGTCGGCGTCTTTTCGATACCCTGGGCGACGGCAAGAATAGGCCAACCCGTTTCCGTCTGCCAGTAGTTGTCGATGATGGGCCGCCCCAGCCCCTCGGCAATCCACCGTGCAGTGGGTTCATCCAGCGGTTCACCCGCCAGGAAAAGCGCCTTGAGCGATGAGGTGTCGTACCGCGTCAGCCAGGCGGGGTCCTGCTTCTTCAGCACCCGAATGGCGGTGGGCGCGGAGAACATGACGGTGACCCGGTAACGCTCCACCAATTGCCAGAGGATTCCGGCGTCGGGGCGAACCGGCGTGCCCTCGTACATGATGGTGGCCATGCCCGCGATCAGCGGCCCATACACGATG
>VGHA01000259.1 GCA_016868375.1 Betaproteobacteria bacterium | reverse complement strand
ATGCGTGACGCGGGTCTGGTCACTGAGGCCACCCGCTGGTGGAATCGCAACGAGGCAAAGCGGCTGCGTATTGCGCAGACCGGAACCGATCCGGTCACCGGCAAGCGCACCGACACCCCTTCCTGGCTGGACGCACCGCCGATGTTCGCGCCCTTCCGGTTGCGCGACATGTGGCTGCCCAACCGGGTGGTGGTGTCGCCGATGGCGCAGTACTCGGCGGTGGACGGTGTACCCAACGACTGGCATCTGGTGCACTACGGCGCGCGCGCGCAGGGTGGCGCGGGGCTGGTGTTTGTCGAGATGACCTGCGTGTCTCCGGAAGGCCGTATCACGCCAGGATGCACCGGCCTGTGGAACCGAGAGCAGGCGCAGGGTTTCCGGCGGATTGCCGATTTTGTGCATGCCAACACCGCCTCAAAGCTGTGTATTCAGCTGGGCCATGCGGGGCGCAAGGGCTCCACGCAGGTTGGCTGGGAAGAGATGGACAGGCCGCTGGCCGACGTTCATCGCAACTGGCCCCTGATCGCGCCCTCACCCATTGCCTATCGCGAGGGCGTCAACCAGGTGCCTCGTGAAATGAATCGCGCCGACATGGATGCGGTCATTGCACAGTTTGTCCGCGCCACCGAACTGACGATTGAAACCGACTTCGACATGATTGAAGTCCATATGGCGCACGGCTATCTGCTGGCCAGCTTCCTGTCGCCGATCACCAACCGCAGAACCGATCGCTATGGCGGTTCGCTTAAGAATCGCATGCGCTTTCCGCTCGAGGTGTTCGAAGCCGTTCGCGCCGCCTGGCCGCGCGAGCGCCCGATCAGTGTGCGGATCTCAGCCACCGACTGGATTGAGGGGGGGCAAACCGCTGCCGACTCGGTCCAGGTGGCGCGCGCGTTGAAATCGGCAGGTTGTGACCTGATGGACGTCTCCACCGGGCAGACCGACCCGGCCGCGCGCCCGGTGTATGGCCGCATGTATCAGGCTGGTTTCTCGGAGCAGATTCGGCTGGAGGTCGGCATGCCGACGATGGCGGTTGGCGCGATCACCTCGGGCGACCAGGTGAACACGCTGTTGCTGTCTGGCCGCGCCGATCTGGTGGCGCTGGCCCGTCCGCATCTCGCCGATCCCTACTTCACGCTGCGTGCCGCGGCTGAACAGGATTACCGTGGCGCAGCCTGGCCGGTGCAGTACCACACGGGCGCCACCCAATTACACAGCACGCTCGGGCGGGGTCGTACTGACGCCAGCAAGCGCCAGCGCCCGGCATCCGCAAAGTAAGG
Source organism: Betaproteobacteria bacterium (assembly GCA_016868375.1). Lineage (GTDB taxonomy): Bacteria > Pseudomonadota > Gammaproteobacteria > Burkholderiales > Burkholderiaceae_E > SYIM01. The sequence goes on along the minus strand of VGHA01000259.1, from coordinate 2,812 downwards.
GGCACGCAATGATCCGGCAGGCGGTTCTGGGTGGTGGGTGCTTCTGGTGCCTCGAGGCGGTGTTTCTCGAGGTCAAAGGGGTCACGGCGGTCGAGTCGGGCTATTGCGGCGGGCATGTGCATGCGCCCACCTATGAACAGGTGTGCGATGGCAAGACAGGCCATGTCGAAGTCGTGCGCATTGAGTTCGACGACACTCTTATCAGCTTCCGTGAGCTGCTGGAAATTTTCTTCGTGATTCATGACCCGACCACGCCGGATCGGCAGGGAAACGATGAAGGGCCGCAGTATCGTTCGGCCATCTTCACGATGGATGACGCCCAGCGATCGGAGGCGCAGGCTGTCATAGATCAGCTGTCGCGTGAGCGGGTGTTCAGCGACCCCATCGTGACCGACGTCGCGCCGCTGTCCAACTACTTTGCGGCTGAGCCCTATCACCAGCGTTACTTTGAGCGCAATCCCTGGCAGGGCTATTGCCGGATGGTGGTGGCGCCCAAGGTGGCGAAGTACCGCAAGACTTTCGGCGCGCGGTTCGCGCGCGGCCAGGGCTGATCAGCGCGCCAGCGCCTCCGCAATGGCACCCGCGAGCTTCTGAAGCGTCAGCGGTGCGCTGCCCTCGGCCTTGTTGTTCGCAATCACGATAACCGGCTGACCTGCCAGCAACGTGTCCGCGGCGCGCCTGGCAAGCGCCGTGCGGGTAGGCAGGTCTTCATCCACCAGCCGGTTGAAGGGCGCGTAGTGTTCACGCGCGGCGTTATAGCGAAGACCCTGGTGCAGATTCCATCGCACGATCAGGGCGCCGGGCCGAAGCGCGTTCAGGGCATCGAGTGCGCGCAGTTGCCGCTCGATGGGCGGCATCCGGTCATGCAGGCTCAGGCAGTAGCGGGTGCCGGTTTCTGCCAGCGTGCGCATCAGCCTGGGTGTGATCAGATCAGGGTCTCTCAGTTCCACCGCATAGCAGGGGCCCTGCGGAAGCTGCCTCAGAAACTCGCCCAGCCGTGCAATCCACCGGGCAGACTCCGACAACCACGCGCGCGGCAGCGGCGATACCTGAAACACCAGCACGCCTGCTTTCGCACCCAGACCCTCGATGCAGGGTGCGACGAACTGCGTAATTGCCGTGGCGGCATCCAGGTGGGTGGGATTGAGCGCGCCCGGTTTGCCGTTTTCATCGCGCATCGTGGCGTCGGTAATCAGCTGAGGCGCTTTGACCAGAAAGCGAAAGGGGTCGGGGACCTGGCTTGCATAGTGTTCGAACTGCGCCCGTGTCAGCGGGGCATAAAACCCGCGATCGATGCCGACCGCGTTCAGCAGCGGGTGCTGGGAGTAGGCGAGTAGACCCAGTTTTGACAGCTTTGATTCCGGCAGTGCCTTGGCATAGACCAGGTCTTCCCAGCCTGGGAACGACCATGATGAGGTGCCAAGAAACAACTGCTTTGTGTACGCGCTGAGCACCGCAGGACGATCCAGACGCGTGGCGCAGGGTGCAGGATCGCCCCGCCGGGGCGCCACGGAGGATCCGAGAAGGTCGAGAGACAAGTGGGCGTCGCTCATCAGGGGCTCATCCATCGATCAAGCGTGCCTGACCGATTGGGGCAACACGTCGATCAGGATCATAGGCGGCAGGGAAATAGGCTGGCCGCTCAGCCGTGCACGATGCGACAATGATGGGATGTCCTGGAAGGAGCCGACGCCGTGATCACCGAACAACCGCTGAACGTGCTGGGGGGCCCATTGCAGGCCTGCTCCTTCGATCCGCTCACCGGTTTCATGCGCACAGGGTGTTGCGACACGGGTCCGGAGGATACCGGCAGCCACACCGTGTGTGCACGGGTCACCCGTGAATTCCTCGATTTTTCGATGCTGCGCGGCAACGACCTGGTAACACCGCGTCCGCAATGGCGCTTTGCCGGGTTGAAGCCGGGCGATCGCTGGTGCCTGTGCGCCAGTCGTTGGCTCGAAGCCTGCCTGGCAGGGGTGGCGCCGCCGGTTGTCCTGGAAGCCACGCACGAAAATGCCCTGCGAATCGTCCCCTATGAGCTGCTGCGCGAACATGCCTGGCAACCCAACCATCCGGCTGCGCCGCGCGACTGAGCCCTGTTCATGACGCTGAAACTTCTGATTGTCCCCGTGACACCGTTTGAGCAAAACTGCTCGGTCCTCATCTGCGAACGCACACGGCTTGCGGCGGCGGTTGATCCAGGGGGCGATCTTGATCGGATCGAGCGCGCACTGGCCTCGGAAGGCGCCACGCTCGAGAAGGTGTTTCTCACCCATGGCCACATCGATCACTGTGGGAAGTCGGCGCAATTTGCGCGCAGCCACCATGTGCCGCTCGAGGGTCCGCACCCAGACGACCGCTTTTGGATCGATCAGTTGCCCGAGCAGGGCGCGCGCTTTGGCTTTGCGCGCCTCGAGGCCTTCGAGCCCGATCGCTGGCTTGCCGACGGCGACACAGTGTCGTTTGGCGAGCAAACCCTTGAGGTTCGACACTGCCCGGGCCACACGCCTGGCCATGTGATCTTCTTTCACGCGCCGAGCCGGCTGGCCATCGTGGGCGATGTGCTTTTTCAGGGCTCGATCGGCCGCACCGATTTTCCGCGTGGCAATTACGACACGCTGATCCATTCAATCACTGACCGGCTCTGGCCGCTTGGCGATGATGTGGCGTTTGTGCCCGGGCATGGGCCGATGTCCACCTTTGGCGATGAGCGCCAGCACAATCCGTTTGTGGCGGATTCGGTGCTGGGACGCTAGCCGCGCGCGCCGCCTCCCCAGGAGTCTTTCAGACCCACGGCACGATTGAACACCGG
>VGHA01000258.1 GCA_016868375.1 Betaproteobacteria bacterium | reverse complement strand
CATGTGATCGACGCGCATCTCTCCGGCGTCGATGAATCGGTCGCCAGCCTCAGGTGCAGAAACTTCATCGGACGGCGCCGACCGCGCCCTGCGCGCAAGCGAGTCCTTGGCGTTCAGCAGCATCTGCCACCGATTGAAGGACGAGCGGCCGATACCCTCAACTCGACAGAATGCCTCGATCGTGAACAATGAAGGAGTAGACGGGTGCCCACGCGGTGGGGAGGGCCACCTGCATTCGGGTGTCTGGCGCGATCTGGCCCCGGGCCTTCAAGTCCTGAAAAATCTTCTAGGACTCGATCGCCTCAAAGGCAAAACCGAGCGGCCCAAAGCGTACGTCGGTGGCCGCCGCGGCAGGGCGCAGGGTGAAGGGCGGGAAGAGCTGATAGTCGCGCTCGCGCGACCCGGATTCGACCAGCGCGGTGACGGCCCCGAATACTGCCCGTTGCCACGCGATCCAGTTACTCCGGCGGCCGGTTTCGCCATCGGGCAGTCGGCGTACGCTTCGCCCCAAAGTTTGGGCGGCCGCCTGAAAAACCGCGGCCGAATCTGCAAGCGGAATGCTGCCGACCAGCAGCATGGCAACGCCCGGTACGGCGTTACCAGCGCCTGAGGACATCAACGGCCGACGAACTGGTTGGTGAACAGCTCGGCCACCGGGATCTCTTTCAGAACAATGCCCTGAGAGACATAAAACTTTTGAATCGCCGCAAGCTTCTCTGCGTTGATGGCGCCCAACGGGCCTGCGCCCTGGTAGGTGTATTCGTTGTACTGGCTGAATACGTCCTCGAGGAAGGCTTCGCGCCCTTTGAACGTGGGTGAACCTGCGACGAAATCGGGCATCACTGCCTTGGGATCCTTCATGATGTCGGCAAGCCCGGCGAGCGTGGCTCTTACCAGCTTTTGAATGAGCTCGGGGCGTTTGGCGATCATTTCATCCGAGGCAAGAATGGCCTGCGTGGTGGTAGGGATGAACTGATCGGAGGCCACCGTGGTGACCTTGGCTCCCGCCCCCCGTGCGCTGATGGCGAAATCAACCGGGCCAGCAAAGGCCTGGGCCTTGCCCGTTGCGGGTTGCTGCCATACCCCCACCGGACCCGCCGCCTGAACCTCGACATCATTCTTGGTCAGGCCTGCCGACGCGAGCACGCCGAGGAGCACGTAGTACGACGTGTCCTGATAAGACATGACGGTGATGGTGCGGCCCTTGAGCTCGGCCACCCGCTTGATGCCGGCGTTATCAAGCACGTGAAGGTGATGCAGTGCCCTGCCACCGATCAGGGCAACTGCCGTCACTGGCACGCCCTGGGCGCGCACGATGATGGGGGTGTCGCCGATTCCGCCGCCAATCGGTGCGTTGCCTGCACCGACCTGTTTGGCAACGTCAACGCCACCCTTGGCCACCAGGAAGTTCACCTTCAGGCCCTCGCGCGCGCAATAGCCGCGCTGCTGGGCCAGGACCCAGGGGGCGAAAGCCGGCAACGTGGGGGGCGCGGGCAGAAGGTAGCTGACTTCTTCCAGCTTTTGCGGGGCCTGGGCCCGTGAAAGCGTTGGGCCCATTAGTGCAGAAACAGAAACGGAAGCGGCCGCGAGGGCGCCGACTAGACGGTTCATGAGCTCCTCCTGAAGGAGTTTGCGCATGCGCCCGAAAGAGTGCCGCGCGTGTGTTTCAGTGGGTCACGTAGTAGCATCGGCCTGTCACTCTCAAGCAAGGGACAGGGATGAACCCAGGCGCCGAAACCATCATGCTCACCGTTTTTCTGCGGCACGACCAGTCGCAGAATCTCGACCAGCTGCAGCGCTCACTCGCCGAGCGCAACTGGTGGGATCGGTTTCCGCCCGAGGGGGTTGAGATCGTGTCCTGGAACGTGGTGATGGGGATAGGCCAGATTGTCACGCTGCGCCTGCCGCCCGAGAAGCTTGCAATGGTCAATGTCGAACTGGAGCGCTCTGCCTGGGGTGTGTTCAGCACTGAGTTTTTCCCCACTTATGATTTTGTGCCGGTGCGCGAACGGATCCGCGCCCGTGCCCATGCCGGCGAGTGGACGGCGCCCCTCTCCCGGCCGGATGCCCAGCCGTGAATCCGTTTGGCGACAGGCGGTTTCCTGAACCCTGGCTCAGGCCGCACCAGGCCCGCGAATCAACGCCGACCGATTACGAAAACGCACTGGCCTCGGCAATCGAGGCTGCATTTGCTGCAGGCATCTGGGACCTTCCTGGCCTGGTGCAACGCCTGAACGCGGACGGTTTGCGCACGCCAGCCGGCGAGCCCTGGACCGAGGCGCGCTACCGCGAGGTCCTGGCCCGGATGGGTCGCTGAGGAGTGTATGCATACCGATCCGACAGATGACGAGATCGAGACCCTGCTTCGCATGGGTCTTCGCAACCGCTGGCATCCACTGTGCCCCTCGCATTTTGTGAGCGATCGACCCATCTCGCTCTACCGGCTCGGGTTGAAGCTCGTGTTGTGGCGCGACGCGTCGGGGACCCTCTGCGTGCAGGAGGATCACTGCCCGCACCGCGGCGCGCCACTATCGATGGGCCGTCATCTTGGCGACCGGCTCGCCTGCGCCTATCACGGCGTGGAAGTGTCCACCAGCGGCAAGGTGCTGTCAGTGCCGGGTAGCCCGGGGTGCAGGCTCGAAGGGCTGATGGCGGTTCGCACTTATCCCGCGCGCGAACTGAAAGGGGCAATTTTTGCCTACGTTGGAGATTCCCTTCATCCGGAGCCCTGCGCGTTCGAGCCGCCCGAGCAACTTGTCTCCGATAAATACGATGCGTTTCTCTGCTATGCCGAATGGCGAACCGCTTACCGCTACCTGATCGACAATAACCTCGACCCCATGCACGGCACCTTTCTGCATAGACAGTCACACTCCATGGCGGTGGGGGACGTGCGCGCGAACTTCAGGGTGCGTGATACCGATGCTGGCTTCCGCTTTGAGAAGATCACGCAGCGCGATGTGAATTTTGACTGGAGCGAGTGGTGCGACACCGGCGCCCTCTATGCCCGGCTGGAGATTCCCTACCCGAGCTCGGGCGGTCCAGGTGGCAATTTCGGCATCATTTTCATGTCCACGCCCATCTCGGATTCGTTATGCGCCAATTTCTTTTGGCGCAACCGCCGGGTGACGGGCTGGGAGCGCGACACCTGGCGTTTTCTTTATCGCAACCGGCTCGAAGCCCGCCACTGGCAGGTGCTTGAGCAGGACCGTGTGATGCTCGAAGCCGTCGAGCCCGACGCCAACCAGAATGAATGCTTTTACGATCATGATGTGGGCGTGGCGCGTGTGCGCCGCTGGATGCGGGAGCGCGCATTGGAGCAATTGCGGGCGCTGAACGCCGCGGGCGCGCGCAAGCCCTGGGAGCGCCGTCTCACTGCTGGAGTTCAATCGTGAGCATTCGCAGAATCGTCTGCCCCGAGGTGCCTGAATCGGCGGCGCCGTTTTCGCAATGTCTGGTGGTCGATCAACAGGTGTTTCTGTCGGGTGTGACCGCAGCGGGTTCGGATGGCCAGGCACTGGGCGGCAATGACATGGCAGCGCAGACCCGCGCCTGTCTTGCCAAGATCGCCTGTCTGCTCGCCGCTGCAGGATCGGGCTTGTGTGACGTGGTGAAACTTACCATCTACACCACTGACATCTCCCGTCGCGCCGAGATTTCAGCGGCTCGACGCGAGGTGCTTAAGGAGCCTTTTCCCTGCTCCACGCTGGTTGAGGTGAAAGCGCTTGCAGCCCCTGGGCTAATGGTTGAAATCGACGCGACCGCGATGATCGGCGCGTCGCTCGGAGAGTGACCGTCATGGACGACAGACCACTCGACGCACTGCATTTCAAGGGCCGCGTTCTGTTTCTGTCCGATGATCCCGACATCGTCACGCTGTCGCTGCGCGTTGAATTTTGACCACCCGTGCGCGTTGAATTTTGACCAGGGGGTGGATAGCAATTTTTCGTGAAGTGCTGTGGATAAGTTTAGGGGAGGCTTGAGGCGGCGTGAAGCGCAGAAGGCTGAGGCCCGCCGCCGATCCCGCCGCGCGCCTTCGTTCAGAATGGCACCTCCTCGCCCGCAGGCTCTGTGTCGCTGGTTTGAGTGCCAGGTGCGCCCTTGTTACGCGACTGCTCCCGAGC
>VGHA01000257.1 GCA_016868375.1 Betaproteobacteria bacterium | reverse complement strand
CGAGCGCGACCGACAGGTGGCAGAGCAACTCGCCGCCAGCGGCCGAGAACTTATCACCTGTAAAGACCATGCGATTTTCGACCGGGGTGAGGTCTTGACCCTGGATGCACGGCCATTCTCGATTTTCACGCCCTACAAACGGGCGTGGCTGCGCGCGCTCGAAGCAACCCCCAGCGCCATTCAAGCGCATGCCAGCGCGCTGGAGGGCCGATTGCTCGCACCGCAGACACCAGCTTCCGGACAATCGTCTCGAATGAACCCAGGCACCTGGAGCGACTCGGGCGTGCCCCCCATCGAGGCGATGTCATTCGAGCCGGTCGATCTCGGCGCCGTGGGCATCACACCCGGCAGCACCGGCGCGGCAAAGCTGCTGTCAGACTTTGCAGCACGCATCGGCCGGTATCGGGAGGCCCGCGACTATCCGGGCGTGCGGGGTCCGTCTTACCTGTCGGTCCACATGCGGTTCGGCACGCTGTCAGTGCGGCAGGCGGCCCGTCTGGCGCGCGAGACGCTCCTCGCGACGGAGGGCGCCCGAGAAGGGGCGGAATCCTGGCTGTCCGAGCTCATCTGGCGCGACTTTTATTTCCAGATCCTCTGGCATCACCCGCGCGTGGTGCAGCGCGCCTTCAGGCCTGAGTACGATGCCATCCGGTGGCGAGACGACGAGCGGCTGTTTGCCGCCTGGTGTGAGGGGCGCACCGGATATCCGCTGGTGGATGCGGCCATGGCTCAGATCAATCGTACCGGCTACATGCACAATCGGCTGCGCATGGTGGTGGCGTCGTTCCTCACCAAGGATCTGGGACTGGACTGGCGCTGGGGCGAGCGGTACTTCGCGGAAAAGCTGATCGACTTCGATCTATCTGCCAACAACGGCGGCTGGCAGTGGGCCTCATCGAGCGGCTGCGATGCGCAGCCCTACTTCCGAATCTTTAACCCCGTCACGCAATCACAGCGCTTTGATCCGGAGGGGAAATTCATCCGCCGCTATCTGCCGCAGCTTGGGAATCTGTCGGACAAAGACATCCACGCCCCGTGGCTCGCCCCGTCGCTGGTCTTGGGCAGTGCCGGTGTCAGGCTGGGTGTCGACTACCCTAAGCCTGTTGTGGATCATGATCAGGCGCGCAAGGAAACCCTGGCGCGCTACGCGATCGTGAAGTCGAAGGCCGATGCAACCTGAAGCCTGTGCGCCCCGATTACAACTCGACCATTTCGAAGTCTTCCTTGCGGGCGCCGCACTCTGGGCAGGTCCAGTTCATGGGCACATCTTCCCAGCGCGTACCTGGGGCGATGCCTTCGTCGGGAAGCCCGGCGGCTTCGTCGTACATCCAGCCGCAGATCAGGCACATCCAGGTGCGAAACGGGGCGTCAGTAGTGCTCATGGTTGACAGACTGTCCAGATAAAAGAGTCGTTTGAGGAGTAGGGCACACTGCTCATCTGAGCAGTCTGAACCTGTAGGCAAGAGCCCCCAGCGCTTGGGGGGTGGTACCAGACTCGCGAATAAAGAGCGCCGCGGCCAGCCAAAGGACGAGCGGGAACCGCTCAATGGCCTTCAGCACCAGCGTTGAACCCAGAACGGTCAGCGCCAGCCAGAACGCTGCGCCCCCGAACTCGATCGTGTCCAAAGCCTGTCCGCCGTCGGCCCGCCTATGTCCCTACAGCACGCTTTTGAGAAGCCGTCCCATCTCCGACGGATCGCGAGTGACCTTGATGCCGCAGGATTCCATCACGGAGAGTTTCTCCTGCGCAGTGCCTTTGCCACCCGAGATGATTGCACCAGCGTGACCCATGCGCTTTCCAGGTGGCGCGGTGACGCCCGCAATAAAGCCCACCACTGGTTTTTTCATGTTGTCGCGCACCCACTCGGCTGCGGTCTCTTCGTCAGACCCGCCGATTTCGCCAATCATCACGACCGCATCCGTGTCCGGATCATCGTTGAACATGCGCAGCACGTCGATGTGCTTGAGACCGTTGACAGGATCTCCGCCGATGCCCACCGCCGTGGACTGACCCAACCCGAGCGCTGTCAGTTGACCGACCGCCTCATAGGTGAGCGTGCCGGAGCGGGACACCACGCCAATTCGACCCTTGCGGTGAATGTGGCCGGGCATGATGCCGATCTTGAGTTCGTCAGGCGTGATGACGCCCGGACAGTTGGGGCCGAGCAGCAGGGTTTTGCGGTTTTCTTTGCGCATCCGGTCGCGTACGCGAATCATGTCGCGCACAGGAATGCCTTCGGTGATGCAGATGGCCAGATCGAGATCAGCTTCCACCGCTTCCCAGATGGCGTCAGCGGCACCCGCGGGCGGCACGTAGATGACCGATACGCTTGCACCGGTGGCCTGCTTGGCGTCTCGCACCGATGCGTAGATGGGAATGCCCTCGAAGTCTTCGCCCGCCTTCTTGGGGTTCACACCGGCTACGTAGCAGGCACGGCCGTTCGCATAGTCGCGGCTGGTACGGGTGTGGAACTGACCGGTTTTTCCAGTGATGCCCTGCGTCATCACCTTCGTGTTGCGGTTAATCAGGATGCTCATGGGGATTCCCTGTGAATTCGGGTTCAGGCAGCCGCTGCAGCGGCGACCACCTTCTGCGCGGCCTCGGCCATGGTGTCGGCCGAGATGATGGGCAGGCCCGACTCGGCCAGCATCTTTTTACCGAGGTCTTCGTTGGTGCCCTTCATGCGCACCACCAGAGGAACCTTGAGACCCACTGCTTTACTCGCTGCAATGACACCTTCGGCGATCGTGTCGCACTTCATGATGCCGCCGAAGATATTGACCAGGATCGCCTTGAGCTCGGGGTTGCGAAGCATGATCTTGAAGGCCTCGGTGACCTTATCGGTGGTTGCGCCGCCGCCCACATCGAGGAAGTTGGCCGGCTCACCACCGAACAGCTTGATGGTGTCCATGGTGGCCATGGCCAGCCCCGCACCGTTCACCAGGCACCCGATATTGCCGTCCAGCTGGATGTACGCCAGATCAAAGCGCGAGGCTTCGATTTCAGCGGGGTCTTCCTCGTCCAGATCGCGAAGTGCCACGAGTTCCGGGTGACGGAATAACGCGTTCGAATCGAAGTTGAGCTTGGCGTCGAGCGCAATGACGCGACCGTCTCCGGTGAGGATTAGAGGGTTGATTTCGGCGAGCGAGGCATCGGTATCCCAGAACGCCTGATACAAGCCCTTCAGGATGGGCCTTGACTGCGCGAGGGAGGCTTCGGGAATACCGATCTTGCGCGACAGACTGTCCGCGTCCGCGTCGGTGAGCCCGACCACTGGATCAACCGCTACCTTATGGATTTTTTCTGGCGTGTGCTCGGCGACTTCCTCGATGTCCATGCCGCCTTCGCTTGAGGCCATCATCGTGACGCGCTGCGTGACCCGGTCAACCACAAGCCCGATGTAGAGCTCTTTCTTGATGTCAGCGCCTTCCTCGACGAGCAGCCGACGCACTTTTTGGCCCTGTGGGCTGGTCTGGTGCGTGATGAGTTGCATGCCGAGAATCTCGCCGGCGCGCTGACGCACTTCGTCAACCGAGCGGGCGAGTTTCACGCCACCACCCTTGCCGCGGCCGCCCGCATGGATCTGCGCCTTGACGACCCAGACCGGACCGCCAAGCGCTTCGGCAGCCTTGACGGCTTCGTCAACTGAAAAGCAGGCAAACCCGCGCGGCACCGCTACACCATAGCGCTTGAGCAGTTCTTTGCCCTGGTATTCGTGAATCTTCACTGGATCGCTCCCCGGTAAGGTCACGCGCCCGCTTTCGAGCGGACCAGCCGTCATGCGTTTCAGGCTTACCGCCGCATGGAGCTACGCGGACCAGCTACTGCTGACCGGCCCTTGCTTCGAGAGCCGGAAAATGGCGGGGGAGTGTATCACGCAGCCCCAGAGAGAAGCGCGGCAGAAGCGGCGTTTTGGGAGCTGAGCGCCACGCGCGCCAGCGTGGCCGCTCGTTAGGCGTTCGAGATGTCGTCGGCCTCATGGTGGAGGCCACCGACCACGCGCCGAATGACCTCGGGCGCGAAACCCCGCCCCGCCAGAAACCGCATCTGCCGGGCCCGCGACTCTCGGCTGTCGGGCGGTTCGCCAAACCGCTTGCGCCAGACTTCGAGCGCGCGATCAAATTCGGAGGCCTTCAGCGCCTGCAGCGCCG
>VGHA01000256.1 GCA_016868375.1 Betaproteobacteria bacterium | reverse complement strand
TCTATGCGGCCTACGCCGAACCCGACGCCGACTTCGATGCGCTTGCCACCGAGCAGGCCAAGTACGAAGCGGTGCTGGCTACCGCGGGCAGCGATGGCGACCATCAGATGGAGATCGCGGCCGACGCGCTGCGCCTGCCCGCCTGGGATGCCGTCATCGGCAACCTGTCAGGTGGGGAGAAGCGTAGGGTGGCGTTGTGCCGACTGCTGCTGTCGCGGCCCGACATGCTGCTGCTCGATGAGCCCACCAACCACCTGGATGCGGAGAGCGTTGATTGGCTGGAGCAGTTTCTGCAGCGCTTTCCGGGCACCGTGGTCGCGGTCACCCACGATCGCTACTTCCTCGACAACGCGGCCGAGTGGATTCTCGAACTCGACCGGGGCCACGGTATACCGTGGAAGGGCAACTACAGCTCCTGGCTCGAGCAGAAAGAGGCTCGTCTGCAGACCGAGGCCAAACAGGAAGCCGCCCGAATCAAGACCATGAAGGCCGAGCTTGAGTGGGTTCGCCAGAACCCCAAGGGCCGTCAGGCCAAGAGCAAGGCCAGGCTTGCGCGGTTCGAAGAGCTCAGCTCGCAGGAGTATCAGAAGCGCAACGAAACCCAGGAGATCTTCATTCCGGTGGCCGAACGTCTGGGTGCCGAAGTCGTTGAGTTCAAGGACGTCAGCAAGGCCTTCGGTGATCGCCTGCTCATGGACAAAGTTAGCTTCAAAGTGCCGCAGGGTGCCATCGTGGGTATCATCGGTCCTAACGGAGCGGGTAAGTCCACCCTGTTCAAGATGATCACCGGGGTTGAGAAGCCCGATTCAGGGTCGGTCGACATTGGTAAAACCGTGCAGATGGCCTCGGTGGATCAGTTGCGCGATTCGCTGCCCAACGACAAAACCGTGTGGGAGGCGATTTCTGGCGGCTCCGATCTGATTACCGTGGGCAAGTTTGAGATGCCGTCTCGCGCCTACATTGGCCGCTTCAACTTCAAGGGCGCAGATCAGCAGAAGATCGTCGGCAAGCTGTCGGGCGGTGAACGCGGGCGCTTGCATCTGGCCAAAACGCTGTCCACCGGCGGCAATGTGCTGCTGCTCGATGAGCCCTCCAACGACCTCGATGTCGAAACGCTGCGTGCGCTCGAAGATGCCTTACTCGAGTTCGCAGGCTGCGTCATGGTGATCTCGCACGATCGCTGGTTCCTTGACCGGATCGCCACGCATATTCTCGCGGCCGAAGGCGACTCGCAGTGGGTGTTCTTCAACGGCAACTATCAGGAATACGAGGCCGACAAGAAGCGACGGCTGGGTGAAGACGGCGCCCGTCCCACCCGTATCCGCTACAAGCCAATCAGTCGATAACCAGGGGCTGGCCGTTATCGTCGAACCATCCCAGGGTTTCGGCGAGACGGCCCAGCACCCAGCCGATTTCGCCGACGGTCAGGTCCAGGTTGGTGGCGGGCAGGCCGGCGCGAATTCTGCCAAGTACGTCGGCTTCGGCAAGGCCCAGCTCATGAAGCTGCGCACGCGCGGGCTCACCCAGCATCTGCGCCAGATCCTCACAGAGCTCATGCCGCTCCAGCAGCTCGGCCCAGCTGAGCGTTGGTTTGATGCGGCCCGGCGGCACGTACAAGCGAATGAATGCCTCGGGCACCTGACGTTGGCTGCTTTCGTCCATACGCGATCATAGAACACGGCGACGCCAGGGCCCGGCGGGGTGGGGGCGGTGCGTAAGCGCGGCGGAGCCTTAAGGTGGTGCGCGTCGCACCGGCTTGGGGCGAAAAGCAGTGGCGGGTGGCGCCCTGAGGCTGGCATGCCGCATGCATCCGTCCGCGAATGAGTCAGTGCGACTCACCGCCCCGACGCCCCCGTTCCAATGCCTCCCTCCTCCTGACAGGAACGCGGGCTCGGGTGCGGGTTCTCAATGCCAGGCAAGGATCCACGCCCCATGACCGGTTCCCGCGATAACGCAGGCTTGCAGGATGCTGTGCGGGTGCGTGCCGCCTGGGCTGCCTGTGCGCCGGGATCAGAGCCCGCGTTGCGTGATGTTGCAGTTTCGATTGAAGGCGATCGCATCGCAGCGATCAAGTCGGGGCCGGGCGACCAGGCGCAAGGGGCGTCCGAGCTCGACTGCACACAGCTTTCTCCGGGGTGCCGATTACTGGTGCCGGCGCTTGCCAATGCGCACGACCATGGGCGCACCTATCGATCGAGCACGCTGGGCGGATGGGGGCTGCCCCTCGAGGCGTGGCTGCCCCTGCTGTCCCTGCTGCCAGGGGTTGACCCCTACCTGGTTGCGGCCACCTCGCTTGCACGGTCGGTGCGCCGTGGTGCCACCGCGGTGATGGTCCACTACACCCGAATTCAGGGGACAGTTCCCCCAGTGGACGAGGCGCTTTCGGTGGCACGCGCAGCGCGCGATGTGGGAATCCGGATCGGATTTGCGGTGTCGCTGCGAGACCAGCAGCCGCTTGCCTACTGCCCGGATGAGAGGGTGCTGGCGAAGCTTCGGCCGACCATTCGCGAGGCGATTGTCCGCAGGCTTGCCACGCCCCCGCCGCCGATTGCAGTTCAGCTGGATCGGTTTTCCCAGATCGCTGAAGCCATCGAACACGATCCATCGCTGGCGGCGCATGTCACGGTTCAACTGGGGCCGACAGCCGTGCAGTGGTGCACGCCAGCGCTCCTTGAGCAGGTGGCGCGCATCAGCGCCGAGCAGGCGCGGCCGGTGCACATGCACATGTTCGAGACACGCTATCAGCGTGAATGGGCGGATGAACAGTTTCCGCAGGGCATGGTTTGCTGGCTTGATTCAATGGGTCTGCTGTCACCGCGGCTTACGCTTGCGCACTGCACCTGGGCCCGGCCCGATGAACTCGCGCTGCTGGCTGAGCGCGGTGTCACGATCGCGGTCAACACCAGCTCGAATCTGCACCTGCGCTCCGGGATTGCGCCGGTGGCAGCGATGCGGGCGGCGGGATGTCGAATCGCGATGGGCCTGGATGGGCTTGCGTTCGACGAGGACGACGATGGGCTCCGGGAGATGCGCCTTGCCGGCGCTTTGCACCGCGGTTTCGGGTTCGAGGCCGACTGGAACGACGCATCCCTCTGGCAATTTGCCAGCGCAACAGGCCGTCGCTCGGTGGTCGGCGCCGGACGCGACGACGCGCTGCCCGGCGGTCGCCTGGCGGCGGGATCGGCCGCCGATCTGCTGGTGTTGGACCTTAACCGGCTGGACGGCGATTTCGGTCTCATTCCTGACGTGGACCCAAGCGCACCGCTGATGGCGCGCGGGTGCGCTGATGGGATCGCCTCGGTCATTGCGGGCGGTCAGTTACGGGTTCGTGATGGCCGGGTGACGGGTATTGACGAACCCGCGCTACGCGATGAACTGGCGTCGCGCACGCGATCGGCGATCGCGGCCGATACCCAGTGGCGCGCATGGCGCGACACGCTGGGCGAGTTTGCTGAAGACCTCGGGCCGTTTTACCGGGGGCGTCACTTTTTAGGCTGCTGTTAACACACGGTGCATGCGCGATGACGGATCAAACAAACGATAGCCTTGCCAGACTGCTCGATGCCAACGCCGCAGTGCTGAGTCTGTCAATCACCGAGGAGCAGCGGCCGGGCGTACTGTCTTACCTCGCGCTCGCCGAGTCGATGCATCGCTCGCTGCTTGCCATTGCGCTGAGCCCCGCAGACGAATCGGCGCTGGTGTTCGTGCCGCAGCCACCCGAGAACGCCCATGGCTGAGCCGCGCGACAGTGGGTTGATGTTCCCGTCGGCCACAGCCATTGCCGCAGCGGTTCACGCGGGCGATCAATCGCCATCCGAGGCCATTGAGCGGTCGCTTGCCCGGATCGCGGCAACTGATGCGGCTATCCACGCGTTTACCGATTTGCTGGCGGAGCGCGCCAGGCGGCGGGCGCATGCGCTCGCGCAACTGCCGCTTGAAGCGCTCGCGCGTCTGCCGCTGGCAGGCGTGCCGTTTGCAGTCAAGAACCTGTTTGATATCGCGGGGCTGCCTACCCGGGCGGGGTCGCGGATTGAGCTTGATCGTGCGCCCGCGATCCAGGACGCATTGCTGGTACGACGGCTGGAGGCTGCGGGCGCAGTGCTGGTGGGCGCGCTCAACATGGACGAGTATGCCTACGGCTTTACCACTGAGAACAGCCATGTCGGCCCGACGCGCAATCCGCATGATCCGACGCGTATCGCAGGCGGGTCTTC
>VGHA01000255.1 GCA_016868375.1 Betaproteobacteria bacterium | reverse complement strand
ATTTCGCTCGCGGGCTTGCCGTCGGCCCCGGTGATGGCTTTGCTGCCTACGCGCAGCACGCCACCATCGATGGCCGAGCTGTTGCCATCGGTATCTTCGCTACCCGCCGCAATCAGCGTGATGTCGCCACCGGCGCGGATCACCGCGCCAGTGATCGCTGGCGAATCGACCACATAGATGCCGCCCGTGGCTGCCACCCGAACAACACCCGCAGCAGATAGACCGCTGATCGTGAGCCCGCTGCGACTGCCGTTATCGATCTGCAGATCGCCGTCGGCGCTCAGCACCAGTGCGCCCTCAGAATTGGCAGCGAACATGCCGGTTGCCGCCACGTCGATATCGCTCACGATCTGAAGCGTGATCGCACGAATGGTGCGACGGTCTTCGACCCATTGCCCGCGCGTCACATCGGCAAAGCCATCGGTGGACGACAGCACCGGCAGCGCATCGGCCGCCTGGGTTTCATTGGCCGCCACCTTGCGCCACAGACTGGGGCTGACGAACGCGTTCTCATCGGCGAGATCGAGCGTGGTGTTTTCGCCCAGGTATTCCCACCGCTGGTAACGCACATCCACGATGTCGTCCGGACCCGCCTTCGCCAGCAGCGCCCGCTGCGATTCGGGCAGTTCATTGAGCGTACCCGGCACCGAGATCACGGTGCGCGCGCTCATTTGTCCGATGCTTGCCTCAATCGGCTCGGGCGGCTGGTTTTCCACCCAGCCGTGAATGCGCAGACCCGCGCTGAAACCCGCATCAGTCGAAGACGTCAGATATTCGGCATCAGACCCCTGCGGATTGCCGTCGGCGTCCGCGGTGGCCGCCATGCCCCAGACATGGATGCGGAATTCGGTTCTTTCTTCAACCTGAAGGTTGCCCAGATCAAAGCGCAGTGTCTCGAGCTCAGCGCTGGGGTCGAGTTCAAGGGTGACATACGAACTGAAGCCATCACCGCTGTGGGCAAGCGCCGCATAGCGCGCGCCCTGGCCCTGGAAGCTGCGCGTGGTCATCTCGATGGAGGCCACCCGCACCAGCTTGTCGCCGCTCTGGGTAGAGATCGGCGTGAGGGTGAAACTGATGAAGCGCTCAGGATCGAGCTCAGTCTGGATTTCACCCTGGAAGGCGGGCCAGCGGTTATCCGCCCCGGCTTCCACCGGGGTCGACTGCCACAGCTCACCCACCGAGAAGCCCGCCTGATGCTCGATCGCCTGCAATGCGACCTCGCCGCTCGCGGCCAGGCCCGGCTCGAAGGACGCGAGCAGTGTCGGCGCCTGGTAGACCGCGCCATACACCTGAATGCCCGAACCCGCCCCGGCAGCGCTCGATGTGATCGTCTCGGACAGTGAGCGGACGACCATCCCGGCCTCGCCGTCCTCGGCGTTGAGAAGCTGCACATCGGCAATCTGCAGCGCCGTGGTTTCGACACCATCCACCAGCTCCGCTCCCCGGATTGTCGGGAAAACAATCTTGTAGTGCTGATAGTCGGTGGTGTTCTCAAAGTCGATCGTGCGGGTGTTCCCGCGAACCTCGGACAGCCCGGTCGGGCCGTCGCCCAGCAGCGTCCAGGTGCCGCGCTCCCAATCGGGCTGCGTGTCGTTCGAGCCATAAATTTCGTAGTCGACCGGGTCCCATCCGGGCCGGTCATTGGCCGCAATCAGATGGATCTGATTGATAACGCGCGGCGTCGCATAGCCCACCTGGAAGCCGCTGCCTGCGCCGGCGTCGTTGCGGTACACGGTGCCGACGTCGCCGTCGTTGACCCGGCTGACATCCTGGCCTTCAGGTGACAGCCCGCCCAACGAGGCGCCAAGCGAGGTGATCTCGGCATCGAGCGGTTCACTGGACATGCCCCAGGCATAAATGCGGATCTCGGTCTGTTCAGTGAACTGCAGACCACCGCCTTCCTGCAGTTCGAGTCCGTTGACTTCAATGCGCCGACCCACCCGGAACTCCCAGGTTTCGGCCAGTGCGCCCGGTTGAAGATCGATTTCATAGCGCTGCGCGAAACCATCCTGACTGGTGGCAAGCGCTGCATAGCGAGCCCCTGCGAAGGCCGCAGCCTGCTCGGTGCTGATCGACACCCGGTCGACCCGCACCACTTTGCCCGTCTGCGGCGTGAGCGTGAAGCTGAGATAGGCTTCCGGGTTGAGCGTGTCGCTGAACACGCGGCTGAACGCGGGCAGGCGATCGGCATCCAGCAGCGCCGATCCGGGCGATACCTGCTGACCCAGGTTGGCGTCGGTCTGAACAAGGGGCCCAAGCAAGATTGGCGCGCCGGATGCCGGCTGGAACGGCACATGCAGCGTGCCCGCAATCGGGTTCTGCGCGTCCTGCTCGCCCACCGGATCCCAGCTTGCGATCAGCGCGCCGGGCACCTCGGTCACCGAACCCGCGGGCGGCCCGGTGAGCCCATCGGAGGCCGACACCACGATGTTGCGGCCACGCAGGTTCGCGAGCTCGGAAGCGGGCGTATCCGGCACCTGCACATCCATGTGCGGATAGAGGCGCGCCAGCACGTCCGCTGCCAGCGGATACCGCGCCAGATCGGCCATCCGGTCGGCGCTGCCGAAGGCTTTTTCGATGCCTTCGGAATCACTGGGACGAACGATCGCATTCAGCTCAGCGAGCTTCTCCTCGCTGATCACATTGCGTTCAATCGCCGCATCCACCAGCGCGCCGCGCATCACTTCCAGCGTGATGTCCTGCGGCGTGTAGACTAGCCGTTTGTTGGCATCAAGCGCCATGCCGCCCGCTTCGATCGAGGCGGTGGCATCGTCCCAGGCCGTGGGCGTGATCAGGTTCAGGTCGCCGTTGGTTTCAACCAGGTTGATGCTGCCAAGCGCACGCGCGGCCACACCACCATCACCCGCGATGGCGCTGTCGATTCGTGCTGCCACCAACCCCGTGCCGCCATCAAGCTCGATCGTGCCGCCGATGATGCGTGAGGTGGCACCAATCCCCAGAATGCCGTCGGTCGACAGCACTCGCACCGCGTGCGCTTCGGCAATGGTGAGCGCATCAAACTTGTCGAACATCTCGCCCGCTTTGAGCGGCCGGCCGTTGTATTCATAGCTCGCCGCAATGAGCTGACCAATACGGATCGGAAGATCGCGGTTCTTGTTGTTGATCTGCTCGATCGTGATGTCGCCCGTGGCCACCACGTTGAGCTTGCCGCGCGGATCCTTGATGCGAATCGTGATGTCGTCATTGGCCTTGATATCAGGCACCGCGCCCGAGAACACCGCAGTGCCCGACACCTCGAACGCGTTGGCAGACAGCGCAATCGGCGTGAAGCTGTCGTAGTCGTCGCTGCCCACGCGGTTGCCATACGTGATGGCACTTCGAAGCTCGAGCGCGCCCGGCGTCTGAATGTTGATCGTCTGCTTGTTCGAGCCGAGCATCGCCTCGATCGCAATCGGGCGGTCGGCTTTCAGGCCGTAGGTGTAGAAATCTTTCAGACCCGTGATGGTCGTGGTCTTGGTGGTAACGGTTTTCTCGCGCAGCCAGCCACCCCCCGTTGTAATCGGCGGGTCTTCGATGATTTCCTGGTTGTTGAAATCGCTATCAAAGCGGTCGTCGGCCTTGGCAGGCTTCCAGTCCTGCCCCAGGTACCTGATCTTGTTTGACTCGGTGCTTTCCCAGGGCGTGTGCAGCGCCGGCTGGCCCGGATAGAGCGCCACTTTCTCGGCATCGCGCACCTGCTGCCCGCCTGACAGCTGGGCCACCTCGGTCCACTTGGCAGCATCGGTGAAATCAAGAACCGGGAAGCTCACATTGCCCGTGGCGCCCGCCCACCGGTAAAGCGTGTTGGTGGTGACATCCCGAACCAGCGAGACGTCTTTGGTGAGCGAGACGGCCGGGTTGCTCTTTTGCAGATAGACCGCCACGAACAACTCATCGCCGTCGATCAGATCGGTCGGAACTTCAGCGGCCTCGATCAGCAGTTCGGCTTCGCTGAGCGGCGTGCCGTCGGTGAACTTGGTGCTGGTGGACTTCGCTTCCGCGTCTGGGGCGAGCCAGTCCCAGTCCCAGCCGATGAGGTTGAAGCTCTTCTGCTCGTAGATCTTGACGGTGGTTCGGGTCTTGGCCTGACCCGTCGCCCACACGTAATAACGGCCCGCTTCGGGCTGATACAGGATCGGCACATAGTTGGCCGCAGTGGCATCGGCCTGCAGGCCGGTCTGCTCACTTTGCTTCGTATAGGTGATGCTTGAGACACCGCCCGCCAACTG
>VGHA01000254.1 GCA_016868375.1 Betaproteobacteria bacterium | reverse complement strand
TGGGCTTTCTGGACCTGCTTGGCACCTGGGACCCTTCGCTCGCGCTGGTGATGGCTGGCGCCATCCTCGTGGGTATGCTTGCCTTTACGGTGGCCAAGAAGCGGACCATGAATTTTCTGGGCGGCGCCCTGCACCTTCCCACCGCAAATCAAATCGATCGGCGACTTGTCATCGGTGCCTTGTTGTTCGGCGCCGGGTGGGGACTGGCGGGCTTTTGCCCAGGCCCGAGCTTGGTGTCGATGTTCTCCGGTCAGCCCAAGGCTGCGGTTTTCGTCCTGGCGATGGTTATCGGCATGCTCCTCTATGAGGCTGCCGATCGTTGGATCCACCAACCTCGTACTAGTCAGGCAGCCACCCACTAAGACCGCCGAAAGGACTTTATATGGCCCCCAAATTTCTAACACCTGTTCTTTCAGTTGCACCGCAAATCTCGACCGCTGACCTGCCAGCTATTGCGCAGGCAGGATTCAAGTCCATCATTTGTAACCGCCCTGACGGCGAGAGCGCTGATCAGACCGGTTACAGCGAGATCGAAAGTGCTGCCAAGGCTCTGGGCCTGGAGGCGCGGTATTTGCCGACAGAGACTGGCAAGGTAAGCGACGAGCAGAGCGCTGCCTTCGGAAAGCTGATGGACGAACTCCCGAAGCCCGTACTCGCCTATTGTCGCTCGGGTATGCGATCGACCACCATGTGGGCACTTGCTAATGCGGCAAATCTGCCACTTCCGGGCATCATCGAGGCGGCTAATCGCGCAGGGTATGACCTCAAGGGCCTGATGCGCCGCATTATCAATGGTGGAAAAACGCCAGTAGAGGTTGCCGACGTTTCCCACGATGTGGTCATTATCGGTGGCGGTGCTGCAGGTATTGCTACTGCGGCAAGCCTGCTGGCGCGCAGCCCTAACTTGGACGTAGCCATCATTGACCCGGCAGACATCCATTACTACCAGCCAGGCTGGACCATGGTGGGTGCCGGTGTCTTCGATGCCCCGTTTACCGCCCGCACCATGGCATCGCTGCTGCCGCATGGCGTAGGTTGGATCAAGGCCGCGGTCGCTGCCATCGAGCCTGAGCGTAACGCCGTCATCCTTGATGGCTGCCGCGTCGTGAGCTACCAGCAGCTCGTGGTCTGCCCTGGCCTCAAGCTCGACTGGCAGGGGATCGAAGGTCTGGCAGATGCCCTGGGCCGCAACGGCGTAACCTCCAACTACCGCTACGATCTAGCCCCCTACACCTGGAAACTGGTGCAAGGCCTGCGCGGTGGCAAGGCGATCTTTACTCAACCACCTATGCCCATCAAGTGTGCTGGCGCACCGCAAAAAGCCATGTACCTGTCCGCCGACCACTGGAAGCGCCAGGGCGTGCTCAAGGATATTGACATCCAGTTCTGCAACGCAGGCGCGGTTCTTTTCGGTGTGGCGGACTATGTGCCGGCGCTGATGGAGTACGTGCAGGCCTATGGCATTCATCTGAACTTTGGCAGCACCCTGGTGGCCGTGGACGGACCCGGCAAGAAAGCCACCTTCGCCCAAGCTGGCACTGACGGTAGCAAGGAACTCATCACTCAAGATTTTGACATGATCCATGTCGTGCCTCCGCAAAAGGCGCCTGACTTCATACGGGTGAGCCCCCTGGCCGATGCTGCGGGCTGGGTTGACGTCGACCCGGCAAGTCTGCGTCACAAGCGTTACACCAACGTCTTTGGGCTCGGGGATGCTGCCAACACCCCCAACGCAAAGACGGCAGCTGCAACCCGTAAGCAGGCGCCCGTGGTCGCACAAAACCTGCTGGCTCTACGGGGCCAGGCCAGGGGCGAGGCCCAGTACGACGGCTACGGCTCCTGCCCACTAACGGTGGAGCGCGGCAAGATCGTGCTGGCTGAATTCGCTTACGGCGGCAAGCTCGCGCCCAGCTTCCCCAAATGGCTGATTGACGGCACTCGCCCCTCGACGCTGGCTTGGTACCTCAAAGAGCGGATATTGCCGCCTCTTTACTGGGATGCCATGCTCAAGGGCCGCGAACGGATGGCAAAGCCTGAGATGGTGGGTTGATGGCGCCTGCTGCCCGCCGCGCCAATCTGCTGCGACTACTGCCCTCGCTACCTATCCTGGACTGGGGGCGTCGTTATAACCGCGACACCTTGGTCAGTGACGTGGTGGCCGCGATCATCGTCACCATTATGCTGATCCCGCAGAGCCTGGCCTATGCATTGCTGGCGGGTCTGCCGCCAGAGGTTGGCCTTTACGCCAGCGTGGCACCGTTGCTGCTGTATGCGGTTTTTGGTACCAGTCGGGTGTTAGCAGTTGGCCCTGTGGCGGTGGTCTCACTCATGACGGCTGCGGCCATCGGCGAGCATGCGGTGGCGGGCTCTCCGCAGTACTGGGCAGTGGCCATCACGCTGGCCTTTCTGTCGGGCGTGATGCTGCTGATCATGGGTGTACTGCGCCTGGGTTTCCTTGCGAATTTCCTTAGCCATCCTGTGATTTCGGGGTTTATCTCTGCGTCGGGGCTGCTGATTGCAGCCAGCCAGCTCAAGACCCTCATGGGCGTGAAGGCTGAGGGTCACAACTTCATCGATCTTGCGCAAGCGCTGATCTCGCAGCTCCCCCATATCCACGTGCTCACGCTGGTCGTAGGCGTGCTCGCCACGGCTTTTCTTTTCTGGGTACGCAAGGGTCTCAAGCCACTGCTGATTCGGATGGGGTTCAACGCACGCCTTGCTGATGTGCTGGCCAAGGCTGGCCCAGTTGCTGCCATTGCCGTGACGGCACTCCTAGCCTGGGTCCTGGACTGGAAGGGTCAAGGCCTTAGGGTTGTGGGCAGCGTGCCTCAGGGCCTGCCCCCACTGACTTTGCCAGTTTGGGATCCGGCCTTGTGGCAGTCGTTGGCGATGCCCGCATTGCTCATCAGCGTGGTGGGCTTCGTAGAGTCGGTCTCTGTAGGGCAAACGCTGGCGGCTAAGCGACGCCAACGCATCGAGCCCGATCAGGAACTGGTGGCGCTGGGCGCGAGCAACCTGTCAGCCGCCTTCACGGGAGGTTTTCCGGTGACTGGGGGCTTTGCACGCTCCGTAGTGAACTTCGATGCAGGGGCACAAACTCCTGCCGCAGGCGTCTACACGGCTTTGGGAATCACCCTGGCCTCGCTCTTCCTAACCCCGGCACTCTATTTTCTGCCGCAAGCCACGCTATCGGCCACCATCATCGTGGCCGTGCTTTCTCTCGTCGACTTGGGGATGCTTAAGCGCACCTGGGCCTATTCGCGCACCGACTTCATTGCGGTGCTGACCACCTTGCTTGCAACCTTGGCCCAGGGAGTAGAGGTCGGGTTGGTGGTGGGAGTAGCAGTGTCACTTCTCCTGTTCCTTTACCGCACCAGCCGGCCGCACATCGCAGAAGTCGGGCTGGTGCCAGGCACGGAGCATTTCCGAAATATCTTGCGCCATGAGGTCGCGGTCAGCCCTCAACTCGTGAGCTTGCGCGTGGATGAAAGCCTATACTTTGCCAACGCCCGAGCGCTGGAGGACCGCATCAACGACCTGGTAGCCGAGCGACCGCAGCTCAAACATGTGGTGCTGCAATGTTCGGCGATCAACGATGTTGATGCCAGCGCGCTCGAGAGCCTGGAAGCGGTCGACCATCGCCTTCGGGATGCAGGCATCGTTCTACACCTCAGCGAGGTCAAGGGCCCGGTGATGGACCGGCTGCAAGCAACCGAATTTGTCGCACGCCTCAGCGGCAAGATCTATCTCAGTCACTATCAGGCGATAGCCCAACTAAGCCCCGAAATCTTGACCGCGTCCGAAAACCAATGGCAGGCCAATCAAGGCGGTGGGTGAGCTGGCGGGCTGGGCGCAACGCAGACTGCCGGGATTTCATGATTTTCTCATCAAGGCAACTTGGTAGGGAAACAATTCAGCGGTCATGACACCCTCTGCAACCGCCGGATCGTTCTGCATGAGGCTTCTTGCAGCCGACTCATCAACGGCTTCAAAAATAGCGATCCCTATCGTGGATTCATCGTTGTTTTGAGTTCTTCCCACAAGAATCATCACACCTTTGTCAGTGAGATCGGATAGGTATGAAAAGTGTCGAGAAATTACGTCCTTTTCGAACGGCGTTGGACCTTGAGTCAACATGCCAATCCGTGTGGGTCGAAGCAGATACAGAAATTGCTTCAACGAAATTAGTCGCATCACTTTGCGTATGGTAGGTGCGGGAACAAAAGGCAGCCCGGGCTAAGACCGACG
>VGHA01000253.1 GCA_016868375.1 Betaproteobacteria bacterium | reverse complement strand
GTTTCGCTTCCTTCGGGTGCCCAGACTGAATTTCAAACGGGCGTTTCATACTGCCTGTTCTTGATGCCTGCCGTTTCAAAGGGAACCCGCCATGACCCGCCGACTCCACGTTGTCTGCCTGCTTGCCATCACGATTCTGTGCATCGGATGGGGGCCCAGCCCTGCGTACGCGCAGAGCTACCCCAACCGCCCGGTGACGCTCATCAATCCCTACCCGCCTGGCGGAGGCGCTGACGTGGTTGCCCGGGCGCTCGCGCGTGAACTGTTTGAAATCTGGCGTCAACCCGTTGTGGTTGAAAGCAAGCCCGGCGCAGGCACCACGATTGCCGCGGCATTTGTAGCCCGTGCGCCGGCAGATGGCTACACGCTGCTGCTGTCGACCAGCCAGCATGCGATTGCGCCTGCCTTGTTCAAGAGCCTGCCGTACGACATCGTGACCGATCTCCAGTCGATTGTGATCGTTTCCGAAAGCCCGCTGTTTCTGGTGGTCAGGCCGGATCGAAACATCGCCACGCTGTCAGATCTGGTCGCGCGCTTGAAGCAGTCGGGTGGCTCGATGAACTATTCATCGTCGGGCATCGCAGGCTTACCGCACCTGGCGGGCGCCTTCCTCAATCAAATGATCGGCGCAAACGCGGCACATATTCCGTACGCAGGCACCGCGCCCGCGCTGACGGCGTTGCTGGGCGGACATGTCGATCATCTGTTTGCCGATACGTCTGCGGTCGGTCAAATCGTCGCCGGAAAGGTGCGGGCGCTCGCGGTTACCTCCATCCAGCGCCTACCCGCGTTTCCCGACCTTCCGACAATGGCGGAAACGTTGCCGGACTTCCAATTTACGGTCTGGACCGGGTTGGATGCGCCGGCAGGGACCCCGCGCAGCGTGATCGACCAGGTCCATGAGGCCGTGCAAAAAGCCCTGGCCACGCCCGCGATGAAGAAGTTGTTCACCGACACCTCTCGCACGGTGTCGACCTTTTCGCCTGACCAGTTCTCAGCCTTCAAAGCCGCTGAGGTGCGCAAGTATCGGTCCCTGATTCAGAACGCGGGCATTAAAGCCGAGTGAGGGTTTGTGGTCGCGCCAGGCGACAGATCCCGCGCGAAACCACTGGGATTTACAGTTGTTATGTCAGTTTTCTCTTACACTGCAACGCCTGATCATCGAGCCCCGCTGCACATCACCGATCGGTCTTGTTCGCAGGCGGTGACTCACATCCTCGGGAGCTCGCGCGGTGAACCTTTACATTGTTCTGTTTCTACTGGTTGGGGCCTGCTTCGGAGTTGCATCGTTTTCGAATCGGCACCTGTTCAGCGAGGGGCCGACCAAGGCTGATACAGCCAACAGCGGCCCTCAACTCGGCAGCCGATTTTTCTGGCTGCTGGTATGCGTCTGGCTTTGGCCCCTTCTGCTGCTCACTGGCCTAAATTCAGCGTGGATCATTGCCAAAAGAAAGCGGCGTACTCCGAACATTGCTTAGCGGGCTACCCCGCCAATCACCGCAAGTGCCCTCCTCGTCAGACGTCATCATCATTGGCGCCGGCATCGCCGGTGCATCGATCGGGCACTGGCTGGCACAGCATGCCCGGGTCGTGATTCTTGAACGCGAAGCCCATGCCGGCTATCACGCCACTGGCCGCTCAGCGGCGTTGTTCATGGAGAGCTACGGCACGCCGCAGGTGCGCGCACTGACCCGAGCGAGTCGCGCGTTTTTTCAATCCCCCCCAACCGGATTCGCTGACAGTCCCATACTCAGTGCGCGCGGCGCACTGGTAGTCGGCGCGCAGGGGGAGGAAGCCGCGCTGCAAGCGCATTGGGAAACGCTGAAGGCCTTCAGTGAAAACGGTGCTCGGCTTTCTGTCGCCCAGACCTGCAAGCTGCTTCCCGTTCTGCGCCCCGATCGGCTGATTGGCGGCGTCTACGAGCCCGACGCTGCGGACATCGACGTGAATACGCTGCATCAGGCGTTCCTGCGGTCCGTTCGGCGACTGGGCGGATCGATCATCACCCGAGCAGAGGTGACCGGGATCACGCGAGGTGGAAACCGCTGGGAGGTCCACACCAGCGCGGGCAATTTCGAGGCGCCAATCATCGTCAATGCCGCAGGCGCATGGGCGGATCAGGTGGGTGAGTTGGCTGGTACGCGGTGCATCGGTCTGCAACCGAAGCGCCGCTCGGCTTTTGTGTTTGCGCCGCCAGTAAACCTAGACCACCGACGTTGGCCGGCTACGATCGGCGCGAGCGAAGACTGGTACATCAAGCCCGATGCCGGGCAGATCCTGGGATCTCCCGCCAACGTGGATCCGGTTGAACCGCACGACGTCCAGCCAGAAGAGCTCGACATCGCACTCGCGATTGATCGTATTCAGACCATGACGACGCTCAGTATCAACCGACCTCTCAGAACCTGGGCCGGTTTGCGGTCCTTCGTTGACGACGGCGATCTGATCGGCGGATGGGATCCCGCTGTGTCAGGATTTTTCTGGGTTGCCGCGCAAGGCGGTTATGGCATTCAGACCTCGGCAGCGATGGGCGAAGCGTGCGCGGCGCTTGCGCTGGGCCTCCGTATTCCGGATCACCTGGCCGCGTTTGGGTTGAACGAAGCGATGTTGTCGCCGACCCGAATCACCTGGAACGCTTGATCCGCGTATCACCATGCCCCGCGGCATGGCGCTCCAGCAAAGCCTGACGCGTTGCGGGACTCTCGAGTTGTTGCAGCCACCATCGCAGCGCACGCCCGCGCGCGACGGCCTCGCGCCACGCATAGCTGGCGCGGGCAATCCGGTTGGGTCGCTGAACGGTTCGCTCGACAAGCTGGCCTGAGCCGAGGTACGGCCGCGCAAGAGGCTCAGGCAGAAAGCCCGCCCCGAGCCCGCGAAGTTGCGCTTCAAGCTTGGCCTGCATGTGGGGAACGGTCAGTACTTCCTGACCCGCCAGTAACCCCAGCGTAAGGCCATCACCGCGCACCGCGGAGTCGGCCACGGCCACGGCGCGGTGCCGCCGCAGCAGATCATCCGATAGCGGTTGAGGCGCGAGTGCCAACGGGTGATGCGGCGCCACGGCGAAGACGAACTGCAATTCGCCCAACACCCTGCTACGAAGCCCGGTGCTGGACCCCGACTCGAGTACGACACCGATCGCCAGATCGGCCAGACCCGAGACCAAGGCTTCGAGCGTTCCTGACAGCACCTCTTCGCGCAAGCGCAGACGTGTTTGCGGCGCCACCTGAAAAAACGCCTGCGAGAGTTCGAGCATGGTGTGGCGCGAGATCACCGTGTCCACCGCAATCGTCAGCTGCGATTCCCAGCCGGTAGCCACTCGGCGCACCCGGTTAGCCACCGCATCCACTTCTCCGAGGAGGCGCTCCCCCTCGCGAAGAAGCTCTTCGCCCGCCGCTGTCAGGCGCGCACGTCGCGCCCCGCGATCGAACAGCAGCGCATCCAGCGCGTCCTCGACCTGCCGGACCCGATAGGTCACTGCGCTGGGCACGAGCCCCAACTCGCGGGCTGCCGCTGCGAAGCTGCCAAACCGAGCCACAGTCTGCAGCAGGGCCAGCGTTTCGGGCGTCAGAACTTCGCGGGGCGTGGGCATCGGGAAGGGTTATCGAGAGGCGGAAAAGCATTCAAATTTTTTGAATGATGACATCAAACGGTCTGGCTTGCAGACCTCAGCGCAGCCCCTAATATCCACCTCATCGCTAAACCATCAAATCGGGACAACTTCTTATGATCACCCTGCGCAAATCGAACGAGCGTGGCCATGCCCAGCACGGTTGGCTCGATTCGTATCACAGCTTTTCATTCGCTCACTACCACGACCCGCAACACATGGGTTTCGGTCCTCTGCGAGTCATCAATGAAGATCGCATTCAGCCCGGAACCGGGTTTGGAACCCACGGCCACCGCGACATGGAAATCATCAGCTATGTGCTGCAGGGGCAATTGGCTCATCAGGACAACATGGGTAACGTCAAAGCGCTGCCGCCTGGCGAAGTCCAGCGCATGACAGCGGGCACCGGCGTAACCCATAGCGAGTTCAATCACGCGCCCAATCAGGTGACGCACTTCCTGCAGATTTGGATCGAGCCGGCAACACGGGGACTGCCGCCAAGCTACGAACAAAAAGCCTTTCCCGACACCTACAAGCGCGGCCGCCTGTGCCTGGTGGCCGCCCCTGATGCGGCAGACGGTGCTGTCACGGTGCATGCCGATGTGCGTCTGTACGCCGGCCTGTTCAACGGGCCCGAGTCCGCGCGCCTGCCCCTTGCAAAGGGCCGGAAGGCCTACGTACACGTGGCCCGCGGCCAACTCAGCGTCAA
>VGHA01000252.1 GCA_016868375.1 Betaproteobacteria bacterium | reverse complement strand
CAACGGCCATGCAGACCCAGCCATGGTCGTCCGTCGATCACTACGAAAACTTTCCGGTTGCCTCATGGCTGGTGCCATCGCACCTGCGGCCCGCTGTCGTTGCGCTCTATCGGTTTGCCCGCACGGCCGACGATATCGCCGATGAGGGCAGCCATTCGGCCGACGAGCGACGCCATCAGCTTGCGCGGCTGGATCAGGCCCTCTGTTCGCCGTCTGCCAATGACCCGGAAGTGGTTGTTCGGCTGCGCCCGTTCATTGCTGAGCACGCCTTACCCGTGGATCAGCTCAGGGCACTCCTGGACGCGTTTGCTCAAGACGTTCATGTGTCGCGCTACCCGAACAGGGAGTCGCTTCTTGACTACTGCCGCCGTTCCGCAAACCCGATTGGCCGGCTTTTGTTACGGCTTTTCGGCGCTGACAGCGATAGCAACATGCGGTTGTCCGACCATATCTGTTCGGCGCTGCAACTGATCAACTTTCTTCAGGACGTGCGGGTCGACTGGCAAAAGGGCCGTGTCTACCTGCCGCAGGACACGCTCGGCGAGTGCGAGAGCAGCGACCGGGATATTCAACGCGCTGCTGAAGGGCAACCCCTTTCTCAGCCGCTTGCCCGCGCCCTCGCCCACGAGTTGACGTTCGCCCGGCAGATGCTGATCGCTGGAGCGCCGCTTGTCAGGAGTGTTCCATGGCGGCTCTCGCTTGAGCTCCGGGCGATCATTGCTGGCGGGCAACGCGTGCTCAACCGGATCGCTGATGCGGATTACGATGTGTTCAGGAAACGACCCACGCTGGGCTGGTTCGATGCGCCGGCGCTACTCGCACTTGCAATTGTCCAGCCTCGCTAAGAACCGATGACGCCAGACGCCTATTGCCAGGAGCGCGCCTCAGGAAGCGGTTCGAGCTTCTATTACAGCTTCGTGTTCCTGCCGCCTGACCGGCGGCGAGCCATTACCGCGCTTTACGCTTTCTGCCGCGAAGTGGACGACGTCGTCGATGAGATTCGCGAGGCGTCGGTGGCGCGCGCAAAGCTTGCCTGGTGGCGCGAAGAAATCAGCCGGCTGGAGGCTGGTTCGCCTCAGCACCCCGTCACCCGCGCGCTCGCGCCCCACATGCAAACGTTTTCAATTGACTGCCGTCGGCTTCGGGAAATCATCGATGGCATGCAGATGGATCTCGAGCAGAACCGATACCTCGACTATGAGGCGCTCAAGCTCTACTGCCATCGGGTGGCGGGCGTCGTCGGTATTCTGGCGGCGTCAATTTTTGGCGTGACGCAGCCCGACACCCATCGCTATGCCGAGCGGCTGGGTCTCGCGTTTCAACTGACCAACATCATTCGCGACGTCAGAGAAGACGCGAAAATGGGGCGCATTTATTTGCCGCTTGCCGAACTTCAACAGTTCGGGGTGCCCGTGACCGACCTGCTCGCGGCCCGCCCGTCAGAGCGATTCGTCGAGCTGATGCGATTCCAACATCAGCGTGCCATCGCCACCTATCGCGAGGCGCTCGCGCTGCTGCCCGACGCAGATCGGAAGCGCCAGCGACCGGGTCTGGTGATGGCGTCCATTTACGCCACGCTGCTTTCCGAAATCGAGCAAGACGGCTTGCGCGTGCTCACCCACCGAACCACTTTGCCGCCGCTGCGAAAGCTCTGGCTTGCCTGGCGGACCTGGCAGACCGGCACAGTGCGCGGACTCTGACTTCGCCAATGCAGAACCCGGCGGGCGCGACACAAACCGACCTGTGCGTCATTGGCGGCGGATGGTCAGGTCTTGCTGCGGCTGTCGAGGCAACAGGTCGCGGCATGCGGGTCACCCTGATCGATGCCGCACCCCAGCTGGGGGGACGAGCGCGTACTTTGGAAACCGACATGGGATTTGGGCCCGTTCGGCTCGACAATGGGCAACACCTGATGATGGGTGCCTATCGCGAGACCCTGGCCCTGATTGCCAGGGTGTCCCCGATGTCTTCAACGCTCTTGCGAAGGTCACCACTCGAGCTGACTGACACCGGTGGCCTGTCCATGCGCACAGCGTCGCTGCCTGCCCCCTGGCACCTCGCTGCGGGCTTTCTCACCGCCAGGGGTTTCGGTATCAGGGGCAAACTTGCATGCGCGCGGCTGATGTTGACGTTGCGCCTGACGGGCTGGCAGGTTGCTCATGGCGAAACCGTATCGGCGCTGCTCGCGCGTACGGGTCAGCCTCGCTGGCTCGTTGACAGGCTGTGGCAGCCACTCTGCATATCGGCCTTGAATACCCCTATCGATGACGCTTGCGCGCGGACTTTCGCGGCTGTGCTTCGCGACACTCTGGGCGCTGATCGTGAATCGAGCGACTTCGTTTTACCAAGGGACACCCTGGGTGACTGTCTGCCTGCGCCCGCCAGCCGCTGGCTGACCGAACGCGGGTCGCAGATCCTCCTCCGCACGCCTGTTCGCGCGCTGCATCCAGGGACCGATGGCTGGCGCATCGACATCGGACACGGGCGTATCGAGGCGCGCAGGGTCATCCTTGCCCTGCCACCGGCCAACAGTGCGAGGCTGCTTGCCCCGCTCACTGAACCCGCGTCGGACGCATCGCGCCAGACCCTGCTGAGCGCACTACAGGCATTTGAGCCCATGCCGATCGCCACCACCTATCTGGCCTGGCCCACGTCACAGGGCATATCAATACCCGCCTGGACCATGCTGCGCGAAGATCGTCAGCCAGGCCAGACCGCTGCCCCTGGCGATTGGGTCTTTGACCGCGGTATTCAGCAGTCGCATCGCATCGCTGCCGTGGTGGCCAGCGCGATCGACGCGCACGCCAATTGGTCGCTCGAGACGCTGACCGCGGCAATCGAAGCCAAAGCCATTCAGGGACTGAGACTTCCTCAACCCACACACCGGTTCACCGTGATCGAGCGGCGCGCAACCTTTGCCTGCGTGCCCGACCGGCCCACCATCGTTCAGCCGGCCGAGGGCAATCTGCCCGGCCTGTGGCTTGCTGGCGATTACACCGAACGCGACTATCCCGCAAGCCTTGAGGCAGCGGTCCGAAGCGGCTCACGCGCCGGACGCCTGGCCGCAGACTGGTTGCCTGCGAGCGCGTCAGACGCTTATTCCCAGGCCGCGCTCAGCGCCTGAGCGATCGATTCCACGGCAACTGGCCGCAGGCCCTCAAGCGGGCGCTTCGGCGCATTCGCCTGCGGAATGAGCAACTTCGGAAAACCAAGCTTCCCGGCCTCGCGCAGCCGCTCCTGCCCCCGAGGCGCCGGACGAATCTCACCGGCCAGACCAATTTCGCCGAACACGGCGAGCTCTTCCGGCAGGGCGCGATCGCGAAGCGACGAGACGATTGCGAGCAGCACGGCAAGATCAGCGGCGGGTTCTGAGATGCGCACCCCGCCGACCACATTGACGAATACATCCTGGTCGTAGCACGCGATTCCCGCATGGCGATGGAGCACCGCGAGCAGCATGGCCAGCCGATTGCCCTCGAGCCCCACTGACAGGCGCCTTGGATTGGGGACGTGCGCGGTATCCACCAGGGCCTGCACCTCGACCAGCAGTGGGCGGCTGCCCTCCAGCGACACCAGCACACAGGACCCCGGAACCCGGCGGCCACGCTGCGAAAGAAAGATTGCTGACGGATTGGCCACTGCTCGCAGGCCGCGATCGGTCATCGCGAAAACGCCCAGTTCATTGACGGCGCCAAACCGGTTCTTGAAGGCCCGGACCATCCGGTAAGTAGAGCGTTGTTCGCCTTCAAAGTAGAGCACCGTGTCGACGATATGCTCGAGCACGCGAGGCCCCGCAAGCGTGCCCTCCTTGGTGACATGGCCGATCATCACCACCGCCAGCCCCATCTGTTTGGCGATTCGCGTGAGTTGCGCAGCGCACTCCCGAACCTGGGCTACCGAACCGGGTGCGGACTGCAGTTGCGTGGACACCATCGTTTGGATCGAGTCGATGACCACGACCGCGGGACGGCTCCGTTCGATCTCGGCACAAATACGTTCAAGTTCAATTTCGGCAAGCACAGGCAACGCAAGCTCACCCAGGCCCAGGCGGCGGGCGCGAAGCGCTATCTGGCCCACCGACTCTTCCCCGCTCACGTAGAGCGCGCTTGCCTTCACGCACAGATGGGCCAGGGTTTGCAGCAGCAGCGTGGACTTACCGATACCGGGGTCACCACCAATCAACACGACTGATCCCGCGACCAATCCGCCACCCAGTACCCGGTCAAATTCTTCGCTGCCCGTGGCAAGTCGGGCCACCGTTTCAGGCGCGACCGCGTCGAGCCGTACGACCGGTTGCGCCTCGACCAACCCTCGATGACGTTGTGTGGCCGCGGGCTCAACCAC
>VGHA01000251.1 GCA_016868375.1 Betaproteobacteria bacterium | reverse complement strand
AGACCCGCTGCAGCCGCTGGCGCAACTCCGGGACCGGGTGGAACCTCGGCGGCGGCCGGGGACGGTTCGGTGCTTGATGCCGGTTCGGCATCGGCGGGGGCAACGTCGATAATCGACGCCTGCTCAGTCACCGAAGACCGCGCAGGCGGCTTCGACGCTGACACAGCCGGCACCGGCGAAGAGGCTCGCACCGACCGCGGCGCAGTGGCCGCTCGAAGCGCCTGTAGCGCCTGCGCCCCCGTAGCCGATGCAGACGGCGCCGCGGAAGCGGTTGGCCCACCACCACCCCCACCCCCGGCACCGGCTGGCGCAGGCGCTGATCCATTGGGAGACCCGGCGACGGCGACCGGCCGGAAAGCCAGCATCCGAAGCAGCGTCATCGAGAATCCCGCATGGGGATCGGGAGCCAGCGCAAGGTCACGCGCGCCGTGAATCACGATCTGGTAATAAACCTGGACATCTTCGGGCGCAAACTGCTGGGCGTGTCGCTCGCAGGCTTCCCGATGCGCATCATCGACGGTGACACCGGCCTGGGTGAGCGCAACACGATGAAGCCGCAGCGCCAGTTCGTCGAGTACCCGTTCAAATGCTGAGCCAGCTTCACCGATCGCATCGGCCGCACCAATCAGTGCGGCGCCGTCGCCCGCGGCCAGCGCATCGAGAACCGCGTCAATCCATCCCTGATCAACCGAACCGAGCATCTCGCTGACCGCCGCCTCGAGCACGCTTCCTCCGCCGTAGGCGATTGCCTGATCAAGCAGGGACAGCGCATCGCGCATGCTGCCGCTTGCGGAACGTCCGACCAAGGCGAGCGCGGGAGCTTCAAACGCAATGCCTTCAGACTGCAGGACGGTGGCCAGATGCGATGCGATCGCAGCGGGCGTCATATTTTTGAGGTTGAACTGCAGGCAGCGTGACAGCACCGTCACGGGCACCTTCTGCGGATCGGTGGTCGCCAGCACAAACAGCACGTGCGGGGGCGGCTCTTCGAGCGTCTTCAGCATGGCGTTGAAGGCGTGTGTCGAGAGCATGTGAACTTCGTCGATCACGTAAACCTTGTAGCGCCCGGCGCTGGGGGCGTACACCGCGTTCTCGAGCAGTTGGGTCATCTCATCGACGCCGCGGTTGGAGGCGGCATCCATTTCGATGGTGTCGACGTAGCGCCCCGCTTCAATGCCGGTGCATGCGGCACATTTTCCACAGGGCCGCGCCGTGATGCCGGTTTCGCAATTGACCGCGCGCGCCAGGATGCGCGCGATCGTGGTCTTGCCAACCCCCCGGGTGCCGGTAAGCAGATAGGCATGGTGCAGGCGACCGCTGGCCAGTGCATGCGTAAGCGCACGCACCACGTGCTGCTGTCCGACCAGCGTTTCAAAGTCTCGTGGCCGCCACTTCCGGGCAAGCACCTGATGGGTCATGGACGCGTCAACTCGGGCTGCAGGGGCTGCGGGGCAACCATTGAAGAATCTCTGACAAGGCCTCGGGGCCGGCTGTCGTGAAGTGGGCGAGCCGGGACCCCGGCACTCGCGGGAAATGGCTGTGGCTGCTTCCTTCCGGACCTGACCAGGTTGACCACGCCGCAATGCGGGGGGGCCCGCCCACAATCATTCTACTATCAGCAGCAACACCCTCATTGCGCTGTGCTATGTTTAGGGGTTCCGCGTCGCCCGCGCGCTCAAGCGCATCCCCTTTTCCGACGCAGCCTTCAGGAGTGATGATGAGCGGTATCAAGCAGGTCTCCGATTCGAGCTTCGATCAGGACGTGCTCAAATCGGACACGCCGGTTCTGGTCGACTACTGGGCCGAATGGTGCGGCCCGTGCCGGATGATCGCACCCGTGCTCGAAGAGGTCAGCCGCGACTACGCAGGTCGCGTCCAGGTGGCCAAGCTCAATGTCGACGACAACCAGGCAATTGCCCAACGGTTCGGCGTACGCGGCATTCCGACGCTGATGCTGTTTCGCAACGGAGCGGTCATCGGAACGTCGGTCGGTGCGCTTTCCAAATCCCAATTGACGCTGTTTCTGGACAGCCATCTCTGATTCGTTGTACATTTCTGGGGGTGTGGCGGGTCAATCCCTGCCCGTCGGTATCCCACGCCCAGCCTGAATCAGGGCCTCACCCGGTCGCCAACGCGTCCGGGTGACGTGACAAACCCACAAGTCTTTTGCGTTCAGTTCAGCCTGCGGCGATCCCGGGCGCATGCGAGCGCGATCACTCAACGCATCGCCAGTTGTTCGCACGAATCCGCGCCCGCGCGCTCCCAGCGTTCTCAAGTCTCGGCCGGCACAGGCCGGCCCCGTCACCCGACTCCGAGTCTCCCGCCTATGCACCTCTCAGAACTTAAAGCGCTCCACGTCTCGCAGCTGATCGAGATGGCCACTGGCCTGGACATCGAAAATCCGCAGCGCATGCGCAAGCAGGAACTGATGTTCGCAATCCTGAAGCGCAAGGCTAAGACCGGCGAAACGATCTTTGGCGACGGGGTGCTCGAAGTTCTGCCAGACGGCTTTGGTTTTCTGCGGACGCCGGAAACCTCTTACCTCGCCAGCACCGACGACATCTATATTTCGCCGTCGCAGATCAGGCGATTCAACCTGCACACCGGCGACTCCATCGAGGGCGAAGTTCGTACCCCGAAAGATGGTGAGCGTTACTTCGCGCTGGTCAAGGTCGACAAAATCAACGACCAGCCGCCTGAAGCCTCCAAGCACAAGATCCTGTTTGAGAACCTGACGCCGCTGCATCCCAGCAAGCCGATGGTGCTCGAGCGTGAAATCCGCGCCGAAGAAAACATCACCGGCCGGATCATCGACATGATTGCCCCGATCGGAAAAGGTCAGCGCGGCCTGATCGTGGCGCCCCCGAAAGCGGGCAAAACCGTGCTGATGCAGCATATTGCCCACGCAATCACCACCAATCACCCCGATGTGACGCTCATCGTGCTGCTTATCGACGAGCGCCCCGAAGAGGTCACCGAAATGAGCCGTTCGGTGCGCGGCGAGGTGGTTGCGTCAACCTTTGATGAACCCGCGACGCGCCACGTGCAGGTGGCCGAGATGGTCATCGAGAAGGCGAAGCGCCTGGTCGAACACAAACGCGATGTCGTCATCCTGCTTGACTCCATCACCCGACTGGCCCGGGCGTACAACACGGTGGTTCCTGCGTCGGGCAAGGTGCTCACAGGCGGTGTGGATGCCAACGCGCTGCAACGTCCCAAACGCTTTTTCGGCGCTGCCCGCAACATTGAAGAAGGCGGATCGCTCACCATCATCGCCACCGCGCTGATCGATACCGGCAGCCGCATGGACGAGGTGATCTACGAAGAATTCAAGGGAACCGGCAACCTTGAACTGCATCTGAACCGCCGCATGTCCGAAAAGCGCGTCTATCCTGCCATCGAGATCAACCGGTCGGGAACACGCCGTGAAGAACTGCTGATCAAGCCCGAAGTGCTGCAGAAGATCTGGATTCTGCGAAAGCTGCTGCACGACATGGATGACCTTGAGGCCATGGAATTCCTGCTCGACAAGATGCGTCAGACAAAGAGCAATCAGGAATTCTTCGATCTGATGAAGCGCGGCGGCTGAGCCGCGCACACCTAGTGTTTTCCCTGAGCTAGCGCGCCAGCCACGACAGGGCGTCCTACACTCCTTAGAAACGCGCGCTGGCAGCCAGACGCGCCGCTATCGGAGGAGCACGCGTGGGCCTGCAACGCCACGGTTCCGCGTCATTTTCGGGTCTGCATTCGGGCAGTCTCGCCGGACCATCGTCCCGGCTGGGACCTGCGCTGGCGATGCTGGCGTTGGCAGTGCCCATCCTGATCTGGCCATGGCTATCCGGTGAAATGGCGATCCCATGGGACGCCAAGGCGCATTTTCTGCCGCAGATTCAGTTTCTCGCCCAGAGCTTCGCGCGGGGCGACTCACCGCTCTGGTCACCCTACGTCTTCGGCGGCCACCCCCAGGTCGCCGACCCGCAGTCGATGCTGTTCTCCCCCACGTATCTGCTGCTCGCGCTCCTCGATGGAACGCCCAAGCCGTGGGTCGTCGACACACTTCAGATGGTCATGATCGTGTTCGGCGGTGTCTGCCTGATGCTGTGGATTCGAGACCAGCGCTGGCACTGGGGCGCCACGCTGATCGCGGCGCTCTGCTTCTGCTGGGGCGCCTCCATGGCATGGCGTATTCAGCATGTCGGACAGGTGCTCAGTCTGGTGTGGTTGCCGGTAGCCATGCTGTGTCTGGAGCGAACCATCGCTCGTCGCAGCCTGATCTGGGCGGTGCTTGCGGGCCTGGTTCTCGCCCGTATTGCGCTGGGTCGCGATCAGGTGGCGCTGCTCGCG
>VGHA01000250.1 GCA_016868375.1 Betaproteobacteria bacterium | reverse complement strand
AGTGAGGCGGGCGGCCCTGAACCCGAGGCGGTCGCGGGACACAGCCTTGGCGAATACACCGCGCTCACGGCCGCCGACAGCTTTGATGCCGCTGACGCAATCAGGTTGGTTCGGTTACGCGCCCAGGCGATGCAGGAGGCGGTTCCAGTCGGCACGGGCAGCATGGCCGCAATCCTTGGCCTGTCCGATGAGCAGGTGCGCCAGGCATGCACAGAGGCCTGCGATGATGGTGAGGTTGTTGAAGCAGCCAATTACAACGCGCCTGCGCAGGTCGTCATCGCCGGCCACAAGGCCGCGGTCGACCGCGCCTGCGAGCGTGCGAAGGCCTTGGGTGCGAAGCGCGCGTTGCCCCTGGCGGTGTCCGCGCCGTTTCACTCGTCCTTGCTCAAGCCAGCCGGAGACCGTCTCGCGGTAGCGCTTCAGTCGGTCAGCATCCGATCGCCGCGGTTTGCGCTCATCAACAATATCGACGCTGCGGCAGAGTCTGATCCTGCCAAGATCCGCGATGCGCTGGTGAGGCAGGCCTGGGGCCCGGTCCGCTGGGTTGATGTGGTGCTTGCGCTCAAGGCCCGCGGCGTCACGCACGTCATTGAATTCGGACCGGGAAAAGTCTTGTCCGGACTGGTCTCGCGGATCGACAAAAGCCTGAAGGTCAGCGCGGTGTTTGATCCCACTTCGCTCGAAGCTGCGCTGAAGGAGCTTTCATGACGCTTGAGGGCCTGGCACTGGTCACCGGAGCATCGCGCGGTATTGGGCGAGCCATTGCGCTTGAACTCGCGCACGCTGGAGCATGGGTCGTGGGAACCGCCACGTCGGAGGCAGGCGCGGCGTCAATTTCTGAGGCGTTTGCGCAGGCTGGCACAACCGGTGAAGGCGCGGTCCTTGACGTGAATGATGCGGCAGCCGCGGAAGCCTTGCTCGATCGGATTCAGGCTGCCCACGGTCCGGTTGCCATTCTGGTCAACAACGCCGGCATCACCCGCGACAACCTCGCCATGCGAATGAAAGATGACGACTGGCAGGCTGTCATCGATACAAATCTCGCCTCGGTCTTCCGTATGAGCCGGCTGGTCATGCGCCCGATGATGAAAGCGCGTTTTGGGCGCATCATCAACATCACATCGGTTGTTGGCTCAAGTGGCAATGCAGGTCAGGCCAATTACGCTGCCGCGAAGGCGGGCGTCGCTGGCATGAGCCGGGCGTTGGCCCGTGAGCTGGGAAGCCGTTCCATTACAGTCAACTGCGTGGCGCCTGGGTTTATCGATACCGACATGACACGTGCCTTGTCTGAAGATCAAGTCTCGGCACTGCAGCAGCAAATCCCGCTGGGCCGCTTCGGTGATCCACGCGACATTGCCAGTGCAGTACGGTTTTTAGCCTCACGTGAGGCGGGATACATCACCGGCGTCACGCTGCACGTGAACGGCGGCATGTACATGGAGTAGGGGCGGGGCAACTGCTATACAATCGCGCCGCGCCTACAGCCTGTCCGGGGCCGGCCTCTTTTTCGAGGAGTTTACAAATGGAAAATATCGAACCGCGCGTCCGCAAAATCGTTGCCGAGCAGCTTGGCGTCAACGAGGCCGACATCAAAAACGAATCATCCTTTGTGGATGATCTTGGTGCCGATTCTCTTGACACCGTTGAACTGGTGATGGCTCTCGAGGAAGAATTTGAGACCGAGATTCCCGACGAGGAAGCCGAGAAGATCACCACGGTTCAGCAGGCCATCGACTACGTCAAGAAAGCCTCCAGCAAGGCCTGATCAGGTCTGGAGTGGCAGCCCGATACGGCCCGCGTCGGCACGCCGCCGGGGCCGCGAAACCGATTGATCGGAGGTAGCCCGTGACTCGTCGTGTCGTCGTCACAGGACTTGGAATCATCAGCCCGGTTGGCAACGACATTGCCACTGCCTGGGAAAATGTCGTCGCTGGGCGATCGGGCATCGGTCTGGTCACGCGATTTGACGCGTCGAGCTTCCCAACCCGCATTGCCGGCGAGGTTAAGGGCTTTGATGTCTCGGCCTACATGTCGCCGAAAGAAGCGCGTCACTTCGACACCTTCATTCATTACGGCATCGCGGCTGGCACACAGGCGCTTCGGGATAGCGGCCTCGAGGTCACCGACGCCAACGCCGATCGCGTCGGCGTTGTGATCGGCTCGGGTATCGGCGGCTTGCCATTGATCGAAGAGACTCACAGCGAACTCACCAGCCGCGGGGTTCGCAGGGTTTCGCCGTTTTTCGTGCCTGGCTCCATCATCAACATGATCTCCGGGCAGCTGTCGATCATGTTCGGGCTGCGTGGGCCGAACTACGCCGTGGTCAGTGCCTGCACAACGGGTTTGCACTGTATTGGTGATGCCGCGCGCATGATTGCGCACGATGATGCCGACGTCATCGTGGCGGGCGGTGCAGAGTCAACCATCTCTCCGCTGGGTCTGGGCGGATTTTGTGCCGCGCGGGCGCTGTCCACCCGCAACGACGATCCTGAGGCCGCCAGCCGCCCCTGGGATCGCGACCGTGACGGGTTTGTGCTCGGCGAGGGCGCAGGCGTGATGGTCCTCGAGGAGTACGAGCATGCTCGGCGCCGCGGCGCACGCATCTACGCTGAAATCGCCGGGTTCGGAATGAGCGCTGACGCGCATCACATCACCGCGCCCGACATGGATGGCCCAAGGCGCTGCATGCAAGCCGCACTGCGCAACGCAAAGGTGTCGGGCGACGCGGTCCAGTACATCAATGCGCATGGCACCTCGACCCCGCTTGGCGACAAAAACGAAACCAATGCGATCAAGGCCGCGCTGGGCGACACGGCGGCGCGCGCACTGGTGGTCAACTCCACAAAATCGATGACCGGGCATGCGCTGGGCGGGGCGGGGGGGCTTGAAACCGTGTTCACGGTGCTTGCCGTGCACCACCAGGTGTCGCCGCCCACCATCAATCTTCGAAACCCCGACCCAGAGTGCGATCTCGACTATTGCGCCAACGTTGCCCGCGCCATGCGGATCGATGTAGCTCTGAAGAACTCCTTCGGTTTCGGCGGTACCAACGGTACGCTGGTCATCCGTCGGGTCTGAGCACAGCGCGCGCGTCATGCCGCTCGGAACACCCCTCTGAGCCTTGCATTTGAACTGGCGGTGGATACCCGCCGCCGTGTGCTTCGCACCCGCATGACGGTGGCGGCGGCGGCAGTGCTGGCCTCCGGATGGGCGCTATGGCTGATGCGCGACCGTCCCGCGCTGGCTGCCGCGCTGGGATTGTTTTGCCTGGCGCTGCTTTTCATTGGCCTGCGTCGACCTGCAGCCAGCATCGCTGGCGTCCTTCAGGTCGATGACCTTGGCAGGCCGTTCTGGTGTGCTTCGCATGCGGCCAGCAAACATTCGCCGTTCACAGCAAACCTGGATCGGTCCGGTGTTCGTGGTGTGGTCATCAGCAAATGGCAGCGAAGCGAGCGTTCCGCCTGGTTGCGGTTGCTGCCCGAACCCTCGCAGTCGCAGTCCGCGAGCCCATCAGAACGAATCGATCTGGCCGTGTATTCGTCTGACACGACGCCAGAGGCGTGGGCAGCCTTGCAACGGTGGCTGGTGTGGCTGGAGCGTGGCCAGGTGCGCTGATCGGGCGCTAAAACCCCTTCCGGCATCCACTTGATTTTGGTCCGGTTTCCCCCATATCGCGACAATTGCGGCTTCACCGCCCATCTCCGGGACCTCCTCATGAAAAAATATATTGTCAGTGCGTCGCTTGCTTTGGCTGTCGCGGCCGGCATCTCGTTCGGAGGCCTGCTCACGGGCGAGGCCGTTGCGCAGGCGCGTCAGCTTCCCGATTTTGCCGACCTCGCTGAGAAGGCGGGACCGGCCGTTGTCAATATCCGCACCACGGAACGGGTCAAGGAGGGCGCTGGTGCGGCCCCGTCGCAGCGCCCGCAAGTCCCCGAGGGCATGGAGGAGGGTGATCCCTTCTACGAATTCTTCCGGCGTTTTTTCCCGCCCAACCAGCGGCCGCAGCCGCGTGGACGAGGTCCTGGCGACGAAGTACCACGTGGCGTAGGGTCGGGCTTTATCATCAGCGCTGATGGGTTCCTGCTTACCAATCATCACGTGGTGGAAGGCGCCGACGAAATCTACGTGACCTTGACGGATAAGCGCGAAATCAAGGGCCGCCTGGTTGGGTCAGACCGCCGTACCGATGTAGCGTTGGTTAAGGTAGAGGCTACCGAGCTGCCGCATCTTCCCATCGGAAACCCCTCCCGGCTCCGCGTGGGCGAATGGGTCATGGCGATCGGTTCGCCCTTTGGCCTCGACAACACGGTAACTGCTGGAATCGTGTCTGCCAAGGGACGCGATA
>VGHA01000249.1 GCA_016868375.1 Betaproteobacteria bacterium | reverse complement strand
CAGCACCTAACCCCTCCGCTCACCCGGACGTGCAACAGCGTTCATCGCCCGGGCCTCATTTCATTGTGGCCGGCACGCGCATCACCTACCCCTTGCTGGGGACGATGATGCCGCTGCTGTTCGGGATGCTGGGGCTGGGGGCGTACCGGACGGCCGAAAAGGTGAGGGGGTGGCTCGGTGACTTGGGCGCGGCGCTCATTCTCGAAATGGCAGCGGCAATGCTGTTAATCTTCGAGAGATCGCGGTGAGTCCAAAGCAGGGGGGCGGAGCATGACATGTTCTCAGGCGCGTTTAGGCGGCCTACGTCGGGCAGTCTGTACCGTCTTTCGGAAGCAACGGGCGTTCTCTTCGCCTCGGAAAATGTACGGAAGATGGACGGATAGCGCCAGGCGCACGCCGGTTTACTTAGGGCGCGTCAGGTTGTCGGCGGTATCGTCCGTTTAACGTTACCGTGAAAGCCCCCCAAGGTAGCGACGTGACCCACCCTGCCGCCAAGCAGCATCCAATGCGAACCCGCTGGGCCCGACCCCGTGGTTTCAGCGGACGATCAGTGCGCGGCGCTTGCCGCCTGTGCGCTGGGCGCGGGCCACTTGCCGATGGCCTTGAGTTGCTTGATCCAGCGAGGTGCGTTCTTCCTGGCGCTCATGGCGGCGTAGTCGATGGCCTGGTCGAGATACGGTTGTCGGCGCGAAAGCAGTGTGTAGATCAGCCGGATCATCTTGTGCGCCACGGCGACGATGGTTTTCTTGTGCGACTTGCGCACCATCAGGCTGCGGTACTTGGCCGCCAGGGTGCTCTTGGTCATGCGCGCGGCGTTGGCGCATTCGCACAGGATGAAGCGGATGGTGTTGTTGCCGTGGCGTGTGCGGCCCGACTTGCGCTTGCCAGCGCTCTCGTGGTTCCCCGGGCTCAGGGCGGCCCAGCAGGCCAGGCGCTCGGGGCTGCCGAAGCGGGCCATGTCGTCGCCGATCTCGATGAGGATCAGCGCGGCGGCCACTTCGTCGATGCCTGGGATGGTCTGCAGCAGCGCGTGCGCCCACGCGTAGGGCTGCATGGCGCGCATGAGGTAGGCGTCGATGTCGGCGATCTGGGATTGCAGCGCGTCGACACTGTCGCTGGCGTTCGATCCGCAGGATATCTATGCGTGGAATGTCGGCCATGAGGATGTCGCCGCCTGCAGCGCAGCCTCAGGAAGCCATGGGCCAGGATGCCGCACTCGAGGAAGGCGTCGAACTCGTCCTTGATGAAACGAGGCAGCTCGGCGCCAGTGCTGGCCTCGGTGTGCGCGATGAAGTGGGCAGTCGCTTCGCCACCGGCGAAGCGACCACCCCATCGAAGCCCCCCAGGTCATGCCCCCGAGCCTTGGCCAAGCCAAAACAAGCGCCGCACACCAGAACGACAAGACAGCAGCCGTCCCCATCGTCACGAGGCGCGCCACCCATGTGGCGGAGAATGGACGAGTCAGACCGTCAACGCCCCCAGCTCGCGACGCCAGGCAACCGCTCGCGCCGTTTCAACGCTGGCTCATCGCATTCCCTTAGGCACCGCAGGAAGCCCCGCCCACACTGCAACCCTCACAACACCCAACCAGCAGCAGGATTTCATGCCATGAGTGACGAGGTCTACATCCCCCCCGGTGCCAGCGAACGCGAAATCCAGATCCGGCGCCAGGTCCACGCGCAGGCCGGGTTCTACCGCCATGTGATGGTCTATCTGGCCGTCAACCTGGGCCTGACGCTCGTGAACCTGATCCAGATGTCGTACTCGGGCCGCGGCTACGACTTCGGGTACTGGTGGGCCTTCTGGCCGCTGTTCGGCTGGGGTATCGGCCTGTTCTTCCACGGCGCGTCCGTGTTCCTCGGCCGCCGAGGGCCCTACAGCGAACAATGGCAGGAGCGTCGTGTGAAGCAGCTGCTCAATGATGGGAACGGCCGGTGAACCTCTCGTCCCGCGGCATCGCAGGTGATTCCGCTGGCCGCCCCGCGCCCTCGCCTGCACCCTCACCTGTGATCGACGCGAGCGCCTTGACGCTCGGCGAGGCGCGCCGCATCGCGCATCGAGAAATGCAGGAGCGACGCGGCCTGTACCTGGGCCTGATCGCCTACGCGATCGTCATCCCCGCGCTGTGGGCCATCAACTTGGGCATGAGCTCGAAGATCCTCTGGGCCCAATGGCCCACGCTGGGCTGGGGGGCGGCGCTGTTGGGCTATGCCGCCACGGTCTTCGCGGGCCGTTCCGTCTTTGGCGCCGATTGGGAACGTCGCAAGGTGGCCGAACTGGTCGCGCGCGAAAACCTGCGCATCGTCTCGGGTGAGAAGCAGGCCGTGCAGGCTCAGCTTCGCCTGCTGCAGGCGCAGATCGAACCGCACTTCCTCTTCAACACGCTGGCCACCGTGCAGACCCAGATCAAGCGCTCGCCGGAACGCGCATCCACGATGCTCGAGCATCTCATCGGCTACCTACGTCAGTCGCTCACGGCGAGCCGCGCCGAGCAAGGCACGCTGGCGCAGGAGTTCGAACGCCTGCGCGACTACCTGGCGCTGTTGAAGATGCGCATGGGCGAGCGCCTTCAGGTCTCGCTCGACCTGGACCCCGCACTCGCGAATCACCCCTTTGCGCCGATGCTGCTGCAGCCCCTGGTCGAGAACGCAATTCGCCACGGGCTTGAACCCAAGGTCGAAGGCGGCAGCCTGAGCGTGCACGCCACGATGATCGAAGGGGGCGCGCGCTGTCGAATCACGATCGCCGACACGGGTCTGGGCTTTGGCGCAAACCCCGACTCTGCGGGCACGGGCCTGGGCTTGTCGCATGTGCGCGAACGCCTGGCGTTGCTCTACGATGGCCGCGCCGAGCTGACGGTTGCCGACGCCGCACCCGGCACGCACATCACGATCGAGCTGCCGCTGCGCTGACTCAACCATCTCGCTCCACACCGGATTCATGCCCACCGCCTTGATCGCCGACGACGAAGCCCTGCTGCGCGAAGACCTGCGCGACAAGCTCGCCATCGCGTGGCCCGAGCTGACGATCGTGGCCGAAGCGGCCAATGGCGCCGAAGCGGCCACGCTCATCGACAGCCATCAACCGGACGTCGCCTTTCTGGACATCCGCATGCCGGCGATGACGGGGCTGGAGGTTGCCCAGGGCGTCGAGGGCCCAACGCGCTTGGTCTTCGTGACGGCCTACGACGAGTTTGCGGTGCAAGCCTTCGAACGTGCCGCAGTGGACTACCTTCTCAAGCCCACGAGCGTGGAGCGGTTGTCGCAGACCGTCGCTCGGCTCAAGGCATCGCTGGCCGAACCCGCGCGCGATCCGCGGCTGATGTCGCTGCTGGCGTTGTTACATGAGAACGCACCGGCGGGCGACGCAGCGCCACCGTCACGTCTGCGGTGGATCCGTGCGAGTCGCGGCGACACGACCTACCAAATTCCCATCGACGATGTGCTTTCATTCCAAAGCGACGACAAGGTGACCCTGGTGCTGACCGCGCGCGGCGAGCACGTGATCCGAACCTCATTGGCCGAGCTGTTGCCGCAATTGGATGGCGAGCGCTTCTGGCAGGTTCATCGCGGCACGGTCGTGCAGGTGGACCGCGTGAAGCACATTCGCCGCGATGGCGACGGTCGGATGACGCTGCAGGTGGACGGGCTGGAACGACCCGTGTCCGTCTCGCGGGCTTATCAGGCGCGGTTCAAACAGATGTGACGGTGTCGGCGCTTCGGCGGGCTCGGCGTGTCGTGTACGAAGCCAGACACGCCATACCCCCGAGCCTTGGCACAAGCCCAAGGCAACAAGCAAGCAACCGCTAAACCTTCCGCACCGTGCAGACGGTGTCATACCACCCCTGCATCCCCACCAGCGGCGCC
Organism: Betaproteobacteria bacterium; assembly: GCA_016868375.1. Lineage (GTDB taxonomy): Bacteria > Pseudomonadota > Gammaproteobacteria > Burkholderiales > Burkholderiaceae_E > SYIM01. The sequence goes on along the minus strand of VGHA01000249.1, from coordinate 495 downwards.
GTCTGAATCGGCAAGATCGCGTTCACGTTGTAGCCCGCGCCCGTGCCGCCTCTGCGCTCGTCCCACCACACATCGTCCACCAAGTCCTGGTCCTCGGTCTCGATCGTGTTGTTCCACCCCGCGCCGTCGCGACGCCGCGTGCCGCGCGCCGTTGCCGCGCGGCCGTGGAATGCATTGCCCAACGTGTTGCTCACCGCAAGCGTGCGCGGATGAATGCCTTCGGTCACCCACACCGCGATGCGCGCCTTGCCCCGACCCCACCAAAAATAGGGGGGTCGAAAACTGAGCGAGTTAGTTAAACAATCCGTTCTGACCCGCCAGAATGAGGCTTTCGAACCTGCGGCGCGGGTTTGAGGTTCAGTTCGGCGCAGGGGCGCACAATAAGTGGATCTGCGCGCCGGCCGGTCACCCGGTCACGTTCCCGCAGACGGACGTTGATACCTCAGCTGTTCGGGATACTGGGGCATTGAGTTTACAGGACGGCGGAGATGGTGA
>VGHA01000248.1 GCA_016868375.1 Betaproteobacteria bacterium | reverse complement strand
GGGGTGATCGCGGCATCGATCGCATCGGCCCCAACCAGCAGCGTGTCCGGATCGACATCCACGAACACATTGGTCGCGCCACGCAGTTCCACCACATTCGGCGTTGACACCCAAGTCAGCGACGGCCCGACCACCTCATCGCCAGGACCGATCCCCATCGCCTCGATCGCCAACTGCATCAACGCCGTTCCCGAGGTGGCAGCAATCGCCTCAGCCGCTCCCGTCCGCCGCGCGATAAGCGACTCGAGCTCAGCCACCTTCGGACCCGTCGTGATCCAGCCGCTGCGCAGCACATCGCCAACCGCGGCAATGTCCTCCTCGCTGATTGAGGGGCGGCAGAACGGCAAGAACGAGGTCCGCATTCATCAACTATATCGGCAATCACCCCATTCCCAAGCCGATGAAAGCACCTGCCAATGCGCATCAATCCTCCACTCCTTGGACCGCCGCGCCGCTACACTGAGCTGCTCATCACGGGCTGTAGCGCAGCTTGGCTAGCGCGTTTGACTGGGGGTCTTCGGGGTGTTGGCCGAGACTCATGGACGAGGCGGGGCCAACCGACACTGCTGCGTCCAACAAGAGCAGTGATTTGTGGGCATTCTTACTGCCCATGGCTTGGGCATCCGGTCGCCCCCAACAACCAGCTCGGGATGACAGACCATCAGTTTGCCCCCAGTTTGAAGTGACCTAGCCTGCCTTACCAAGATGCCTCGCAAGCCAAAGCACCCCAAGGATCGACCCCGTGTCAAAGCAACCGAACTTCAGGCGATGGCGACCCTAGCTCTAGCGGTCAAGTCAGAGCTAGATGCGCTAAAGGCAACTATCCCATTCGGTCAAGAAATCTTTTTCCGAGTCTTATTGGTGGACAAGGGAGAAGAAGGTTCCGTTGCAGCGCTTCTCTCAACGCACATCCAACAGCAAGGCACCCCTAAGCCGAGTCGCAATCCACCCCGGCTGGCTGGCCAACTCATCGGGGACATGATCAAGTATGTGCCGGCTTTGGCGCGGAAGCTTGAGAGGCATGGCATCGTCGCCCCGGCATGTTCGAGCAGGTTCAACCAGGTCGGCAAACTTTCGCCCAACGCGCCCTATTTCGAGGTAGGGCTCTGCGATGCGCTGAAGCTACTGAACGAAGCCATCCCGGCGTTGGCTGCGCGCCAAGGACTTGGGTACCGACTAAATGAGCGCCTCGGAGGCACTATTAGTTGCTATTTGGCCGTGCTGATCGATCACTATCAAGCAAGTTCCCCTTCGAATAGGAAACTAAGCAAGGGAGTAGTAAAGCCGACGGGGCGTGTCGTGGTCCCCATCACCAGCTGGGCAAGCATGGTCGCCGCGTTCAAAACGCGACACCAGCACTCCCACTACCCCAACCTGCCTCTGCTTGGAGGGAGCGACTCCATGCGGAAGCGAGCTGGCGAGGTGGCCCATGACATCGAGCTAGTCCGAATCCTGTCGACCAGACGGGTGGAACTATTGCCAGCCGGAGCAAAACATCACAGCGACTGTGTGGCGGCAATCAAGGCGAATCAACCGCTCCCTGATCCCTTTTCGCGCTAGCGATGTCCACGAGCTCCGACAGTCGCTCCACGTAGGGTCTCACCTCTTCGACCTCCCGGTTAGGCGCATAGGTGGTCTGAGCAAGAACAGCTGATGCGTGCCCAAGGTGACGCTGTCGAATAGTCGACGCCGCCTGCAAATCTTCGAGCGCCGCGTTGGCACTATGCCTGAAACTGTGGAGGCAGATGATGCCCCTCGCATTTCTTGGTTGGATGCCGGCGCGCTCCAGATCGTCCCTCAGCCTGCGGAGCATGTTTGGCCACCACCTGAACATGGGGTCTTCGGGCGCGCCGGTGAAGGCACTCAGGTGCGCGTGGATCTCCTGAGCGAGCGACCCTGAGACTGCGATCTGCCCCCACTTGTGTCGCTTCTTGCCCGGTGGATTCTTGATGTGAAGGGTGGCGTTTCCATTACTCACCGTCAAGTCTGCTCGACGGATTCGGCGGAGCTGGCTGGTACGTAGACCCGTCTCGAACAGGACCCGATAGATCAGACTTCTTTCTCGGTTCATCTGTTCGGAGGTGATTGCCGTGGCGTGGGCACCACGCGCCCTGCGGTAGGCGAGCTGCGATGCCTCGGCCGCAGCTCGGAGCAGGGCAAGCTCGCCGACCGTGATCCGCCGCCGTGGAGTCTGAGGGGCGACTCGCGACACGCCGTCGATCCATTTGAGCGGGTCGTCTGTCCGGGCACGACGCGCGACCCAGGCGGTGAAGCGCTTCACCGCACCCACTGCCTGCCGGAGGGTCGCCTGGGACTTGCCCGTGCGCTCCAAGTCCTCGTGCCACCTGGAGAACTTGGCTTCGTCCACATCCGTGAATTTTGCCCACCCACAACTAGCGAAACAACCATGCACATACTGGCGGGTAGTTGACCGGTACTTGCTGTCAGGGCTTGACTTGATTCCGGAACTCACGAAATCGTCGAGAAGCGTGGCGAGATCACGCCCAAGCAGCTGTTGATTCTGTCGGGCAGCTGCGAGGGCCGGATTGACATGTTCAGCCTCCAGTTGCTGCCGTCGAATGGTGAGCGCTGCGGATGCATTCGACCTGTCGCTGCATCCGGTGTCTTCGACTTTGATTCCGCCACCCGGCAGCACCAGTTGCATCCACCATGTTGTGCTTGACCACCGGTATCGCCAGCTGCCATCAGGGGCCTTGTGGACGGGCTTCGAGAAAAGCACGCCACGGCGGGTGGTCCACTTGGCCACCATCCGCCCACGCACCGGTGCCACGATTGCGTGGGCCGGTGGGGTCTTGGTGGCTGACTTCTTGAAGATGAACGACGTTGGCATGTCCCTAATTAGATGACTGCGAGCGTCGCTTCTGAGGCCCCGTGCACTACTGGAACTGGTGTTCGAACCAGTACCAGAAAGTTCTTGCTCAGACCGGAACGAAAACGGCTTCCACGGCCACGCGCCGGGCGCGTTCCGGCCTCAGGTCGTACCGAAGAGTTGTCGCGGCGCTCGAGTGCCCAAGAAGCTGCTGGGTCGTCATGACATCGACCCCGTTTGAGAGCAGGTCAGACGCGCAGGTTCGACGCATATCGTGCGAACGCACCAGGCCAATGCCAGCCGAGGTCGACCGGCGCGCGAGCAGGTCGGCAACGGCAGCGCCGGAAATGGGCCGGTCGCGCAGGATCCGTCCGGTCCGGCTGAGCGGCGGGAAGATGTGAGCAACATGCGGGTCCAGTGCCACGAGCCAAGCTGTGATGGCGGCCTTGACGGGCGACGAAAGAGGCACGCGACGCACCCGTCCACCCTTCCCTTCAACCCTCACCACGCCATCCAACAGGTCCAAGGCCTTCCGAGTCAAGGCGGCCGCCTCAGCCCGCCGCAGACCTCCGCCGAGTAGTAGCGCGAAGATCGCGCGGTCGCGTTTTTCGACAATCGAGTCATTACTGCCCCTGGAAAACAGGCGTGTGCGCTCCGCTGGCGACAGAAACCGGCCGTGGCCCGTGTCACCGTGGTGGCGGAACCCTTTCACCCCGCGAATGCGCTGCAGTTCATCCAGTTGGAGATGCCCAAGTTGCCACGCGGCTGCCGCGACTCCCCTCCACGCCGTCAGCGAGAGGTTCCGCGACGCTGGATGTCCGGCAGCCTCCAGCCCGACCCTCACGCGGAGGGTGGCCTCGAGCGAGATGCGCTGCCAAGGAACATCGAGCAGCCGCTCGGCGGCGGCTGGATCTACGGTCCGGATGGCACGCTTCAGCGCGACGGTCATTGTCCGACGGGACGAGCGTCCAAGCCCGGACAGCCACGCTCCCAGGATTTGAGGCCCGGGATTGGGGTGGCTTGAGACGAGACCTGGGGCGGCAGCGACGCTGTTGAAAGTGGGACTTTTCATCAGGCTCATGCGCATGGCGCCCCGCCCCCTGCGCGCCGGTGTGCGCGGTAGCCGGCCGAGCACCAGTCTCGCGCCGCAAGTTTCGCAGGAGGCCCCAGAACCCTTCACCCCAGCTGATGGCCCTCCGGCCGCTCCAGAATGCCCTCATCAGCCGCCACCTGCGCGCCGGTGACACGGTGCCACGTCGCGCACGCAGAGTGAATCGCAGAGGTCGGAGTCAGACTTCAGAAATCAGAAACAGAAGAAAATGGGAAATCGGAAAAGAGGAAATGGAAAATCAAAGATGGGAGATGGAATTCACGGAGTCCTGGCGACACGGAACCCGAAAGCGCTGTAGGAGTCACCGGGGTTGTCGGAGAGGCGACGCGACGCGCGACAGTCGTTGGAGTTGTAAGCCCCGCTGCCGCCGCGCAACACACGGTACGTACCAGACGACGGCCCCTGCGGATTTACCGATGGGCTCGTTGAGTAGTAGTTGCTCCCGTACCAGTCGTTCACCCACTCCCACACATTGCCCGACATGTCGTGC
>VGHA01000247.1 GCA_016868375.1 Betaproteobacteria bacterium | reverse complement strand
AGCACAGCGAAACTCGAGTTGATTTCTGCGCAACGGGGGCCATTTCCCATCGATGAAGATCGCCCTGGCTTTCCTACTCGCAGCCTTGCTTGGTGCAGGCTGGTATCTCTTCACTCCCGACCAGCCCCGCGGCGCGCTGGAGCGCCGCTGGGCGCCGACACCGTCTCAGTTCATTCAGGTGGCCGGGGTGCGGCTCCACATCCGCGACACGGGGCCGCGCGACGGCCCGGCGATATTGCTGATTCATGGCTTTGGCTCCTCGCTGCACACGTGGGAGGCCTGGGCGTCGCAACTGGAGAACCGGTTCCGCCTGGTCGCGCTCGACCTGCCTGGCTTCGGCCTAACTGGGCCCGATCCGACTGGCGACTACTCAGACGAGCGCAGCGTCGCAGTGCTTGTGGCGCTGCTCGACCGGCTCGGGATCGGCCAGGCGGCGGTTGTCGGCTCCTCCATGGGCGGGCGGATCGCCTGGCGCTTTGCTGCGGCCGAACCGGCGCGGGTCAGCAAGCTTGTGCTGATGGCGCCAGACGGGTTCGCGAGCTTCGGCCGCGAGTATGGCCGCATGCCGGAGCGGCTGCCCTGGCTGATGCGCCTGCTGCCCTACACCGCGCCGAAGCCCCTTCTGGAAAGGACGATGCGGAACGCATATGCGGTGCCCGGTACACTGACCGATGCGGTGGTGGAGCGCTACCACGCCATGCTGCTGGCGCCCGGGGTGCGGCGTGCGATCCTCGACCGCGTGCTGCAGACGCGCCTTTTGCAGCCCGAACCGATCCTGGCGACGATCCGCGCGCCAGTGCTGCTATTGTGGGGCGAGCGCGACAGCGCTGTGCCCGCCACTCATGCCGTCAACTACGAGCAAGCTTTGCCCGATGCGCGCATCGTGATTCTGCCTGGGATCGGCCACGTGCCGATGGAGGAGGCCCCGGAGGCGTCGGCGCAGGCACTGCGGGCGTTCCTCGACGGAGAGACGTCTGGCTGAGTCGTTGAGCCCCAGGCGCGGTGCTTTGGTAAACTACCTACACCTTGCCGCTCTCGTTTCGCGCTTGTTGAACCGGTATCGCGTCGCTTCGCCACACACGCTGGCCTGGCTTGCTCACATAAAGGACTATCCCGATGCGCAATGATCTCACGATCTACGACAAGGTCGCCGACCGTTGGTGGTCGGATGACCTGCGATGGGTTCGGACCCTGAAAAACCTCGTGCCCGGACGGCTCGGATGGTTCGACCGTTTCATAGACTGGCCGGAGAAGGATGTGCTCGACCTTGGGTGCGCGGGCGGCTTCATGGCCGAGGCCATGGCCACGCGGGGCGCCAATGTGACCGGTATTGACCCAGCCGCCGAGGCAATCGACGCCGCTCGCAGTCACGCCCGCGCAAGCGGCCTTCGCATCGCCTATGATATTGGCGTGGGTGAGGAACTCCCCTACGCCGATGCCTCTTTCGATGCCGTGATCTGCGTTGACGTGCTGGAGCACGTCAGGGATCTCGGGCGAGTTCTGGCTGAGGTTGCCCGCGTGCTGCGCCCTGGTGGTCTATTTCTTTTCGACACCATCAACCGCAACCCTATGGCACACTTCGTCACGATTACAGTCGCCGAAGACCTGCTGGGGCTGCTACCGTCTGGTACCCATGATCCCGCTATGTTCATCAAGCCGCAGGAGTTGCGCCGAGCGATGCACGCTGCGGGGCTGGTTCCGGGCCCAATGACCGGCCTTGGCCCGCGCGGTATCAACCGGCGCTTCGACTTTACCTTCGGCCAGCTGCCGCTGACTGCCATCCTCTACATGGGCCTCGCCCGTAAGCCCGCCGTCCCTACCGGAGATCGCTCATGCTGACTCTCGCCCTCCTGGCCACGGCCTTGCTGTTCGGAGGCATGGTGCTCTTCTCCTTTGGCTTTGCCGCCTTTCTCCTGAACGCGCTGCCGCCCGAGGTGGCACGGCCAACGATCCGCCGCGCCTTCCCACATTTCTACCTGTTCGTCATCGGCACCGCCTCTACTGCTGCCGCCCTACTTTGGCCTGCCGATCCATTGGGCGCCGGGCTGATAGCGTTGATTGCCGTGACCACGGTGCCTGCCCGCCAGATACTAATGCCTGCAATAAACCGCGCCACGGATACTAGATCAAAGGTCCGGTTCAAGCAGCTGCACGGCATTTCGGTGATGGTAACACTGGTCCATATCGGCGTGGCGGCATACGTGCTCGTACGGTTTGCTGGAGGGATTCCCGCATGAGGTTCGCGAGCGGGCGGTGTTGAAGGTGCTGGAGCATGAGGCTCGGTACCCGTCGCGCAGCGCGACGATCCTATCGATCGCGGCCAGGATCCAGAATCAATTCACTTCGCCTTCATCATCGATGCCTATGCCCAACAGATCCTCGGCTGGCGCGTGTAGCGGACGGTACACACGGGCTTCGTGCTGGTTCCGCTGGAGAGGACCCTGCACGAACGGCGCCCACTACATCGCAGCGGCCTCGTGCATCACAGCGACAAAGGGCAGCCACCACGTTTCCAACCAACCACACCGAGTGCCTGGCGCAGGCCGCCGTCGAACCGTCCGTCGGCAGCATCTGGGACAACTATGACAACGCCTTGGCCGAGACCTCTGCAGGGCCGAGGTCATTCACCGGCGCGGCCCATGGCGGTGGTACGAGACCGTAGGGTTTGCCACCCTCGAATGAAACGACTGGTTCAACCATAGGCGCCTGACGGAGCCAACAAGAAACATACCGCACCCCTAAGCCGAAGCGATCTATTCCGTGACCCAGGACAATCTGCCGCAGGCTGTGTGGCTCAAACCAAACAGCCATCGGCCCCTAGGGACGGTTCAGTAGAAAAAGGAGTTCTGACCTTGCCACCCTACAGCCAAATCGAACTGAGAGACCTAAATATTGCCGCGAGCATCGGGACCTATGGGCCCGACGACGTTGTACCAGAAGCGCATTTGCTTGACCTGACCCTGACCATTGCGCCAGACCTCGTCTTGATTGCGCAGGATGGCATGACCCATGTCTTCGACTATGGCCCTCTGATCGAACAGATTGATGGGCTCGCGCGCGACGGATATTTTGAAACGCAAGAACGGCTCATGACACGCATCGTCTATGCCTGCGCCGCCTATCCCGAGATCAGGGCGCTGGATATCTGCCTGCGTAAGCGGCCCGTTCTTGCCGCGTCGGGCAGCCTTGGCGTGCGGCTGATCCTGGATGCCGAGGCATTGTCGGCGCTGCGCCCTGCGGCAATCTGACCGGCCCAATGTTTGGGGGCAATCGGGTGGCGCCGGGCTCGTCTGGTTCTAGCTGGTGAGCATTATGATAAAACGCGGTACTTCTCTGTGGTTGCCGACATACTTTCTAAATGCTCATCGGTCTTCTCAGCGCTGAACTTGCTACGCTTCATTCGCCCGTACCTGGACTTGTCACAGTTTTGTGCCGCTTCTCTGATCACATATTGTGCAGCCAAGGAGATGAGCCATGAGCACAGGCAGGACGGATGAATTTCGTAAAGAAGCGGTGCGGATAGCGCTGACCAGCGGGCTTTCGCGGCGCCAGGTTGCGGATGATCTGGGGGTCGGCTTTTCGACCTTGAACAAATGGGTGAGCGCGCACCGCGACACGGGTGTGGTCTCTGCCGAGGACCGCGAGCTTGCCCGGGAGAATGAACGACTTCGTCGTGAGGTCCGTCTCCTGAAGGAGGAGAGGGACATCCTAAAAAAAGCCACCCAGTTCTTCGCGAGCCAAAAGCCGTGAGGTTCAGGTTCGTCGAAGAACAGCGTGGGGCCTTTCCGATTGATCGGCTGTGCCGCGTGATGAATGTCAGCCCACGCGGATTGCGGGCCTTCCGCAGGCGCCCCGCCAGCCCCAGGCAACGCATGGACATGGTGGTTCTGGCCCATATTAAGGAGCAATCACGCCTGAACCTGGGCAGCTACGGCCGCCCGCGCATGACCGAAGAATTGAAGGAAGTTGGGGTCGAAGTGGGGCACCGGCGTGTCGGGAGGCTGATGCGAGACAACGGAATTGTCGTTGAATGAAAACGCAAGTTCAAGGCGACGACGGACAGCGATCACACGTTCAACATTGCCCCAAACCTGCTTGAGCGCGATTTCACTGCCGATCAACCCAATCAGAAATAGGCGGGTGACATCAGCTACATCTGGACCCGGGAGGGCTGGCTCTATCTGGCGGTGATCCTGGACCTGCACTCCCGGCGCGTCATCGGCTGGGCTGTCAGTGATCGCCTGAAACGCGATCTGGCTATCCGTGCACTGAAAATGGCCATCGCGCTACGGTCCCCGCCGCGGGGCTGCATTTTCCATAGCGACCGTGGCAGCCAATACTGTTCGCACGACCACCAGAAAATTCTGCGCGACCACGGCTTGCAATCATCCATGAGCGGCAAGGGCAATTGCTATGACAACGCCATTGTCGAGACGTTCTTCAAGAC
>VGHA01000246.1 GCA_016868375.1 Betaproteobacteria bacterium | reverse complement strand
GGACTGGCGCCCTGGCTGCAGTCATTACCGGGCCGACTGCTGCACACCAACGTGGCGGGCTGCACCATTTTTGCTGCGGTATCGGGATCGTCGGCCGCCACCTGCGCCACGATCGGGAAGATGACGCTGCCCGAGCTCAATCGCCGGGGCTATCCGGAAGGGATGGTGGTGGGCACGCTGGCGGGCGCCGGAACGCTGGGGCTGCTGATTCCGCCCTCGATCATCATGATCGTCTACGGCGTGACTGCCGACGTATCGATAGCCAAGCTTTTCATCGCAGGTCTAGTTCCCGGTTTGATGCTGGCGGGTCTGTTTTCCTCGTATATCGTTGTCTGGGCGCTCCGACATCCCGGATTGATTCCGGCCGCTGAGCGAAGCTACACGTTCATCGAGAAGATCCGAGAATCTCGCACACTGATTCCGGTGGTGCTCCTGATCGCGGCGGTACTGGGCTCAATCTATGTGGGCATCGCAACGGCCACCGAGGCGGCCGCAGTGGGCGTTGTGGGCGCGCTGGTGCTGTCGGCGTTGCAGGGAACGCTCAACTGGGTCAGCTTTCGCGATGCGCTGATGGGCGCGACGCGACTTTACTGCATGATTGCGCTCATTCTTGCGGGCGCTGCGTTTCTGACGCTGTCGATGGGTTATATCGGGTTGCCGCGTCATTTGGCTGAGTGGATTGCAGAGCTCGGGCTCAGCCAGTTCGAACTGATCGTGGCACTGGCGGTGTTCTACATCGTGCTGGGATGTTTCCTGGATGGTATTTCGATGGTGGTGCTGACCATGGGCGTGATCATGCCCACGGTGACCAAGGCGGGCATTGATCCAATCTGGTTCGGCATCTTCATCGTACTGGTGGTGGAAATGGCGCAGATCACGCCGCCGGTGGGCTTCAATCTGTTTGTGCTGCAGGGTATGAGCGGGCGCGAGCTGCCATGGGTGGCGCGTGCAACCCTGCCGATGTTCGGCGTCATGGTGTTCGCAGTGCTGCTGCTCTACTGGTTCCCAGCGTTGGCCACCTGGTTGCCGCAACAGATGATGCGTTAGCCAACCTTATACGTTGATCGCAGCCATCAGTCGCTCGCGTGTCAGCGGCAGATCGCGCACCCGGACACCAAGCGCCTGTTTCACTGCGTTGCCGATCGCGGCTGCGGTGGGGCCATGCGCGCATTCGCCAGCGCCGAGGGGCGATTCGTTTGGGGCGTCGATGAGCACAACGTCGATCTGCGGCTGCTTCGAAAAAGTGAGAATGGGATAGCCGGACCAGTCTGTGCAAAGCGGGCCTTCTGCGCGGTCAAACCGCATGGCCTCAAGCAGGGTCCAGCTGCAGGCCTGTAGTGCGCCCCCTTCGAGCTGGTTCCGTGCGCCATCGGGGTTGATGACCAGGCCCAGATCCGCCACGACGGTGAGTCGCCGTACGGTGATTTCTTCGGCGACTTCAATTTGAGCAGCGACCGCACACCAGGCACCGGTGTTTTTATAGTGGGCGAAGCCGATACCGGCGCCGACTGCCACATCAGCGGCTGCGCTGTGAAGGCTGGCGGCATTGCTGTGGGCTGCGAGCACTTCAAGCACGCGGCGCGCCCTGGGATGGTCGAGGTGGGCGAGTCGGAAGGCGATCGGGTCCTGTTGAGCAAGCGACGCAAGATCGTCGATCGCAGACTCTATGGCAAAGACATTGCCGAATGCACCGAGTGACCGCAAAGCGGAGGTGCGAAGTGGCATGTTGCGAACCCGGTGATTGATCACCTTGAGCGCGTCAAACCGATAGGCTGGAATCGCGTTCCGTTCTGAACCGCCGCCCGCTGCAAGCGCAGCATTCACCGCCTCGCGAGGCTCGAACCAGTTGGACGCAATCTCGGTGGCGGCCAGTAGCGTGGGTGTGGGTGCGCGTCCAGGGCGAAGGCTGTGTCCCGCGCTCCACACCTCGTGCTCCCAGCGGGTGATGCGGCCGCCGTCCATCCAGGCACGAATCTGCATGGTCATCGCCGACCCCAGCGGTGCTCGGATGAACTCGTCACGCCGCGACCAGAGCACGCGCACTGGCGCGTTGCAGGCGCGAGCAATCAGGGCGGCATCGAGTGCAACATCGTCGGCGCCGTTGTGCCCGTAGCAGCCCGCGCCCTCGGCGTGATGAACCGTGATCTCGGCGTCGGGGAAAAGTAATGCCAGATCTGCACGCAGGTTGTAGGGGCCCTGGGTATGGGTCCAGACCTCGAGCTGCTGGCCGGTCCATCGCGCGATCGCGCAGGAGGGCATCAGGGAGGCGTGGGCGATGAAGGGTTTGGTATAGCGTGAATCGAGGGTTGGTTGCGCCTCAACGCGTGACTCAACGACGTTCGGGCAATGCTCGGCGATCACCTTGCTATCAGGCGATTGCTCGCAGAGCCACTGGCCCACGGTGTGATGATCGAAAGGCAGTTCAGCCTGACTCCAGCTGACGTTTGCTGCGAGGCGCTCGGCCGCCTGGATTGCGAGCCACTCCCGATCGGATGCGATTGCGAGAAAGTCACCGTCGCGAATCAGGCGTACGCGATTGCCGAAGCTGGTCAGAGACTGATCGCCAAGCGACAGCAGCTTTGCGCCAGGCATGGTGGCACGCACCACACGTGCATGCAGCATGCCTGGGAACTTCAGGTCGTGCAGGTAGGCAGGTTGACCAGAAAGCTTAGCTGGTAAGTCGCGACGAGGAGCTGACTGCCCAACCATCGGAGTTGATGTGGCCAGCGGGGAGCTAACCGCTGAAGAAGCGCTTGCATCGCTCACTTCGCCCTCGAGCAGCGAGCGCGGATCGAGGTCTCGATAGTCAGCGCTAAATTCGCCCGAAAGCACACAGCCATCCCGCGCAATACACGCATCGGGCGTGACGCCCCATCGTTCGGCGGCACGTGCGATCAACCGCTCGCGAAGTTCGGCGCAAACGATGCGAATCGCTGTGCCAGACTCTTGGACAGACAGGCTGCCGGACGTGACCGCCTCATCGGGCGAGAGGCCTGTTTGGACAGGGCGCATCCGGATGCGGTCAAGGGGCAGGCGCAGTTCGTGCGCGGCGATTTGAGCGAGCGCAGTGAGGATTCCCTGGCCGATTTCCACCTTGCCGGAGCGTACTTCAATGTTCCCGTCGTGGTCCCAGTCAAGCCAGCGGGCACGCTGCGGATTGACTGCAAGACTGGCGGGCAGATCAGGCCGTGCAACGGCCGCTTGAGAAAGGCGGAAGGCGAGGTTCATAGGGGCACACCGGCCGATTCGCCAGCGGGTGAGGCCTGGATCACCGACAGCGCTGCGGCGACGATTCTTGGATGTGAACCGCAGCGGCAAAGATGGTTGTCGAGTACCGAGCGCACAGAGGCCTCATCGCATACTGTGCGTTGTTCAATCGCATGCATCAGTGTTATCAGGATGCCAGACAGGCATGCGCCGCACTGCCCAGCCTGCAGATCCTCGAATGCGCTGCGAAGCCGCTTCGCAAGGGGCCAATTGGCAAGGCCTTCGACTGTAACCACCGAGCGGCCTGCGACGGACCACATCGGTGTGTCGCAGGCTGCAACGGGCCTTCCATCAATCAGCACCCTGCATGCGCCGCATTGGTTCAGTCCGCAGCCGAAACGTGTGCCAGCCTTGTCGAGGCGGTCTCGCAGCACATGGAGCAGCGGCTCATCCGGAAATGCGGAGACGGTTACGGGTTGGGTGTTGAGGGTGAAGGGGGTGGGGGATTCGGTTGCGATACGCATTCTTGACGTCACACTTCAGAATCTTGTTTTTAATTGTCCCACAGCGGGAATCATCCGTTTACCAACACCGACTGAGGGACATGGTGAGTCTCAACCGACGAGCCCAACTCAAACGAAGCGTAAGCCGCTGGTTCAGCGGGCTCGGGCTCATCGCACTGGTGGCGATTCTGCTCGCGCCCCGGATCGTTCATCGCGATGAACGCTGGTTACTCACGGTGAATGGCGAACCGATCGACGTTATTGGCGCCGTTGTCGAAGGCTGGGGGAGGTTGTCCAGCGACTGCAGTGCGGTAACCACGGTGGCTCTGGATACAGTCGAAGGCCGTCTATTGCGAGATCTGTTACGCCGCCACAGCCCGCCTGATTCAGAGTCAGCTCGTCTGGTGAGGGTTGATTCAGCACGCGGATGGTTGTTGGTTGAAGCCGGGTTTGACGTCTTGCCGCCGGTACTTGTGCTGATTCGATCAGAGTCGCAGCAACCCGCCGCCATGGAAATCCGGGCGGTGTGGAGCGGAAGTGCGCATCCCTGGCGGCTGGTGCCATTCGCTGCGGAATATCTGAGCGTACGGGCGCCTGACGCTCCACCTGAACTGATTCGCTGCGCGCGCCCCAGCTTTCGATAGTGCGGGTTCAATACGTCTCAAGATGCAACCGACCCTCTCTCTTGAGCCCCGCCGCATGCTCATCCCAATTGAGTCCCGCGTCCACAGCAATATCGCGTAACGCCAGCACCACCCCTTCCTCCATCGCCTTCAGCCCGCAAACAT
>VGHA01000245.1 GCA_016868375.1 Betaproteobacteria bacterium | reverse complement strand
CTGCTCGCGCTCCTCGATGGAACGCCCAAGCCGTGGGTCGTCGACACACTTCAGATGGTCATGATCGTGTTCGGCGGTGTCTGCCTGATGCTGTGGATTCGAGACCAGCGCTGGCACTGGGGCGCCGCGCTGATCGCGGCGCTCTGCTTCTGCTGGGGCGCCTCCATGGCATGGCGTATTCAGCATGTCGGACAGGTGCTCAGTCTGGTGTGGTTACCGGTGGCCATGCTGTGTCTGGAGCGAACTATCGCTCGCCGCAGCCTGATCTGGGCGGTGCTTGCGGGCCTGGTTCTCGCCCGTATTGCGCTGGGTCGCGATCAGGTGGCGCTGCTCGCGCTTTACCTGCTGGCCGCCTTCACGGTGTGGCGGCTTTTTTCGCTTGATCAAAGCCATCAGGGAGCACGCCTCAGCGCAAAAGTCGCCGCATGGCGGGCGACGCTGCTGCCGCTCGCGGTCAGCGCGCTCATCGCCCTGTCGCTCTGCATGGTCCCGATTCTGCTCACCGCGCTCCTGGCCGGCGACTCCAATCGCCCGGAAATCGGCTACGTCGATGCGGGCAAAGGTTCGCTTCACCCTGCGTTACTGCTCACGCTGCTGGTGCCCGATGTATTCGGCGCCACCGGACGCGCAGCCGATTACTGGGGGCCGCCCAGCCCGGCCTGGCCCGGTACCGGTCTGTTTCTGGCACAAAACATGGGCGGCATGTATATCGGCGCGATTCCCGCAGTGCTGCTTGCGTGCGCAGCGGTCCGGGGCTGGCTGTGGGATCGCGAGGTTCGGTTCTTTTCGGTTGCCGTGGTGGTGCTCGTGATCTATGCGCTGGGGTGGTACACGCCTGGGTTTGAGCTGATGCACGCGTTGCTACCTGGGGTCGATCTGTTCCGCCGCCCAGCCGACGCCAGCTTCCTGATCGGCGCCCTGCTCGCGATTCTGGCAGCCTATTCACTGCACCGCCTGTTCACCGCAAGGCAGGCCAGCGAGGCGCCGATCACCTCCTGCGGCTGGGTACTGGTAGGCGCGGCAGCCGGTATCTCGGGCTGGTTGGCATTTGAGTTCGGGCGTATCCCACAACTGTTGCCGTCGCTCGCCGAGAGCCTGGTAAGCCTCGCGCTGGCCACAGTCGTACTTCGCTGGGCAGTCAGGCATGACCTTAAAAATTCCGCAGCCACCGGCAGCCAGCCAGGTCTTGCGAACCAGTGGGCATCATTGGGAATGACGCTGGTCGCCGCGTTAACAGTTGCCGATCTCGCCTATCACAACGGCCCCTCGTCAGCGACTGCTCAACCCGCAGCGATGTACGAGGTGCTCGAACCAAACACCACCAACGACACCATTGCCGCGCTGAAGACACGCGTGATCGCCAATGAGACGCGCCGCGACCGAATCGAACTCACCGGGCTCGGCTTTCACTGGCCCAATGTCAGTCTGACGCATGGCCTGGAAAACGTGCTGGGGTATAACCCGCTGCGGCTGGGTCACTACAGCGCGGCCACAGGTGCGGAAGACCATGTCGGACTTCCCGATCAGCGTCGTTTCTCGCCGCTGTTTCCGTCCTATCGATCCACCCTGGCCGATCTGCTGGGCCTGCGATTCATCGCTACTGGCGTACCGATCGAACGCATCGACTCCAAACTGCAACCGGGCGATCTCCGACTGGTGGCGCGCACCCGGGAAGCATGGATCTACGAAAATCCTAATGCGCTGCCGCGCGTGATGTTTGCCACCCGTGCGGAGGAAGTCGATTTTGACGAGATCATCGCGAGCGGGCGCTGGCCTGCACACGATCTGAACACCACGGTGCTGATTGAAGATGAGCCGGGCGACACCCACCTTTCAAAACGTCCAGGGCGCGCGCGGCTGCTCCGCTACGGCAACACCCGAATCGACGTGGAGGTTGAGAGCCCAGATGGCGGTTGGCTGGTTCTCAATGATGTCTGGCATCCCTGGTGGTTTGCGGCAAAGCTTGGCCAGGACACCGAGACGCCTATTCCATTGCACCGGGCCAACGTGCTGTTTCGGGCGGTCGAACTCGATGCCGGTCGACATATTGTTCGGTTTGAATTCCGCCCGATTGATGGTGCGCTGAATCAGATCGCCGAGAGTTTGCGCGAGCCCTGAGCATTCTGGCCGACAGGGACGGCCGCGGTAAGCCCCCTGACTGCAGACGGGCTGCGATCGGCCCCGCGGCCCGCAAGGCTACACTGCGCGGCCACTTAAGCTTGTGCTCACCCACCCCCCATTTTCATGGCTATCGCAACCGCCTCGGACGATGCAGGCGCCGGCTACCGACTTGAGCCGCGCGTCGCGAAGGCCTTTGCGCGTTTCTCAGGCGGGTTTTGGCGGGGCGATGGCGCGCGCCGGGCCTGGGCGCTGACCATCGGACTGTTGCTGCTGCTGCTGCTATCCACCGCAGCCACCGTGGCGCTCAATCACTGGAACCGCTGGTTCTTTGATAGCCTCGAAGCGCGAAACGTCGAGCAACTGAGCCGCGCGGTTCTGGTGTTTGCGGTCATCATTGCATCGATGGCCGCTGTCGGCGTCGGCATCGTGTTCACGCGGGAAACGCTTCAGGTGCGATGGCGCGAATGGATCGTCGCCCGGATGCTCGACCGGTGGCTGGCTGCGCAGCGGTTCCAAAGGCTGAGCGCCAAGGGCGGTGAGCCGCAGAACCCCGAATACCGGATCGCCGACGATACGCGGTGGGCGACCGAGCCCCTGGTCGATCTGGGAATCGGATTGGTGCTTGCGCTGGTGAATGCGGGGGCGTTCATCGCAATTCTGTGGTCGGTGGGTGGCAGTTATTCGCTGCGCCTGAGCGATGCTACGGTCATCACAATCCCAGCCTATCTGGTGCTGGTGGCAATCGCCTACGGTGTGATTGCCTCCTGGCTCATGCTCAAGGTGGGCGCCGCACTGCCCGGCTGCGTGGCACGCCGCAATGAGGCCGAGGGGCACTTCCGCTTTGGAATGATGCGCCTTCGCGATAATGCAGACAGCGTTGCACTGCTTGGCGGCGGGCCAGGCGAGCGACGAATTCTCGGACATACCTACGGCCGCGTGGTGCAGTGCTGGCTCGCAATTGTGCGACAGCATGCGCGGCTCACCTGGATCACCAACGCCTCGGGCCCGATGATCCCGATCGTACCGCTGCTGTTTGCCGCGCCCAAATACATCAGCGGCGACTTGACGCTGGGACAGGTCACCCAGCTCGCAGCCGCCTTCGTTCAGGTACAGATCGCAATCTCATGGCTGGTGGATCACTACGGCAAGATTGCCGAGTGGTACGCCTCGGCGCGCCGAGTCATGGAAATCGTCGAGGCCTGCGACGAGTTGCCCGGTGACGACAGGCCCAACACCGGGATCGTCTCAGACGCGGCAATCGATCGCGCGTCAAACGCGAATGCACCCGTGCCGCAGCCCGTCTGGCGCATCCATGGCCAGACGATCCACAGCGGGCAATGGGTGCAGTTTCATGGCGACTCCAGTTCAGGAAAGTCAACGCTGGTTCGTCATCTGCTTGGCCTTGAAACGGCAGCCACCGATGACACGCCGACCATTGCCGCGCCTGCGCCTTCGGAAACCATGGTCCTGCCACAGCGCAGCTACCTGCCACCGGGGTCGCTGCGGGACATATTGAATTACCCCGGCGACCCGGCGCGCCACACTGACTCAGAGCTGGCCGGCGCGCTCAACCGTGTTGGCCTGGCCGGACTCGCTGCGCGCCTCGACGAGACGCCACGATGGGACACCTTGCTGTCACTGGGCGAGCGGCAACGACTGGCTGCTGCACGCATTCTGTTGAACAAACCTGCTGCGGTGATGATCGACGACGCGCTTACCGCGTTGGATGAGCTCGCACAGCGGGGCATTTTTCAAGCACTCCGTGATGCGGTGCCCCAGGCAAGCGTTCTGGTGCTGTCACGTCACCCGATTTGCGCTGACTGCTTTGACCAGGTGCTGCCGCTCAGACCGCACCGCTCCGGCATTCAGCCCTGACACGTTTTAATTCCGAGGACTGTAGCAATGAGCAAACTCAACTTCTGGAACAGTACCTGGCCTCTCGACGAAGCGCAATGTCCCTGCGACCTCCACTTCCTGGACTATCTCGAGGAACGCAATGCCAGTGCCAGCACGATCTTTCACTTCGGTACGGGCAATCACCATATCGTGGGTCTGCGACTGGCACAGTCGGGGCGCGATTGCGCGGTGCTGGGCATTACCGCATCGCCCCAGGAGTACGACGACTACGTGAAACTTCTGATCGACAATCCCGAATTGGGGCGCACCTATAAGGCATGGTTCGGCGACATCTACCAGCTTGATGCGCGACTGCTACCGCGCTTTGACTTCGTGACACTATTTCATGTTGGTGAATTCCGGACTGCGGAAAATGACCGCTATGGCGCGCTCACCGATCTGGAGATGACGCTGTTGCTCGCCGATCAGGTCAAGCCCGGCGGCGAGATCCTGTTCTACACCGGCTCATACGCGTATGACGTGGCTGAGCGCGTTGAAGAAGCGCTCCTCAAGCAGCGTCCGTTTGAACGCAAGGGACGATT
>VGHA01000244.1 GCA_016868375.1 Betaproteobacteria bacterium | reverse complement strand
GCGCGCGGTCAACTCCTCGGCCAAGGCAGACGTCACGCGAACCCGCGAAGATCGGGTGAAAACCGATGGGTCCGAGGCGCGTCGCGACTACACCTCAGAGCATCCGGTGGTGCGCACCCATCCCGAGACGGGCCGCAAGGCGCTCTACGTGAACCCGGCCCACACGGTTCGCTTCGCGGGATGGACCGATGACGAGAGCGCGGGCCTGCTGCGCTATCTGTTCGAGCACCAGGTGCGCCCTGAATTTACCTGCCGTTTCAGCTGGCAGCCGGGATCGGTTGCGCTCTGGGACAATCGCTGCGCCATGCACAATCCGGTGAACGACTATCACGGTTATCGCAGGCTCATGCATCGAATCACGCTGGCTGGCGACGTGCCGGCGTAGACCCTCCAATGGAGAACCCCATGACCACGCAAAACGATACCGATACGCTCGCCCCCAAAGCGCGCGCCACGCATTCAGCCAAGCCCGCGAGCCGTGGCGTTCATCATCTGGCGCTGAACACCAGCGACATGAAGATGACGATCGACTTCTACTCGCGGGTAATGGGCATGCCGCTGATTCACGCGCTCAGGGTGCCGCCAGGCGTTGGGGCGGGTCCGCTCAATCGCGGCAACCCGCCTTACGAAAATCTGAGGCACTATTTTTTTGATGCGGGTGGTGATGCGATGGTGGCCTTCTTCGAACTGCCGAAAGACGCTCCCGACACTGCTGATCGGAACGCCGTATCAGCGATGCAGCACTGCTCGTTTACCACCTCCAAGGCGCAGTTCGATGTGCTGGTCAAGCGGCTCAAGGACTATCAGGTCCCGGTGATCGGACCTCTGAACGTGGGTTCGGGGTCATGGTCAATTTATTTCTTTGATCCAAACGGCATTCGCCTCGAATACACCTACCAGGAAGGCGATGGAGACGACGTTCGGGTGGTGGAGCGCTGGACTCAGACGCGTGAGGAAATCATGGCGGAACTGAGCTCGCTCAGCGGCGATACGGCCTGGCTGCAGAGCATGACCGCGCACCTGCCCGATGAGCGCAATTAACGGACGCTTTTCGCAACGAATCAATCGCGCCGAAGCCGCACCGGGTTACTCAGTCGCCCGATGCGCTCGATCTCGCAGGTAACCACGTCGCCCGCCCGCAGAAATTGCGGTGGCGTCATGGCATAGCCCACGCCGGGGGGCGTACCGGTGGCAATGACATCGCCTGGCAACAGCGTCATGCCCTGCGACAGATCAGCAATGATCTGGCCCAGCTTGAAGTGCATGTGTGCAGTGGTGTCTGACTGTCGCAGATCGCCATTGACCCAAAGCTGAAGGCCAAGCGAATGCGGGTCGGCGATTTCATCCTGCGTCACCACCCAGGGCCCCATCGGGCAAAAGGTGTCGAGTCCTTTGCCCTTGAACCACTGGTCATGCCGGCGCTGCAAATCGCGCGCTGTCACATCGTTGATGATGGTGTATCCAAAAACGGAGGCCGTGGCCGACTCGGCACTCGCATTTCGAACTGCCGTGCCGATGACAACCGCAAGCTCCACTTCATAGTCGATTTTGTCCGACACTGAAGGCTCGATTTCTATCGCCCCACCATCGCCGACGACCGTACTGGGCGGCTTGGTGAAGTACTGCGGATGCTGCGGAATGGGTGTTTGAATGCCGCGTTTCAAATCGCCCTCGCGCACATGTTCCAAATAATTGCGCCCCACGCAGAACACATTGCGCGCGGGCCTTGGAATGGGTGCGAGCAGCTGCGATCTGGCAATACGCCGCGTGCGCAGCGCGCCGTCGGGCGCATTGAGCCGCGCTCGCAGCGCGGCAAGCGCCTCCGCGGGGGCGGCGGCAAGCTCGCCGATGTCGCGCGCCTCCGCAAGCGCGGCGATATGGCGCAGATCGAAGATTTCAAGCGTATCGCCCAGGTCGGCAATGAGCGCCGCACAACGCGGCGACTGCCCATCCTGGAAACAAAGCAGCTTCATGGCGGCTGGCGCGCTACTGGCAGTCGACCGTGGGGAACTCGGCGGGAATCGTGATCTCGAGGTTGTGGCAGTCGTCGGAGTAGTCAAGCACGGTGTGCTTGATATTGGGAGGCATCAGCCAGGCGTCGCCCGCTTTCATGGTCATCACACCGTGTCCCTCATGCTCAATCTTGATCCAGCCCTGCAGGCAATAAACCAGCTGCAGCTGAACGCCGTGCATGTGGCGTTTGCGAACCTCATCGGTACAGGGGGCAAGCAGCTTGATGACATGCGCATGCACCATGCCCTCGGTGGCCTGCGCAAACCCCAGATCGCGATAGCGCGCATACGGGCGCAAACCATGCGTCTTGTAGTCGTCGTCGCCATTGAACCGGCTGACGGTGAACGTCTGGGTAACATCGGATAACTGTTTCATGAGGGTGCTCCTGTTATGCAACCTGGCGCTCAACGAGCCTGTCGGCGAGCAATCCAGGCGCCAAGCTCGCCCACAATGCCACGCCGAAACGCAAGCACGCAGGCCACGAAAATGACGCCCTGAACCACCAGCACCCAGGTGCCCAGGCTGGTCAGATAGTTTTCAAGCGCAGCCACCACCACTGCACCCGCGAGAGGCCCCAGCAGCGTTCCAACGCCGCCGATGATTCCCATCAGCACCGCGTGTCCCGACATGGTCCAGTGTACGTTGGTGAGCGAGGCCAGCTGGAAGCTAAGCGCGTCAAGCGCGCCGGCGATGCCGGCAAAAAATGCCGAGAGCACAAAGGCGGCCCACTTGTAGCGATCAACGGGATAGCCCAGCGATAGCGCGCGCGACTCGTTGTCGCGAATGGACTTGAGCGCCAGCCCGAAGGGAGAGGCGATGATGGTATTGATGGCGACAAAGGACAGCACCGAGATCACCAGCGCGAAGTAGTACATGTTGAGATGATCAGCGAGGTTGATGCCCAGGAAGCTGCCGCGCGGTACAGCCTGGATGCCCTCGTCATTGCCGCTGAACTCAGCCTGGACGATGAAGAAGTAAAACATCTGCGCGAGCGCCAGCGTGATCATCGAAAAATAAATGCCCTGACGTCGGATGGACAGGAACCCGAATGCGGCGCCAAGCGCGGTGGCCGCCGCGGCGCCAACGATGACCGACGAAAGCGGATCGAGCCCTGCAAATTTTGCGCAGACTGCGGCTGCATAGGTGCCTGCGCCGTAAAAGGCTGCATGGCCAAACGACAGCATGCCGCAGTAGCCCAGCAGTAGGTTGAACGAGCACGCCAGCAGCGCAAAGCACAACACCTTGAGCAGGAAGGGGGGGTAAATGACCACGGGCGCCAACAGCAGCAGCGCAAGCAGCACCAGCTGGGCGCGAGGCGTATCAAGCACCGGAATGAGACCGGGGCGGGGCGCATCCTGGGGATCGGGACGGTGCGTGAGCACCACGCCAAAAAGACCCGATGGACGAATGAGCAGCACAATGACCATGGCCACGAACACCGCAGTGGTGGAGGCCTCGGGATAAAACACTTTGGTCAGGCCCTCAATGATGCCGAGCGCAAAACCACTGAGCACCGCGCCAATGATTGAGCCCATGCCGCCGATGACCACCACGGCGAACACCACGATGATGAGCTCGGAGCCCATGTTGGCATTGACCTGATAGAGCGGTGCCGCCATGACGCCTGCAAAGCCCGCCAGTGCCACGCCGAAGGAATAGGTCAGCATGAGGATGCGTGGCACATTGATACCGAACGCGCGCGTGAGTGGCGCGTTCTCGGTTGCTGCTCGCACGTAGGAGCCAATCGAGGTTTTTTCGATGGCAAGCCAGGTCAGGAGGCAGACGACGATGGATACCGCGATGACCCAGCCGCGGTAGTGGGGCAGCAGCATGAAGCCAAAGTTCCACGCGCCGGTCAGACCCTGGGGTAGGGGATAGCCTTCGCCCGAGGCGCCGAAGATGTTCCTGACGATTCCCTCGGCAATCAAGGTAAGTCCGAAGGTCATCAACATTCCGTACAGATGGTCCAGGCGATACAGGTGGCGCAGGAACAGGCGCTCGATGATGAATCCGACCACCCCAACAACCAGTGGGGCAACCAGCAGCGACACCCAATAGGACAAGCCCAGGTACTTCAGCAGCAGCCAGGCCGTGAGCGCACCCAGCATGTACTGGGCGCCATGCGCGAAATTCACAACATTGAGCAGGCCGAAAATCAGGGCAAGCCCAAGGCTGAGCAGCGCATAAAAGCTTCCGTTGATCAGTCCAACGAGCAACTGACCAAACAGCGCCGGCAGAGGCGGGAGAATCTCGAGAAGACTGTTCATCGATTGTGCTGCAGTTAGATTCCTAGATAAGCCTTGACACGATCGGCTTGGGTAAGAAGACCGTTTTGATCGAACTCGTCGACGATACGGCCATGCTCCATCACATAGCTTCGATCGACCAGTCTGGAGACGAACCGGAAGTTCTGTTCGACCAGCAAGATCGTGTAGCCACGCTGCCGGAGAAGCTGAATGATTTGGCCGATGCGTTCGACAATCACTGGTGCGAGCCCTTCAGTGGGCTCGTCCAGCAGTAGCAACTTGGCTCCGGTACGCAAGATGCGCGCGATTGCCA
>VGHA01000243.1 GCA_016868375.1 Betaproteobacteria bacterium | reverse complement strand
GCATGGCAATATCGCCCGCGAATGACTTTGCCCATCGGCTGGCAACCAGTCCGTTCTGGCGATGGAACTCGCTGCTTTCGTCGCCGCCGACCGTGGTCATGATGGGCGCGCGCGTTGCAGGGGTCATTAGCGCAGGGCTCAATTTGCAGGCGAGCGCCTCGTCGAGTCGGAAATCGTTGTTGAAGAACGGCGACTTGATCAACGGCCGCAGATCGAAGAGCGCGCTCATCGCTAGGCCTGCTTTCACAAGATCTTTCGGCAGATCGGACTCCCATTTCGGCCAGCGCGCCGCGAGCGCCATCCCGGTGAGGTGACCGCCTGCGGAGTGACCGCTGACGACGATTCGGTTGCGGTCGAACCCCAGCGCCTCGCCGTTACGCCAAAGCCAGGCGAGGGCGCGCAGAATTTGTCGAACGATGTCTTCGATGGTGACTTTGGGGACCAGCGTGTAGTTGGGTAGCGCAACGCTGATGCCGCGCTTGGCAAACTCTGGCGCCACCCACGAAAAATCCGATTTATCCATGCTGCGCCAGTAGCCACCGTGGATGAACACCAGCAACGGTGCACCGGGCTGCGCAGCGGGAAATAGATCCAGTCGTTCGCCATCGGCGGTGCCGTAAACCAGGTCAAACTTGGCATTCGGTGAGGCGCTGCGCGCGGCTTTGCCCTGCTCGACCCATCGCGCGAAAATCTCAGGCACGTTAGGGATCGACAACCGAGGGTTGTATTCACGGGTGACGAGGTCGGCTTCCTGATCGGGCGTCATGGCGGGAAATCCTGTCAGTCGTTTGGCGGGTCGGTGCAGGGGAGGGCACGGCGTCTTGCCATGATATAGTTTGCGGTTGTGGGGCGGTAGCTCAGCTGGGAGAGCGTCGCGTTCGCAATGCGAAGGTCGGGAGTTCGATCCTCCTCCGCTCCACCAATCCCCAACGCCTGACCGTTCTCGGTTGGGCGTTTTCATTTGCGCGAGGCCCGCGCCATGCGGGGCTCTCCGCAATTCTGCGTGTGTAACTTGGAGAGGTTCGCCAGGGCGATTGGTGGGGCAGAGGATGGGGAAAACTAAGGGGTGCGGTGGTGCGGGCGGGAGAGTGCGACTGAGGAAGGGTTGCCAGCCTCATCGCTCTACTGGCTTATACGCCGGTGCCACTCCGGAACCCCTTGGTTGATTCGTAGCCGCATCCGCTGCACAACGAGCGCTTCTCTTGACAGTCGCACGACGCCCCAAACATAATATAGAACAGTGTTCCAGTTTTTAGAACAAATAAGGTAGGGAAATGCCTGTAAACGTCATTGGAATGATCGGTGTTGCGCCGCCGCAGGGCACGGCCCTGCATGTCATCGCCGGTGGCATCTCGCCCACATTCCTGCGCGATTTCGCGCAGTCCCATGAGGCGGCGGGTTTCGACTGTGCGTTGGTCGGCTACTACGCCTCCTCTGCGGAAGGCTTCAACGTTGCCAATTTCGCGGCATGCCACACCAGTAGGCTCTCCTACCTCATCGCGCACCGCCCGGGCGTGGTTGCGCCGACCATCGCAGCTCGCGCTGCCGCGACTCTCGATCAACTTTCGGGAGGACGGATCGCGCTACACATCATCGTTGGCAACAGCGATGCCGATCAACAGCGCGAGGGTGACTTCTCGCCCAAGGAGGAGCGTTACCTTCGTGCCGCCGAATATCTCGATGTGATGCGCAAGGTCTGGACCTCGACGACGCCCTTCAACCATGAGGGCAGTTTTTACCGCTTTCGCGATGTCTACTCGGAAGCGAGACCGCTTCAGCAACCGTACCCACCCCTGTTCTTTGGGGGCTCATCGTCTGGCGCGCTTGAGATGGGCGCGCAACATTGCGATACCTTCGCCATGTTTGGAGAGCCGCTGGCGGAGACCGCTGAGCGTATTGCACAGTTTCGGGATATGGCCAGACCCTTCGGGCGGCAACCGCGATTCAATGTCTCTTTCCGCCCCATCATTGCTCGCACTGAAGGAGCTGCCTGGGATAAGGCCAAAAAGATCCTTGACGACCTCACGGCGAGCGGAACTATGCCAACGAAGGCTCAGGATAATTCGGCCGAGCGTCTGATAGCGCTGGCTAGGCGCGCGGATGTTCATGACGAGCGTCTGTGGATGCCCGTAGCGGGAGCGGCTGCGGGCAAGGGCAACACCTCGTGCCTTGTTGGTACACCCGAGCAGGTGGTCGCCGCAATGCTCAAGTACTACCGGCTAGGCGTCACTTCGTTTCTGATCCGCGGCTTCGATCCACTGGGCGACGTGGCCGAATTCGGACGTGAGCTCATCCCGCGTTTGAGGGCGGGCGCTCTGGAAATCGACCAGGAGGCCGTTGAGGCGGCCTGAGGGTCGCCCCAGAAAAATAACGGAGACCATCTATGTCAGGAGTTAACATGTTCAGAAGATTTTTCTATGGCGCCTTATTGAGCGCAGTCGCACTGTCACTATGCCTCGCCAGTCCCACATGGGCACAGTTTCCCGACAGGCCCATCAAGCTCGTGGTGCCTTATCCGCCCGGAGGCACCAACGATTTGCTCGCCCGTGTACTGGCCGAGCCGCTTGCGAAGGAGTTGGGTCAGAACGTCATCGTCGATAACAAAGGGGGAGCGGCGACCGTGATTGGCGCCACCGCTGTGGCCACCGCGCCTGCTGACGGCTATACGCTGCTGCTGGGTACCGGTACTACCTACACCCTGAACCCACTTATGAAGGCAAAGCTGCCCTACGATACCGATCGCGACTTCCGTATGATTTCGATCATTGCTGAGGTGCCAATCGTTTTTATTGTTAATTCCCAATTCCCAGGAAAAACCTTGTCCGACTTTGTTGCCTACGCCAAGGCGAACCCGGCTAAGGTGAACTACTCCTCATCAGGTCTGGGGTCCTCGCTACATCTTGCTGCGGAGCTATTCGCCGAGCGGGCGGGTATTAAACTTACCCACATTCCCTACCAGGGTAGTGCGGGTGCAATGAGAGCCCTGCTGTCAAACGAGGTGCAGATGTTCTCAGAGGTGATTTCCGGCGCGCTGCCTCAGATCGCGCAAAAGTCCGTGGTGGCGTTAGCCATCACCAGCACGAAGCGACTGGCCATTGCACCCGAGGTTCCGACGGTTGCCGAGAGCGGCTATCCGGGGCTCGCCGCGCTCGGCTGGTACGGGCTGGTTGCGCCAAGAGCCACACCGGCGCCTGTCATCGCACGCCTCGAGGAGGCGGTGAATAAGATCCTCGCGAGTGGCGCACTGCAGGCAAGGTTCGAGCCGCGCGGCATTGTGATTCCCGGGCCGCAGGAGTCGGGCTCAGCCGAGAGGTACCTGGCCAAGGACCGTGCGCTTTGGGAGCCACTGGTTCGCTCGCTCAAAATTACGATGGACTGAAAGGCCGCGCAATTTAGATGGACACGACCGTTATCAAGGCCCTGTCGATCCTTGAAGCGCTTGCCGCGAGCAGAGCGCCGCTTGGCGTGACGGAGATTGCGAGCCGCCTCGGTCTGTCGAAGAGCAATGTACACCGGCTGCTACAGACGCTCGCAAGCCGGGGCTACGTCGTCGCTTCTGAGCATCGATACATGGCTACGACCCGCCTATGGGAGTTGGGTGCCCTCGTCGTTGACCGACTGGATGTTGCGCGAGTCGCCGCACCCGTCATGCAGCGCCTTGTCTCCGAGGTTGACGAGACAGCACATCTGTCCGTCCTCGATACGGCAGCCTGCGAGGTCGTGTCGATCCACAATGTGGAGAGTATGCAGCCCGTGCGCGCGTATTCGCGAATCGGTCAGCGCACGCCCGCCTACTGTGTAGCGACGGGTAAGGCTCTCCTCGCCGTGCAGCCGCTTGAAGTCCTGATGGCGCTGCCTGAAGAGCTGCCTAAATTCACTCGGCACACCCTTCACATTAGAGCCGATCTGCTGAAGGCTCTCGAGCAGGCGCGTCGAAAGGGCTATTCGACCAATGTAGGCGAATGGCGTGAACAGGTGGGCGGCGTTGCTGCCGTGATCTATGACCATTCTGGAAACCCGCTGGCGGCGCTCGGCCTGACCATTCCCGTCGAGCGCCTTCGACCTAAATTGACGAGCCACTATGCTCCGAAGCTGACGGCGGCAGCTGATGAGATATCGAGTCTGATGGGCGCGCCGGCCTCAATACGCGGCCCCTCGTCTCGACGGTCGCCGTCTACCTCGACGGCCTTGAACGACCACAGGGACCTGAAGACCGCCGCCTGACCGTCGGTGCAACGGATCGCCCCATGTGACCAACCCGGGAGCGTGACCCATCCGAAATCGGCAGAGAACGGCCCGTTGACGGCGGCAAAGGGCTCCGCAGCGACCGGCTCCTCCGCGGTCAACGCAGTCGGTCCGGGGATGTACGAGATCCGCCCGCCGTACAACGTGAATCGCTCCTCAAGCGGCAACCACTCGATACCGGATGGAAACGGCACACCCCGGGCTGCGGACGACTGCGGGGCGATGACTCGGATGCCTGCGCCGGCCACCCTGACGCGGTCAAAGATCGCAGGCTCCGCCCATAGGCGAGCCAGGCTGCGCGAAAGCAATACCGGCTCACGCCGGGCATCC
>VGHA01000242.1 GCA_016868375.1 Betaproteobacteria bacterium | reverse complement strand
CGAAACGCTGACGGATGCGTCACCCGCGCTGGCGTGTCTGCGCGGATCACTGCCGCTCTCCGCGATGACCCTTATCCGAACCTCCGTATCGGTGAGGGGTGACAGGCGGTATGCGCTATCCTCAACTGATGCGTCCTGTGCTCACTGTCTTCTTTGATGGCTCGTGCCCGATGTGCGTGCGTGAGGTCGCGGCGTATCGCCGGCAGGCCCCGTCCGACATCTTGTGGAATAACCTCGCGCTGCCCGGGCTGCAGATTCCGGTCGACAGGCGCGGTTATCAGCCAGACCCTGCCGTTCTGATGAAGCGGTTTCATGTGTTCAGCAGCGATGGGCTCTGGCTGCACGGTGCCCCGGCGTTTGTGCTGCTGTGGCGGCGCCTGGGGTGGATGTGGCGGGCGCTTGCCTCGATTGGACGCCTGCCGGGCGGTGTCTGGCTGATGGATACGGTTTATGCCGGGTTCCTTCGCCTGCGTCCCTTTCTGCAGCGTACGGTTCGAAGTGTGGTCAGCGAACCGAGCGTGATTCCTCAAGTGATGATCCCTGCAATTCGCTCAGACCACGCCGGTGAAACGGGCGCGGTGTGGATCTATCGCGCAATGCTGCTGTGGTCGCGCGATCAACAGCTTCGTCCCCTGCTCAAAGAACACGCCGAGCAGGAACAACAGCACCTCACGGCTTTCAATGAGCTGCTGCCATGGCGCTTTCGTAGCCGCTTGTTGCCCGCCTGGCGGCTGGCGGGCTGGTTGGTTGGAACGGTCGCTGCAGCGGGTGGGCGCCGCTGGATACTCGCAACCATTGCGGCAGTCGAACGATTTGTTGACCGGCACTATCAGGAACAAATCGATCACCTCGAACGCCTGGTCGCCTCTGACCCAGGTGCCGACGCGATGCAGGATGGCAGCCTGGCGTGCTCGAGCGGGATGTGCGGTAACACCCCGCTTTCGCCCCATCACCTCCTGGGTGTACTCAACCGGTTTCGCAGCGACGAGTGTCGTCACCGTGACGAGGCCCAGCAGTTGCTCGCTGAACCGATCGACTCTCGGGCTCAGACCGGCAACCGATTGGCGGATCGCAGTTGGAGCAGCCGACTGCTCGAGCGCTGGTGCGGTCTGGTGGGGTGGGGGTCCGCGGTTGCGGTCCGCGCCGCGAAAATTATTTGAGCGGGTCGATGCAATCCCTTGCAGCGGGCTATCGGGCGTTGGTCATTGGCGCCTCGGGCGCCATTGGTCGCGCATTCCACGATACGCTCGTCGCTGATCCGGCCTGTCAGGCGGTCGTCGCGCTGAGCCGCTCGACGCATGCCGGCTTTGATTTGCGCGAGTCAGGTTCGCTTGAGCAGGCGGCGGCGGTGCTCGCGCCGCACGGGCCCTTTTCGGTGGTCATCGACGCAACAGGCGTATTGAGTATTGACCCATCGGGCCCCGAAAAATCGCTGGCTGCCGTGCGACCCGCAGCGCTGAACGACCTGGTGCAAATCAACGCGATCGGACCGCTGCTGTTGCTGCGTGCGTTAACACCGTATCTTGCGCGTGAGCGTTGTCTGTATGGCAAGTTGTCGGCGAGGGTGGGCAGCATCTCAGATAACCGCCTCGGTGGCTGGTATGGATATCGCGCCTCGAAAGCGGCGCTGAACATGCTGCTGCAGACAGCCGCCATCGAACTGCATCGTCGCCTGCCGAACCTGGTGGTCGCAGCCATGCAGCCGGGCACCGTGGTTTCGCCGCTATCGCACCGCTTTGTGTCAGCGGCCACTGCGACGGTATCGGCTGCTGAGGCCGCTACAGGTTTACTGAAAACGCTTGATCAGCTGCCCGCTCGATCGGGGGCGTATTTCGTGGACTACCGCGGCGAATCGATTCCCTGGTAGCGCATTGCGCGGCTCAGGCAGACAACGCGCCGACGCTCAACGCGGCAATCGCACCCAGGGAAAGATGAACCCGGAGCCTGCGCCACGCCGGGGGCAGCCCCAACGTGGTGGTTGTGCGCAGATCGACAGCCAGCGCGAGCGCGGCGGTAGCGGCCAGCAGAAGGCAACCCGCCGCGGAGGGCAGAACAAAACTGGCACAGCCCACCAGCGACGGCAGCACGCTCCAGATCAGGAGACGTCGCCGAAGCGCGAGGTCACAATCGGGATGACCGAGCGCAAGGCCCCAGGAGATCGCACCCACAAAGCTGATGATGGAGAGCCCGTAAATCTTCAGCAACATCAGGCACTGGGCGCGGACACCGGGCTCAGCAAGGAGCAACGATCCGAGCGCGAGCGCTGCGAACGGCAGAAGGCCGCCGTAGCCCAACCAGCGAAGAAGCGGGAAAAGAGAGGACCAGTGAGACTCGCGCATGGCAATAGCTTCCAGGACGCGAGTTTAGCCGGCGCTCGGTGAGTGCGGCGGCTGCCCTGCGATTGAAAGGGCCATCTGCTTAAGTTCTCGTCGAAGCAGCTTTCCGGTATTGGTGACTGGAAGCGATTCGACAAATTCAAAGCGATCCGGCGTCTTGTAAACCGCGGCAAGCGCGCGGCAGTGCGCACGAAGCGTGTCGGGCTCGATGTGTGTGCCGCGCGTTGGAACCACGAATGCGATGACCAGTTCGCCCTTCAGCGGGTCCGGGGCGCTGGTGACGCCAGCGGCTGCAACGCTGGGATGTTGCCGCAGCACTTCTTCGATGTCAGCCGGCGCAATGTTGATGCCCGCGCGCTTGATCATCTCGGAGGTGCGGGCTTTGAAGACCAGATCGCCCTCGGCCGTGAGCAGGCCCAGGTCACCGGTTCGAAAGAACCCATCGGACGTAAATGAGTCAGCGTTCTGCGCGGCGCTCTCGCCAAGGTATCCGGGGGTCAGATATCCGTGGACCTCGATGGCGCCCACTTCGCCTGGTTCGACCAAGCGCGCCGTTTCAGGGTCAACAATACGAATCGTGACGCCCGGAAGCGGCGGACCCTGGACGGTCATCCGACGCTCGAGTGGCCAGTGGTGCCAGGTGACACAGCAGTTACCGTACGACTCGGTCTGGCCATAGACATTGCACACCTCGCGAGCACCAAGCACCTGCGCGACGGTTGCCACATCCTGTGGGGTGCCGATGGTCATGGCTGTCCGCAGGCTTGCAGTGCGCGACGGCTGAAACGACGCGTGACTGATCAGGGCATGCGTGATGGCAGGCAGCGTGTAAATGGAGGTGCAGGCGTGCTGCTCGATGAGCGATAGCGCAGTGCCCGGCTCAAACCGGGCTTGCAGCACCAGCGCGGCACCGTGCGTGAACGTCGCGCACATCGCATTGGCTGCACCGTAAGACCAGAAAAGCGGGGCCGGCAAAAACACGCGGTCAACCGGCGTCAGCCCCTGCCGCTCGCCAATATGAAAACCGTTCTCGATGACCGCGCCATGAATGTTGGGGACCGCTTTAGGATGGGCTGTTGATCCGGAGGTATACAGAACAAAGGCAATGTCGTCCGCACCTGCGCGCTCTCCGGGGGGCGGCAGTTCGAAGTGCGAGGCCTGGGAAAGAAAGTAATCGTAGGACTTGAAGACGCCCGGCGCGCGGGCGGCGTCGTTCGATTCTTCGATGACCACGATCTGCTCGAGCGCCGGCGGGCAAGTTTTCGGATCGGCCAGCATGGCCGCGAGTTCGTCAGCAAAGTGCCGCTCGCCGAAGCGCTCGATGGTAAAGAGAAGTTTGGTGCCCGAGTCGCGCAGCAAAAAATCGAGCTCGCGTGGCGTTGACCAGGTGGAGAACGGGGTGGCGATGGCGCCCAGGGCCGACGCTGCGATGCAGAGTTCGATCCACTCCACCCGATTGTTGGCGAGAATGCCCACGCGGTCACCGGTGCGAACGCCCGCTTTCCTGAGCGCGCCCGCCACGCGAAACACGTTCTGGCAAAGCGTTACATAGCTGACTTCGCAGCGCTCGTCGACGACCGCGGTGTGGTTCGGATAGCGCTCAGCCTGTTCGCAGAGCAGATCGATCAAGGTACGACTGAAGGGCGCGCGCATGTTGGATGGCCGGTTCGCTAGATCAATTGCCGCTTTAGAATTTTGCCAGCCGGGCTGACGGGCAGTTCGGTGCGAAACTCCACCACCTTCGGCGCCTTGTAGGCTGCAAGCTGCGCCGCACAGTGCGACACGATGGCCTCTGCAGTACAGGATCTGCCCCGCTTCAACACGATGACAGCTTTAACGACTTCGCCCATGACTGGGTGTGGCGCGCCGACAACCGCCACCTGCGCAACATCGTCGATCCTGGCGATGACACTTTCGACCTCGGTGGACGCAATTTTGTGTCCGCCAGAGATCACCTGATCACGGTCTCGCCCCACGATGAAAAAATGTCCCTGGGAGTCGCGCCAGGCGAGATCACGGGTTTTGAACCAGCCTGCATCGACGGATTCAGCGGTGCGCGCCGGATCGAGATAGTAGCCGGGGGTCAGGCGCTCGGATCGCACCAGCAGTTCACCGGTATCACCTGGCGCGACCTCATTGCCGACGGCGTCAACCAGCCGCACTTCAGCGCCAGAGACCAGCGAGCCCACAGAGCCTGGCAGCGGTGACGTTTGCTCGCGCAGATCGAATGAAAATATTGGCGTGCATTCGGACAACGCATAG
>VGHA01000241.1 GCA_016868375.1 Betaproteobacteria bacterium | reverse complement strand
GCCACGCTCGCGAGCCAGGGCGGCAACATCCGTCTTGCCGCGGCGCAGACGCTTCAGGTGTCCGAGGTCGATGCCTCGGGCGATGGCGCCAGTGGCCATCTGTCACTGATCTCGCACACGGGCAGCATCGTGGGCGATGTGGGTTCGCATCAGGGCGCGGTCAGCCTGATCGGCCAGACGCTGCGGCTGCAGGCTGCGCGCGGCATCGGTGACCAGCGCACCACCCAAACCGCGCCGGATGCGGTGCTCAATCCGCTTCGGTCCAGCGTGGTCCGGCTCTCGGCGGTCACTGCCCAGGGCGATGTGCGGCTTTATAACGTCGGCGAGCTCGAGCTTGGTCCGGTCGAAGACCTTCGGACGCTGCGGGCCAGTGCTGCGGGCCTCACAGCGCCGCTCTGGGATCTGGAGCAGGCGGCGGTTCGCACGGGTGCAGGCGGCGCGGTTCATCTGATCAACCTCGGCACCCTGCGGGTCCTGTCTGATGCAGCCATCGATGAAGGCGTGGCGATTGCAGCCGGCTCGGGCGGTATCCGGCTTGATGTGCGTGCGGTGGGTGAGGACGCCGGCGATCTGGTGATCGAGGGCGATATCGTGTCCGGCCATGCACGCACCGCGTTGGGCGGTGGCGTGATCGAGTTGCTTGTGGGCGGCAGCCTCAAGCAGTCAGCCGGTACGCTGATCGCAAGCGGCGCGGGCGTCGAGATCCGGGCCGAGGGCGAGGTGGTGCTGGCGCGCGTGTCGGCGGCACCCTATTCGTCTCGCCTGTCCGATGCCAGTGCTACGGCTCCGGCCGCAGGCGGCCGCGTGCGCATCATCACGCCCGAGTCGATCAGCCTGGTCGGCGATACGGGATCGCAGCCTCGCATCTCGGCGGGTGAACTGGATCTGTCCGCGCTCATGGTCGATGCGCTGGTGACCGCCATCGACCGCTTGAGCGCCGACATTGCCGAGGGAAACCTGATCGTGTCCGACCTTGACGGGATCGGCGAGACGGTATCGGGCCTGTCGATTGGAGCCATCAGCGTAGGCCAGGGTGGCTTCAGCCTGAACGCAGCCGGATCCATCGTCATCAACCAGGCGGCTAACCATATCAAGGTGGCTGAAGGCACCTTCGTTGCGTTGAATGCGGGCGCGAATCTGTCGCTGCTTCATTCGGATGCGATCGTGGCCCTTGAGGGCTCGATCAGCGAACTGACTCTGGTGGCTGCAGGCTTTGTCACCAGCGCCAGGCTGTTCACGGGCGCCTCGCGAACCGAGTATCGCGCCGGCCAGCCGCTGCGGCTGGGCTCGGCTGCGCGCTATGTCGATCCCGACACGGGCGAAATCACGGAAGGCGCGGTTATCGTGTCCGAGCCGGCGGATGCGGCGGATGAGCCGGCAGCCGACCCGTCCGAAAGTGTGGCGCCCATGATGATGCGCGCCTTCTCGGCCGGGCCCTCGCTGGTGTTCGCAAGCGATGCCTTCATTTCAGTGGCCGATGCGCTGCCTGACACCGGGTCACTCACGGTATCGGTGACGGCGCGCGAGGCGGTGTTTGTCGCCGATCCGGCACTGCTTGCTGGCGTGGAGGTGGCCACCTCGCGCTTCCTGGTAACGCCCGCTGACGCGATGGATGCGGGCAACGAAGAGCAGACGCTGTCTG
This sequence comes from Betaproteobacteria bacterium, assembly GCA_016868375.1. Lineage (GTDB taxonomy): Bacteria > Pseudomonadota > Gammaproteobacteria > Burkholderiales > Burkholderiaceae_E > SYIM01. The sequence goes on along the minus strand of VGHA01000241.1, from coordinate 2,979 downwards.
ATCTTACGGATACCGAAACGGCGCTGCCGCCGATCACGACACCGGTGGGCGTGTTGCCAGGCGGCCTGGTGGTGGTGCCGGATGTGGACAGCGTGCTGGTGTTCCCGGGCACCACTGCGGGCGCAAAGAATGCGTTTGGGACGGGCGACGGCCTGCTCACGCTCACGCTCACGCTGTCGGTGCCCGCCAATGTGGGCGTGCTGAAGGCGGCATCGCCCGGCACGGATGCCGCGTCGGTGGTGATCACTGGCTCGGGCACCCGCTCGATCACGCTCAAGGGCACCGAGGCCGCGCTTGGCACCTATCTCGCTGGCGATAACATCCGCTACAACGGGCTGGCTGGGCAGATGCTGTCCATCACCGCTGTACGCGCGTCCACCGCCAAGCTGGGCGAGATGTCATCGGTGGCCTCGATCGGCCTCTATGGCGCAAGCCGCAGCAACTCGGTGGTGCCGGTCATTGCGTCGCTTCCAGCGCGGCTCTGGGTGACCGCACACACTTCCTCGCAACTCCAGTTCCCTGCCGCCAGCCTGCAGGGCGAGGGCCTGTTGCGCTTGACGCTCGCGGTGCCGCAATCCCTCGTGCTGGCGGCGGGCCAGGGCCTGGCCGCCACACCCCAGTCGGGCGATGGCGTTACCGTGGTCGCGGGCAGCAGCGCGCGCACGCTCACGCTTGAGGGGAGCGCCGCCGACCTGTCCCGCTTCATCAGCCAGGCAGGGCGTGTGCGCTACACCGGCCCGGCGGGCATCGCGACGCAGACCGCTGAGTCGCCCCCTGCGATCAGCGTCGGCGCGCCGGTTCGGCTCACGGTCAGTCTGGGAAGCAGCGCAGGCAGCTCATCGCTTGAGGTCGATCTGGTGGCGCCGGCGCAGCCGGCCGCAGCGGTTACCGGCGTGCGCATGGTGGCGCCCGCGGTGTTGCCGGTGACACCGGGTGCGCGTGTGCCGCTGGTGTTTGCCGCCGATGCGTTGGCGGGCACGGGTTCGATTTCGCTCACGCTGGCTGCGCAAACCGGCGCAACGCTGCATTGGCTTGCAAGCGATTCGTTGAAAGCCGCAGGCAACGCCGCGCTGGTGGCGGGAAGCGGCAGCACGCTCACGCTCGTGGGCACCGCCAGTCAGCTGAATAGCTGGCTGTCCGCCGCCGGATCGCTGCGGGTCGAAGCAACCGCCGATTCGTCCATCACGCTGACTGCGCTGGCCAGCGGTGTGGCGTCCTCGGGCAGCATCACCGTTGATCATCATCCGGCAGGCCCGGCGCTAAGTGGCCCATCGCTCAAGCTGCCGCAGGCCTTCACCGTGCCCGCCAATGGCGAGCTGCGGTTCGCGCCAGATGCCGTGGGCGGAGCCGGTGCGCTGCGCGTGACGCTCAGTCTTGCCGCAGCCGCGCCGGCGTCGCCCGCGCTCAGCTGGCAGGCCGATAACCAGCTGCTTGATGCCGCAGGGGCCGCGCTCATCGAGGGCAGCGGCAATACGCTCACGCTTCAGGGCAGCGCCGCACAGATCAATGCGTATCTGTCGGCCGCGGCCAAGCTTCGTCATTCGGGCGGTGCGGCCACGCTGAACGTGTCCGTGATGCGGGTGGCCACAGGTATCAATGCCAGCGTCACGGCGCAGTCGAACCTGGTGCCGGTGGCGGCACCTGCGGCGCTGGCCGTGCTGTCCATGTCCGCGCCTGCCAATGTGCTGCTTGATCCATCGGGCACCACACCGCTGGTCTTCGAGCAGCTGCCGTTCGCGGCCAATTCAAGCACCGACACGCTCACGGTCACGCTCACGGCACCGGTTGGCGGTCAGGTTGTTGCACAACCGGCCACCGGCATCACGGTGTCGAGCGCTACTGAAACGATCGAAGGATCGAGCCGCGCGGTCACCCAGATAAGCGGCACGCTGTCGGCGCTCAATACGTATTTCCGGAGCTTTGGCTCAGTCAGCTATGTCGTGCCGCAGGCGGGCGCACCGGCCCAGGAGGGCGCACTCGCCCCTGGCAATGGAAGCATGCGGATGGTGCTGTCCTCGGGCAGTGCGCGCGCCAGCGTCGTGGTCACGATGGGCGCATCCGAGCCGGTGGCAAGCCCAGGACTGGTGTTGCCCGCATCGATGGAAGTGGTCAGCGGTGCGGTCACGCCGCTTCGCCTTGGAACGGATCGCTTTACCTTTTCGGCGAACTCGGTGCTTGAGGTGGTGGTCAGCACCACGGCAGGCGGCCTGCTCACGGCGGGGGCCGCGGCCGAAGGCTCAAGCGTGACAGCGGTGGGCAGCGCGGCCGATGCACGCGTGTCGCCCAACACCGTTGTGTTGCGCGGCACGGCCGATGAGCTGGATGCTTACTTCGGCCAGGGGCGGCTGACGCTTCGCACCGAGGCGCCGCGCACAGTGACCGTGCAGGTGTTAAGCGTGCTTGCGCCCACGCTGCAGGCCGCTGGCAGCGTATCCATCACGCTCGCGTCGGCGCAGGGTCTGCAGACCACGCCTACGCTGGCGCTGCCTGAGCGCATTGTCATGGCCGCAGCGGGCGATACCGCGATGGTGTTGCCCGCCACAGGGCTTGGCGCGGGCGCCGGGCTTGCGCCCTCGACCGCTGCAACGCTTACCCTGACCGCGCCGCAGTCGGGCAGCTGGGTTGCGCTCGATGATGATGTGTCGGCCGCCAACGCCGATGGCGTGATGGTGGATGCACAGACGATTGCGGGCCGGGCCGTGCTCACGCTGTCGGGCACGGTGGCTGCGCTCAATGGCTGGCTTGCCGCACCGAACAATGTGTTCTATCAGGGACCGGCCGGGCTGGTTTCTGTGGCGCTGGATACGGGCAGCGCGAACGCACCGCGCACTGCGTCGGCCACGATCAGTCTCGAATCGCAGCAGACGGCACAGGCACCGCGCATCGAGTCGCTGCCCACGCAGCTTGCGATCACGGCCGGTACGCGCTCCACGCTGGCCTTTGATGGCGCAGCGCTTGCCGCAGGTCTTGCGCCCACCG
>VGHA01000240.1 GCA_016868375.1 Betaproteobacteria bacterium | reverse complement strand
TCTGTGTAGGTGTCGGATGCGCGCATTGGTGGATCCCGGGTAAGGTAAGTAGCTTATGACCTATAACGCTTCAAATCCCCAGTCGTTGACACTATCCGGGAAGTATTTCAGCAGCCTGCTAGGCCAGCGTGACCGTCCCGTACTGGGCCGGGTCGCGCTTACCGAACATATTGAGATTAATGCCGTGCAGAACCAGAATTTTCATCGCCGCTCCGGGATACGCATGCCCTGGGAGTGGCGATTATGAACGATTTCAGGCGGCCAGAACCGGTTTGAGCGCCGCCTTGATGCGCTTCTGCATAGCTGCGTCCGGGCTCACCATGGGTGCGCGCGGATGGTAGAGGGTGACACCCTGCAGATGCTGCACATACTTGACGCAGGCCGGCAAAATTTCGTGCGGCATTTCGTTCCACATCCGATTGAGGTGGAAGTGCAGCGCCCGCGCCTCTTCGTGGCGGTTTTTCTCGACCAGTTCGCCCAGCTTGACCACAGCACCTGGCACCGCGCTGCACAGGGCCGAAATGGCACCATGCATGCCAATCGCAAAGCCTGGATAGAGCAAAGCGTCAATGCCGCTCATAACTACGTTGCGTGACTGAACGCGCAGCAGCAGATCGGACAGCGACTTGAGGTCGCCGCTACTTTGCTTCATGCCCACGACACCGGGCACTTCGTCCATGATCTTCAGCATCATGTCGACACTGAGGTAATTCCAGGGGATGACGTTGTAGATCAGGATGGGAATGCGCGTCTCCTCCCAGATGGTTCTGAAATGCTCGATGGTGGCCTTCTCGTCGGGCTTGAACAGGTAGTGCACCGGCGTGACCTGCAGCGCCGTGATCTTCATGCCGTCCAGCATGCGAATACGATCAATCGCCTGAATGGTGCTGTTTACGATCAGCCCCGCGAGAAACGGTACTCGTCCCGCGTTAGCCTCGTACGCATCGGTCATGGCGGCTACGAATTCGGCATCAGACAGCGTGTGCCCCTCTCCCGTGCTGCCGCCGGCCACGATGCCGCTGGCGCCAGCCTTGATAATGAGGTCGATCTGCTCACGCATGCCGGTTTTCACGAACTGACCTTTTTTGTCAAAGGGCATGGCAATCGGTGGCATGACACCGCGCAGAACGCTGCGCATATTAGGAGTTTTTGCACTCATGGATCGGTCCTTGATTGACGATTGTTTCGAGGATTGAAGCCTTCGGAACTACGATTTCGACGCACGCTTGACTCTGGCACCTGCGACGCCTAGGATTCTTTCAGCGTTCCGTTATCCGGTCAATCGTTCCGGCATCCGGACAGTTCCAAAAACCTTTAATGACCAGAACCAGGAGGAGACTCATGAAGCGTCCCAGCACCATTAACACCCTTCGTCGTAAAGGCCTGGCTGCGCTGGCCCCGTTGGCCCTCGCGGCCATGGTCAGTGCACCCGCGCTGGCGGCCTACCCTGACCGGCCCATCACGCTGATCGTGCCCTGGGCGGCCGGCGGCGGCACTGACGCCACCGGCCGTTTTGTGGCAACCCTGCTCGAAAAAGAACTCAAGCAGCCGGTCAACGTCGTCAATCGCACCGGCGGCGGTGGCATCGTGGGCCATACCGAAATCGCCAATGCCAAGCCTGATGGCTATACCCTCGGTGTCATCACGACCGAGTTGTCCCTGTACAAAACGCTGGGCACGGCGCAGATCACGCACGCTGACTACACCGCGCTTGCGCTCTACAACACTGACCCAGTGGGCGTCCATGTTCGGGCCGATGACGGTGCGAAAGACATGGCTGATCTGGTTGCACAGGTCAAGGCAAAGCCCGGTGCGCTCAAAGCCTCAGGGGCTAACTTGGGCGGTCTGGCTCATCTGTCGGCCGCAGGTTTTCTGACCAGTATTCAGCAACCCATGACCGCCATGCCGTGGGTTCCCACTGAGGGCTCAGCTCCGGCCTTGCAACTATTGGCCTCAGGTGCCATCGCTGTCGTGGTCACAACGCTGCCCGAAGCACAGTCGATGGTCGATGCAAAGCGAGTCCGTACGATCGCCCTCATGGGTACTGCCCGTGACCCGGCTTACCCCAACGTGCCCACCGTCAAAGAGGCTATAGGCACCGATTGGAGCATGGGTGCCTGGCGGGGAATCGCTGGGCCCAAGGGCATGCCCCAGGAAGCCGTCACCCGATTGGGCGCGGCGCTCAATAAAGTCGTGAATGATCCCGAGTTCAAAAAGCTCATGGATGCGCGGAAGTTCGGTGTTACCTACGCTGATCCAACAGGCTTCAACAGGTATCTGACGGATGCCGAGGCCCGCTTCGGGGTTGCTGCTAAAGCGGCAGGTTTGGCCAAGTGAGTTCGCGCTACCCTCCGCGGGTCGATGTACTGCTGGGGGTCGCGCTTACCGCGGCTGGCCTTTACATCGCGCATCAGTCGGCCAGCCTACCCAAGATCCCAGCCCAGGCGTATGGGCCGGGGTTTTTCCCCCAACTGGTGGGATATGCGCTCAGCGCAAGTGGTGTGCTCATCGCCGCGCGCGCCCTGGGTCGTCATGTCCGGCGCGGCACCGGTGATCCGTCGGCGGACGTTGATCGAGCACCCAGCAATGAGGCCAGCGCCGAGCGGACAGGCAATCATCAGACAGGCACAGGTCGGGCGAGCGCTGGCATGCCAGGCCAGTCCAATCGCTCAACATCAGACACGCTCAAACACGCGGACCCGCTGAATCGCGACGGACCCAACTGGGCGGCCATCGTCTGGGTTCTGGCAGGCCTTGCCGGTATCGCCTGGGCCATGAATACCGTGGGCTTTCTCACCATGGTGCCCATCTTTCTGTTGGGCTATCTGCATTTGGTCGGCGAGCCGTTTTTGCGCTCCCTACTGGTTGTCGCTGCCAGCACGACGGCCGCCTGGTATGGCTTTGCCGTGCTGCTGAAAGTACAGATTCCGCCTGGGCTGCTTGAACTGCTGCGCTAATGGAAAATTTCGCGACCAATTTCGCCACCGCACTGGGCATGCTGGCCGATGCGCAGCTGCTCACGGTCATCCTGCTGTCCTCCGTCTTCGGTCTATTTGTGGGTGCCATTCCCGGACTCACAGCCACCATGGCCACGGCACTGCTGGTGCCAGTGACGTTCTTTATGAGCCCACTGGCGGCGGTGTCAGCCATCGTCGCCTGCACAGCCATGGCCATTACTGCGGGCGACATTCCAGGCTGTCTGATTCGCATGCCGGGCACTCCGGCGTCTGCGGCCTACACCGATGAAACCTATGCCATGACTCGCCGGGGACTGGCGGCGCAGGCCCTGGGCAGCAGTCTGGTGTCGTCCGTCATTGGCGGACTGGCAGGCGCGGCCGTACTGATTGTGCTGGCACCCGTTCTAGCCTCATTTGCGTTGCGATTTTCAAGTTTCGAATACTTCTGGCTTGCCCTCATCGGTTTGTCGTGTGCCGCTTTGGTTTCTTCCAGCGATCTGTTGCGCGGCATGATTGCGCTGCTCATGGGGCTGTTCATCGCGACGGTCGGTATGGATGGCGTCACTGGCACGCCGCGCTTCACGCTGGGCTTTACCACCCTGATGGGTGGGCTCGATTTCATTCCCATCATGATCGGCATGTTCGCCGTCTGCGAAATTCTCAAGGGTCTTGAATCGCGTGCAACGAGTAGCGTAGGCAATGTGCCGCAGGCTGTGGGCAGCATTGTCAGCGGCGTCATACCGTTAATCATTCGATATTGGCGCAGCGTCGTACGGGGGTCAGTGGTCGGCACCCTGATCGGCGTCCTTCCCGGCGCTGGCGGCGATCTCGCAGCCTGGGTATCTTATGCCATGTCAAAACGCTTCTCGGCCACACCCGAGGCCTTTGGCACGGGTCATCCTGAGGGCGTCATCGAGGCTGGTGCCTCAAACAATTCGGCCCTTAGCGGCGCCTGGGTGCCTGCGATGGTGTTCGGAATTCCTGGCGATGCGGTAACCGCCATTGCCGTCGGGGTTCTGATCATGAAGGGGCTGAACCCTGGCCCACAACTGTTTGAAGCCCAGGCGCCGACGCTTTATGCGATCTATCTCGTCTTCATTCTCGCCAATCTATTGCTGCTGCCCCTGGGCTGGTTGGCCATCCGTTTGGCCACGCCCCTGCTGCGCATTCCCCGCCAGCAGCTCAGCGCCATCATCCTGCTGTTCTGCGTACTGGGCGCTTATGCCATCAATAACTCCAGCTTCGACGTCGGTGTGATGCTGCTGTTTGGTGTGGTCGCCTGGCTGCTCGATCGCGTGGGCATTCCCATAGGCCCAGTGATTCTCGGGCTGGTTCTGGGTCCCATGGTCGAACGCAACTTCCTCACCTCAATGGTGATCGCTGACGGCAATTTTTTAGGGTTTTTCGAAAGACCCATTGCTGCTGCGCTAGGGGTCACAGCTATCGCGATCTGGGTTGTGGTGCTCTGGCGCACCGTGCGACCGCGGCAACATAGCGTTGCTGCGGCAGCAGGCTGACTCCTGGCGCAGGCAACATGGCAACTGCAGCCCGCAAGCCCCGCCTCACGCTCGGCTCTGGCACGGTTGTACTGCGCCACGCGAACGTTACGCTCTTCGGCAGCCTTGCGGTACTCGGCCTGAAGCCGGTCAATCGTCTGGCGGCGTTCGGTGCG
>VGHA01000239.1 GCA_016868375.1 Betaproteobacteria bacterium | reverse complement strand
ATACGCAAGCTTGGCTGGAATGCTTGAAAAATAGGTTTTGACGAAGCGCTCATCGTCGCCCCACACCGTCTGCATGCATCCTGGCGGAAGCGGTGGCATCACGGCAACCACGCCCTTCTGATTGGGTCCGACCTCTTCTCCGGTCTGCTCATGCAGCAGCCGAACGTCATACCCATACATGGGCATGCCAGGACTGCCAAACCGTGTCGGCGTCTTTTCGATGCCCTGGGCGACGGTAAGAATAGGCCAACCCGTTTCGGTTTGCCAGTAGTTGTCGATGATGGGCCGCCCCAGCCCCTCGGCAATCCAGCGTGCGGTGGGTTCATCCAGCGGTTCACCCGCCAGGAAAAGCGCCGTGAGCGATGAGGTGTCGTACCGCGTCAGCCACGCGGGGTCCTGCTTCTTCAGCACCCGAATGGCGGTGGGCGCGGAAAACATGACGGTGACCCGGTAACGCTCCACCAATTGCCAGAGAATTCCGGCGTCGGGGCGAACCGGCGTGCCCTCGTACATGATGGTGGCCATGCCCGCGATCAGCGGCCCATACACGATGTACGAGTGACCGACCACCCAACCGATATCGCTGGTGGAGAAATAGGTTTCGCCGGGGCTGCCACAGAAAATGTGGCGCATGGATGCAGCCAGCGCCACCGCGTAGCCACCCACATCGCGCTGTACGCCCTTGGGTTTGCCCGTTGTTCCTGAGGTGTAGAGGGTGTAGGACACCTCGTTGGATTCGAGCCAGGTAACGGGCACCTGTGCGTTCAGGTGCTTTTCTCTGAGCGGCGCGTAGTCGTGATCGCGGCCCGAAGACCGCGGATACGGCGCAAGCCCGCGGTCAACCATCAGCACAGCCTGAGGCTTGTGCGTGGCCAACACGATGGCCTCATCAAGAAGCCCCTTGTAGGGAATGACTTTGCCAGCGCGCGATCCGGCATCCGCACTGATGACCAGCCGCGGCCTGGCATCGTCGATCCGAGATGCGAGGCTGTGGGAGGCAAACCCGCCAAACACAACCGAGTGGATTGCCCCGATCCGCGCGCAGGCCAGCATGGCAAACGTCGCCTCGGGAATCATCGGCATGTAAATCAAAACGCGGTCGCCACGTTTCGCGCCCAGCGACTGCATCACTGCCGCCATCCGCATGATCTCGGCGTGCAATTGGCTGAAGGTATAGACGCGTTCCTGATCGGTTTCGGTTGAAACGAAAATCAGCGCGGGCTTGTCTCCCAGCGTCGGCAGATGCCGGTCAACCGCATTGTGGCAAAGGTTGGTTTCGCCACCCACAAACCACCGCACAAACGGCAGCCGAGTGTCATCGAGCACCCGCTCAAATGGCTTGTTCCAGTCAATCAGCGAGGCCTGCTCAGCCCAGAATCCCGCCGGATCGGTGATCGAGCGACGGTGAAAGTCCGACAAGGTTTCTACGCCTGTTGTCATGCCTGTCTCCCTGCTTGGCGGTCGGGCGAGAGTGTGGTCGAGCTCGCTTACCGGCGGCTTACGATACCGACGACTGTCGCCTTAAGTGCGAATCATTCTCATTTCGATTAAGATATCGAAAACACCCTGTCGCCCCCTGCTCCAGGATTCATCCCATGTTGCTCAGATCCTTATTCCGCCTCGCCGCAATGGCAGTGCTTGGACTCCCCGTCCCCGGCACGGCGCAGGCCCCGTCTCTCAACCTGTATTCGGCACGGCACTACCAGACCGATGAAGCGCTATACGCCAACTTTACCCGCGCCACGGGGATTCGAATCAATCGGATCGAAGCGGGCGACGAAGCCCTTCTTGAGCGGCTTCGCAGCGAAGGCCGTTCAAGCCCTGCCGATGTTCTGCTGCTGGTTGACGCCGCCCGTCTTTGGAAAGCGCAAACGGAGGGACTGTTCGCGCCGATCCGGTCAATCGTGCTTGAGGAACGCATTCCGGAACGGCTACGCGCCGCAGCCACTGATGAAGGCATTGCCTGGTTTGGCGTATCGACGCGTGCGCGCGTGATCCTCATTAACCGCAACCGGGTGCCAGCGGACTCGGTCAGCCGATATGCCGACCTTGCAAACCCGGCGCTAAAGGGCAAGGTTTGCACGCGCTCCGCAGCCCACCCTTACATGCTGTCTCTGATTGCGGCCATGATCGAGCATCAGGGCGAAGAGGCGACGACCCAGTGGGCACGCGCGGTGGTGGCAAATTTTGCCCGGCCACCGCGTGGCGGTGACACCGACCAGATCAAGGCGGTTGCAAGCGGCGAGTGCGGTGCGGCGCTCACCAACACCTATTACCTGGTCAGGATGATGCGCTCGGACAAGCCAGCCGATCGGGAAACAATGTCCAAAGTGCAGGTGATCTGGCCCGATCAGACTGGAACAGGCACCCATCTCAATGTCACGGGGGGCGGCGCGTTACGCACCGCGAAGAATCGCGATGCGGCGGTGAAGTTTCTGGAGTATCTGGCAAGCGACGAGGCGCAGCGCTATCTGGCCGACGGCAATAACGAGTGGCCCGCGGTACCCGGCGTGCGTATCGACAATCCGGCACTCGCCTCGCTGGGCACCTTCAAGGCTGACGCGTTACCTGTCGACAGGCTGGGACGCTCGCAGGCTGCCGCTGCACGACTGATCGACCGCGTAGGCTGGCGCTAATCGACCTGGCGTCTAGCGCTGCGCAGCGATTACCTTAATCTCGACAAGATACGCTGGCGTTGCCAGACGCGATTCGACCGTTGCACGGGGCGGCGTGTGGCCCTGCGCAACCCAGGCGTCCCAAACCTCGTTCATGCCTGCGAAGTTGGCCATATCGCTCAGGAAGATCTGAACCTGCAGCAATCGGGTTTTGTCGGATCCGGCCTGTTCAAGGAGCCGGTCAATGGTGGCCAGTACCTCGGCGGTCTGGCCGCGAATATCCTTGGTTGTGTCGTCTGCCACCTGCCCTGCCAGATAGATCACGCCGTTGTGAATTGCGACGTCTGACAGCCGCTTGTCCACGTTGATTCGCTTGATTTCAGTCACGACAGGGTCTCCTTTAGGAATTGATCGACCGCATCAATCTGCGGCGCCGGAATCAGGCTGGGCGCATGGCCCACACCGGAAAACGCTTGCAGTCGGGCCTTCGGGCCGCGCTGGGTCATCTGGTGGGCGCATTCGGCCCGCAGCAGATCGGACTGCTCGCCCCGCAATACCAGCGTCGGGCAGCTGATCGCGTCATACATTGGCCACAGCGACACCGGCCCGACATTGCCCGCGCTGGCAAAAGGCTCTGCGATGCGGGGATCGTAGTGCACCCGCCAGCGCTCGCCGTCGCGCACCCAGTAGTGCCGCGCGAGCATGTCCCAACCCTCGTCATCGTGCGGCCCGAACCCCGCAGCGATGGTGCGCGTGTAGGCAAGGCAGTCCTGGTAACTGTTGAAGCTGGGCGCCTTGCCGACGTAATCACCGATGCGCGCCAATCCCTCTGCACTTAACTCCGGGCCGACGTCGTTCAGGACCAGCGCTGCAATAGGCGTGCGCTGAAGCGCTGCGAGGCTCATGCCGATCAGACCACCCATCGAGGTGCCAACCCACCCCACCCGCTCAACGTTCAACCGTGCAATCAAGGTGACACAGTCGGCGAGGTATTGTGGGATGGCGTAGAGCGCGGACTGCGCAAGGCGGTCAGAATGCCCCCGCCCCGCCATGTCTGGACAAATCACTCGATAGCGACGGGACAGCGTGCGCGCCAACGCATCGAAGTCGCGCCCGTTTCGGGTCAGCCCGTGAACACAGACCACCACAGGCGCATCGGCAACGCCAGTTTGATGCGGCCATTCCCAATAGCTGATGCGGTGCAGTCCCGCGGGACTCACGCAGGTCACGTGATGTTGAATCGGTGATGTCATGGTAAGCGTGCCTTACAATCGGCGCCGGATTTTACCGTCTGCGGGGGAAAACAATGCTGAATGGAAAACTTGCACTGGTAACCGGTTCGACCAGTGGTATCGGGCTGGGGATTGCCCGCGCGCTGGGTCGTCAGGGAGCCGATCTGGTCCTGAATGGTTTCGGCGATCCCGCCGACATCGCAAAGCTGCAGGCGGAGCTCGCCTCCACGCTGGGAATCAAGGTTCACTACGAATCCGCAGATCTCACGCGTCCGGCGGACATTGACGCGATGATGGCGCGAATCACAGCTGCCCACGGATCAGTGGACATCCTGGTGAACAACGCTGGCATCCAGCATGTCGCGCCGGTAGAGCACTTTCCGGTCGATCGCTGGGATGCGGTGATTGCGCTCAATCTTTCCTCGGCCTTTCACACCACCCGCTGTGCCATTCCGGGTATGCGTGCACGCAACTGGGGGCGCATCATCAACATTGCATCGGCCCACGGCTTGGTGGCCTCGGCTGAGAAAGCCGCTTATGTTGCGGCCAAACACGGCATTGTGGGGCTCACCAAGGTGGTGGCCTTGGAGACCGCTAAAACTGGCATTACCTGCAATGCGATCTGCCCCGGCTGGGTGCTGACTGCGCTGGTCCAGAAGCAGATTGACGCACGGGCCCAGCAGGCGGGCATTTCAGTTGAGGAGGCGAAGCTTGCGTTGCTGGGCGAGAAGCAGCCCAGCCTGGAGTTTGTGACGCCTGAGCAGCTGGGCGAACTTGCGGTGTTTCTGTGTTCCCCGGCAGCCAACCAGGTGCGTGGTGCGGCATGGTCGGTGGATGGCGGCTGGACTGCGCAATAAGGGCAGCGCATCACGGGAGGTCTG
>VGHA01000238.1 GCA_016868375.1 Betaproteobacteria bacterium | reverse complement strand
AGATCCCGATGTATTACCTGGGGATCACGCGCTATGCCGACGAGCTGCTGTCCGATCTGTCGGGCCTGGGCTGGCCCGAGCGCGTCAAGATCATGCAGGACAACTGGATCGGACGATCAACCGGCGTTCGATTCGCATTCCCACACACGATTCGCGACCAATCCGGCGCACTGGTCGGCGACGGCAAGCTGTATGTATTCACCACCCGCGCCGACACGATCATGGGCGTTACCTTTGTCGCGGTGGCGCCCGAACACCCGCTCGCCACGGTCGCTTCAGCCCGTGACCCCAAGGTTGCCGCGTTTGTTGATGCGTGCAAGCAGGGCGGCGTTACCGAGGCCGAACTTGCCACGCGCGACAAGGACGGTGTGCCTACCGGGCTGACCGTGTCACACCCCCTTACCGGCGAACCCGTCGAAGTGTGGGTCGGCAACTATGTTCTTTACAGCTACGGCGATGGCGCGGTCATGGGCGTTCCCGCGCATGATGAGCGTGACTTCGCATTCGCGCGCAAGTTTGGCCTGCCTATCCGTCAGGTGATTGCGGTGGATGGCGAGTCCTTCTCGGACCAGGAATGGCAGACCTGGTACGAAGACAAGCAACGCGGACGATGCATCCATTCGGGCCGCTTTGACGGGCTGGCTTACGGGGCCGCGGTCGAGGCCATTGCAGCCGATCTCTCGGCAAAGGGGCTTGGCGAAAAGCGCATCCAGTATCGCTTGCGCGATTGGGGCATCTCGCGCCAGCGCTACTGGGGCACACCGATTCCGATCATTCATTGCGGCGACTGCGGTGCGGTCCCGGTGCCTTACAACCAGTTGCCGGTCGTGCTGCCCGACGATTTGGTGCCCGACGGCAGTGGCAATCCGCTCGCCAAAAACGAGGCATTCCTGCGCTGCGCGTGTCCCAAATGCGGCAAGCCCGCGCGCCGCGAAACAGACACGATGGATACCTTCATCGACTCGTCCTGGTATTACATGCGCTACTGCTCGCCTGATAACGATCAGGCCATGGTGGACGCAAGAAACGATTACTGGATGCCGATGGACCAGTACATCGGTGGCATCGAACATGCGGTGCTGCATCTGCTGTACGCCCGCTTCTGGACCAAGGCGATGCGCGACATCACCGGCGATTTTCCGGGCGACGCCTCGCGCGGCCTGGTCCGGTTTGATGAACCCTTTTCGAACCTCTTGTGCCAGGGCATGGTGCTCAACCATCTCTATTTCAGAAAAGGCGACAAGGGCGGCATCGAATATTTCTGGCCCGACGACGTTGAAAACGTTCACGATGCCAAGGGTCAGGTTATCGGCGCAAAACTGAAGTCCGACGGCATGGCCATCGAATACGGTGGCGTCGGCACCATGAGCAAAAGCAAGAACAACGGCGTCGATCCGCAGTCGCTCATCGATCAGTATGGCGCCGATACGGCCCGCCTGTTCGTCATGTTTGCCTCGCCGCCCGAGCAGACACTTGAATGGTCGGGCGCGGGCGTCGAGGGCGCGCACCGCTTCCTGCGCCGGCTCTGGACCACCGCCTTCGCGCGTCATGAGGCGGCTGCCCGGGCAGGATCGCTCGCCGCCGATGCTCTGGATGATGCGCAGCGCGCACTCCGCCGGGAGATTCACTCGATCCTGAAACAGGCCGACTACGACTATCAGCGCAAGCAGTACAACACCGTCGTGTCAGCGGCCATGAAGATGCTGAACGCCATCGAGGGCGCCCGGTTGGCAGACTCGCCCGCCACCGATGCGGTGTTCGCCGAGTCGCTGTCAATTCTGATTCGCGCGCTCTATCCGGTGGTGCCGCACATCACGCATGCGCTATGGCTTGAGCTTGGGTATGCAGCGCGTGAGGGCGACCTGCTCGATGCAGGCTGGCCCACCGTTGACGACGCCGCGTTGCGGCAGGATCGAATCGAACTCGTGCTGCAGATCAACGGCAAAGTGCGCGGTAGCGTATCGGTCGAGGCCTCAGCCGACCGCGACGCAATCGAGGCAGCCGCGCTGGCAACGGACGTCTTTGCCAGGCATGCGGAAGGAAAGCCCGCCAGGAAAGTGATCGTGGTGCCTGGCCGACTGGTCAACGTCGTGGTCTGAGGGTGGGCATCGCACATTGACCCGCTTCCTGATCCGAGACTCCTTACCAACCGGGCGGCGAGCATTGCTTGCCGCCGGTCTGGCCTCTGTCTGCCTGACGGGTTGCGGGTTCCAGCTACGTGGCTCAGCGCCATTGCCGTTTCGCAGGCTCTACTCGGGTTTCTCGCGCAATTCAGCGATCGGCGCCGAACTGCGCTCGCTGATTCGGGTCAGCAGCGACACGGTCATCGTAGACCGCGTCGATGACGCCGACGCGCGGCTCGAGGTGCTTTCCGAGCGGCGTGAACGCGAAATCGTCGGCTTCACCAGCACCGGTCGCCCCCGCGAGTTTCAGCTTCGTCTGCGGATTCGGGTTCGGGTCACCGATGCCAAGGGCGTTGAATGGATGGCGCCCACCGAGTTGTTGTTGCGACGTGAGCTCACCTCAAGTGATATTGAGGTGGTCAACCGCGCCCAGGAGGAAGAGCTGCTGTTTCGCGAGATGGAGTCCGACTTCGTCCAGCAGCTGCTGCGCAGGCTCTCTGCGCTTAAGCCGCGAGGATAGGCGGCTATGGCGCAGGTTCGCCCCGAAGGCCTGTCCGCGGCGCTGTCGCGTGCTGTGCCGGCTATCGGATGGATCCACGGCGATGAGCCACTGCTGGTACAGGAAGCGGCAGGCCTGTTCCGTGCAGCCGCCCGCCGGGCAGGCGCCGACGAACGGCAGGTATTCGAGGTCGATCGTTCATTCAAGGCCGAGCGCTTCGCGGCGGAAGCCGGCGCGTTGTCGCTCTTTGCGTCGGGTCGGCTGCTTGAGCTGCACTTTTCCGGCAAACCTGGCAAGGAATACGGTGAACTGATCGCGATCACCGCCGAGCAGGCCGATGCATCGCTGCGGCTTCTGGTGCTCAGCGGCCGACTCGATCGATCCACGACCGAAACAGGCTGGTTCGGGCGAATCGATCGTGCCGGTCTGGTCGTTCCTGTTTTCCCGGTCGAGCGTCGCGAACTGCCACGCTGGATCGCAGGCCGACTGGCCAGGCAGAAGCAGCGCGCCGATGCGGCAACGCTCGAACTGATCGCCGAACGCGTAGAGGGCAATCTGCTTGCCGCGCACCAGGAGGTCAGCAAGCTCGGCCTGCTGTTTCCCGAGGGCGAGATTCCGGCCGCCGAGGCGCGCGCCGCAGTCTTGAGCGTGGCACGCTACGACGCGTTCGATCTGGTTGAGGCCATGCTGGCGGGCGACCGCGAGCGATCGCTTCGAAGCCTGGAGGGCCTGCGCGCGGAGGGCGAAGCCCCGCCGCTGCTGGTCTGGGCAATTGGTGACGCCATTCGAACCTTGATGCGCCTGCATGCGGCGCGCGACCAGGGCCTGGCACTTGCCCAGGCAATGCGCTCGGCACGCATCTTTGGCCCGCGCGAGCGCCTGTTCGAGGCCGCGATGCGCCGCGTGTCGGCTGCCGACTGCGAGCAGGCGCTGCGGTCGACCGCGCTCGCGGATAGAATCTTCAAGGGTGTCGCAGCCGGTGACAGCTGGCTCACACTCGAGCGAATCGTAATGAGGATGGCGGGCGTTCCGCTGCCTGGAGACAACTGACATCGTGGACAAACCGCCGATCGACATCGCTGCCTACATGGACAACCTCGGGCAACGCGCGCGTGCTGCGGCCCGCGGCATCGCACGGTCGTCAACGCAGGCCCGCAACCGGGCGCTCACCGCCACCGCAGCGGCACTGCGTCGCGAGGCTGCCGCGCTGCAGCGCGCCAATGCGCTTGACCTGCAGGCCGCCCGCGAAGCAGGTCATGATCAGGCCTTTGTCGACCGCCTTGCGCTGACCCAGCGCGTCATCGACACCATGGCCGAGGGTCTGGAGCAGATCGTGATGCTGCCCGACCCGGTCGGCGAAATCAGCGGACTCAGCTATCGCCCCTCCGGCATTCAGGTGGGCAAGATGCGTGTGCCGCTGGGGGTCATTGGCATCATCTACGAGTCGCGCCCCAACGTCACCATTGACGCGGCAGGCCTGTGCATCAAGTCCGGCAATGCCACCATCCTGCGCGGTGGCTCAGAAGCACTGCACAGCAATCAGGCGCTTGCCGCCCTGATCCGCGAGGGCCTGGCCGAGGCCGGGCTGCCTGCCGATGCGGTACAGGTGATCGACACCACCGATCGCGCCGTGGTGGGGGCTCTGATCGCGGCTGAACGCTGGGTCGATGTGATCGTGCCGCGCGGCGGTAAATCGCTCACGGAGCGCATCTCCCGCGAGGCACGCGTACCAGTCATTCGTCACCTCGACGGCATCTGTCACGTCTATATCGATGACCATGCCGACCCCGACAAGGCAATCCGCATTGCCGATAATGCGAAAACCCAGCGTTACTCGCCCTGCAACACCATGGAAACGCTGTTGGTGGCCGAATCTGTGGCCGCGCAGATCCTGCCGCCGCTTTGCCGGATCTACGCTGACAAAGGGGTTGAGCTGCGAGGCGACGCCAGAACCCGCGAGCTGCTGGGCCGGGCTGCCCTGGCCTGCCTGCCTGCCACCGAGGACGATTGGCGCACCGAGTACCTCGCCCCGATTCTTGCAATCCGAGTGGTGTCAGGGCTTGACCAGGCGATTGAGCACATCGCCCAATACGGATCGCAGCACACCGACGCGATCA
>VGHA01000237.1 GCA_016868375.1 Betaproteobacteria bacterium | reverse complement strand
AACGCTGGCGTGGGGGCCCGACTTCATGCACCGGCAGGCTCTCGAAGTGCTTCCGGCTTTTCTCGCCCTCCTTGGTATCGACACACACAGCGATCCCCCGCTTCTTTTCGGACACAGCGACGGCGCTTCGATCGCGCTCCTGCATGCGGCCCATTTTCCCGGTCAGGTGCGCGGTGCGATCCTTCTTGCCCCGCACATTCTCGTGGAGGAGCGATCGCTCGAGGGCATTGCGAAGGCGCGCGAGGCCTTCCTGTCGGGCAATCTGCGCGAACGACTCGCGCGCTACCACGCCGATCCCGACGCCGCTTTCTGGGGCTGGAACCGCGTGTGGCTTGAGCCTCGGTTTCGCGCCTGGTCGATCGAGGCCGAAATCGAGGCGATCCGTTGCCCGCTGCTCGCAGTGCAGGGAATCGACGACGAGTACGGTACGCTGGAGCAGATTCGGGGCATTGCCCGCCGCGTTCGCCGCACCCAACTGCTCGAGTTGCCCAACTGCGGACACGCGCCGCACCGCGATCAGACCGCGCAGGTGATCGAGGCGAGTCTTGCCTTCCTCCGCGGGTGTACTGCGCCGCAGCAGCCATGAATCATCCAGCGAAGGAACCCAAGGTACTCGACCGCCACGGCTATCTCGCACCCGTGATCCCGAGGCCGGGCGCCAGGCTCGAGCCGCCAGGGCTGCTGGCCTGGTGCAACGAGCGTCTGGGCAGACACCAGCGGCTGTCGGCGATCGAAGTACGCGCGGACTTTCCGCGGAATGCGCTGGGCAAGGTCCTCAAGCGATTGTTGCGCGAGCCATACCGGAGGAACGCGCAAGCCGATGGACCAGAGGGCGGGTAGCTGCGGTTGGGTGGTTGCCCAAGACCGCGTTGACCGGCTCAGGCGGTCCTGATTTCGCTCAACCCCAGTTCCTCCATCATCTTCTGGCGCATGATGAACTTTTGCGCCTTTCCGGTCACCGTCATCGGAAGTTCGGCCACGAAGCGGATGTGCTTCGGGATCTTGTAGTGCGAGATCTGGTCCTCGCAAAAGCTGCGGATGTCCTCAGCGCTTGCTTCTGTGCCGGGCTTGAGCACGATCCAGGCAGCAACCTCCTCGCCGTAGCGTGCATCGGGGATCCCGAAGACCTGCACCTGGGCAATCTTCGGATGAGCGAACAGGAACTCCTCCACCTCACGCGGGTAGACATTCTCGCCGCCGCGGATCAGCATGTCCTTCACGCGGCCCACGATGTTGCAAAAGCCATCCTCATCGATCGTGGCAAGGTCGCCGGTGTGCATCCAGCCGTCCACGAGCGCATCGGCGGTGCGCTCGGGATCATCCCAGTAGCCGCGCATCACGCTGTAGCCCTTGGTACACAGCTCGCCCTTGTCGCCAACCGCTGCGGTGTTTCCCTCCGCGTCCACGATCTTCACCTCCAGATGCGGCATCACCCGCCCTACCGTGCTCACCCGCCTTTCGATCGGATCGTCGGTGCCGCTCTGAAACGAAACCGGGCTGGTCTCGGTCATGCCGTAGGCGATCGTGACCTCCTCCATGTGCATGCGCGTGTTTACCCGCTTCATTACCTCGATCGGACAAGGACTTCCCGCCATGATGCCGCCGCGCAGACTTGAGAGGTCGAACGCGTCGAAATGTGGGTGATCGAGTTGGGCGATGAACATGGTGGGCACCCCGTGCAGGTGGGTGCAGCGCTCAGCATGTACTGCCTTGAGGGTAGCGAGGGGGTCAAAACCTTCCCCCGGATACACCATCGTCCCGCCGGTGACTGTGGATGCCAGACTGCTCATCACCATGCCGAAGCAGTGGTACAGCGGCACCGGAATGCACAGGCGGTCGCCTGCTCCGTAGCGCATCGTTCGCGCCACGTCGATTGCGTTGTTCACCACACTGTGATGGGTGAGCGTGGCCCCCTTCGGATGCCCTGTGGTGCCGCTGGTGAACTGGATGTTGATTGGATCGTGACAGGATAGTGTGCCGCTGATGTGCTGCACTTGCGCGAGCCGGTCCGGATCCTGCTGCTGCAGCAGTGCGTTGAAGTTGTACATCCCAGAAGAGTGATCCTCGCCAAGCTTGATCACCGTGCTCAGGTGGGGCAGGTTCCGGCTCTGCAGATGGCCCGGTGGGCAGCGCGCAAGCTCGGGCGCAAGCGCAACAAGCATCTCGAGATAGGCGCTGGTCCGGAAGCGGTCGGCGCTCACGATGCCCTTGCAGGACACCTTGTTGAGCGCGTACTCCAGCTCGGCAACCCGGTAGGCTGGATTGATGTTGACGAGGATCACGCCGATGTGCGCAGTGGCGTATTGCACCAGGACCCACTCGGGCCGGTTTGGAGACCAGATCCCCAGGCGATCGCCCTTTTCGAAGCCGAGTGCAAGCAAAGCAGCGGCCAAGCGCTGGCTGAGGCTGTGGAGCTCGCTCCAGTTCCACCGGAGCCCGAGTTCTGGAAACACCACCGCCTCCTGCTTCGGGAAAGTGGTGCTCGTTGCGGCGAGCCACTCGCCAACGGTGCGCTCCGAAAGCGGATGCAACTGCTGTCCGCGCACATGCGCGCGGCCCTCGAGGGGGATGCGTGGGTCGTGTGAGGTCATGCTTTGCTCTATATGGACGCCTCCCGTTTGTCAAGATCGTTTTGTGTGTGGTGGGACAGATAGGCTGCAGTTCTATATCCGGCCTGTGGTGCAGGAGGATTTTTCCTGCTGGCCCTGATGGAATCCGCTGACCCGCGCCTCATTCTCCTGAAGGACTCGAAGTCCATACAAGCATTCAGGCTTGGCGGGTCACGGTCTGACCTGTTTGCCATCACACGTTCATCGATCCTGAGCAACCTTTACGGCGACCGCTCCTTTTAAAAGTGGTGCATACGCTTGTGTTGTGCGCCTTCCCTACGCGGGTCGACTCACAAACCCCTTTTGGTACGTCCTCTCGTGGGCAAGTACCGCCCAGATCGTGCGCGCCATCTTGTTGGCCAGCGCCACGACCGCGATATTCAGTGGTCGGCGCAGGCGTAATTCAGTCACCCATGGGCCCGGATCCTTGGCATGCGTCAGTACCGATCGCGCACCATGAATCAGTAAGGTCCGCAGGTAGGTATCACCCCGTTTGCTGATCCCGAGCAGCTTGACACGCCCACCTGTGCCTACCTGTCGTGGTACCAGGCCCGCAAACGCTGCAAACTCCCGCCCCGACTTAAATGCCTTTGGATCGCCCATCATCGCAACCGCCGCCGTGGCCGTCAGGGGCCCCACGCCAGGTATCTCGGCGATTCGCTTGCAGGCATCGTCCTGCTTGAGCCAGTGCTTGATACGTTGCTCGATGGTGGCGATCTCTTGGTCCATCTTCTCGATGCGTGCCCATTGCTCGCGCAGGGTATCGATGACCATCGCTGGAAGACGGTCAGCCAGTCTGCCCAGTGCGTCAGAGATGCCTTTCCTGACCCCCGCCTTGCCTTGCGGCATGACTTCACCGTATTCGGTGAGCAATCCCCTCAGCCCGTTGATCTGGGCGGTACGGAACTTGACCAGCTGGCTTCTCATCCGATGCAGCGCCAGGATCGCCTGTTGTTCTTCAGTCTTGATGGCGACGGCCTTGACGTGGGGTTGCTGCACCGCCGTCCAGATCGCCCGGGCATCTTGTCGGTCGTTTTTGTTGCCGATGACGAAACCTTTGACCGCCTTGCCTGGCAGCAGCTTGACTTGGTGACCCATCGCCGTAAGTTTCCTCGCCCAGTGCTGCGCACCACCGCAGGCTTCCATGCCGATCAGGCACTTTTGCCGGTTGGCAAAGTGTTCGAGGAACTGCTCACGCTTGAGCTGCAGGCTCACGATTTCTCCAGTCTCCATGTCGATCCAGTGCAACTGAAACACCCGTTTCGCAATATCAATCCCAACCACCGTTTTGCTACTATTCATCTCGGACCCTCCGGTTTGCCTGTGAAGATCTTCGTATCTTCCACCTTTGGCACTCTGATGCCGTCGGCCCGTGAGGGTCCACCTTCAATCAGCCACCACCGCAGCGTTATCCATGGCTCCGGGCGCCGCAGGTCCCTCACTACCGCAGGCGACCGGCGAGGTGGATAACGCGTGTTCAGCGCTCACGAGGTGGGAGGCGTCCATTCAATTCTCCTGCAGGGCGATCTGCTGCGCCGCGTGCCCCAGCTTCAGCGTGGCAAGCCAGCGCAGGTGCGCCGCCGTCCACGCGCTCTTGCCGGCGTAGGCGATGCCGTTGCGCAGCAGCAGCGCCTTCAGCCGGTGGCGCGCGTTGCGGCATTCGCGCACTGCGTCCTCTCGGCTGCGTGCCAGGTCGCGCACGGCCTCGTCGGCGGCACCGGGCACCCGCACCGCGGTGAGGTCGCCCGACCGGGACAGCCGCGCCAACATCATCGCGTCGCGCCGGTCGGTCTTCACCCGGTCCCCCGAGCGCTTGGGGATCGACGATGGCGCCACGACCTCGCAGTCGATGCCCTGCGCGCTCAGGTGCCGCCAGACAACGAACCCACACGGGCCGGCTTCGTAGACCACGTGCAGGCGACACCCCTTGCTCGTCAACTTGCGCAGCGCCTTGTCCAGCCCGACAAGATCGCCGCCAATGCTGCACACGTGCCGCACCTCGCCGGCCCGCCCCGCGTCCGCCGTGGCGATGTCGATGCTGTCCTTGTGAACGTCCAACCCGACGTACAGAGTGCTAGATTCCTTCATGGCCCGTCTCCTTGCAGATTCGCAACGACCTGACCGCCTGTCGG
>VGHA01000236.1 GCA_016868375.1 Betaproteobacteria bacterium | reverse complement strand
ATCCGCAAGGTGCAGGCGTACCTGCCGCTTTACGACACGAACGGCCTGGAGTTCCACACGCTCGATCCCAAGTCGGCCTGCGCGTTCAGCCTCAAGCGCATTCGCCAGGGCTTGGACACCATCAGTTGCACCGGTAATGTGCTGCGCGACTACCTGACGGACCTCTTCCCGATCCTTGAGCTGGGCACGAGCGCGAAGATGCTCTCGATCGTGCCGCTCATGGCCGGCGGCGGCCTCTTCGAGACGGGCGCCGGTGGCACCGCACCACGCCACATCCAGCAGTTCCTGCAGGAAAACAGCCTGCGCTGGGATTCGCTGGGCGAATTCATGGCGCTCGGGGCGAGCTTGGAGCACATGGCGCTCGTCACCGGCAGCACGCGCGCCAAGGCGATGGCCGAGGCGATGGACTGGGCCGTCGGCCAGTACTTGGTCAACAACAAGGCGCCGCAGCGCAAGGTCGGCGACCTCGACAATCGAGGCAGCCACTTCTATGTCGCGCTCTACTGGGCGCAGGCGCTCGCGAAGCAGACGACCGATCCTGCGCTGGCGAAGGCCTTCGCCGGTCTCGCTGCAGACCTGACCGCGAATGAAGCGACGATCGTCGGCGAGCTCAACGCCGCGCAGGGCACGCCCGTCGATATCGGTGGCTACTTCCACCCCGATTGCGCGAAGGCTGATGCAGCGCTTCGGCCAAGCCAGACGCTGAACGCGATCCTCAAGGGCCAGGCGGTCGCCGCGCTGGCCTGAGCCCGTGGCACCAGAGTCACCAGTCGCCGCGATCGAGCGCCTGCTCCGAGAGGGGCGAGCGCTTGACGCGTTGGCGGTGGCCGAGCCGCTCGCTGCGAAGAACCCGCGCATGCTGCAGGCATGGCTGGGCGTGGCGCGCGCGAAGCTGCACTTGGGCTGGATCGCCGAAGCCGATGAAGCACTCGAACGGCTCGATGCGTTCGCTGCGTCTGATCCGCAGGTTGCGCTGCTGCGTGGGCTCGTGCACCAGCGGCTCGGGCGCATCGATCAGGCTGCCGATCGCTTGCGCGCGGTGGCGACCGGCCGCTCGCTGCAAGCCGTCGAGGCCAGCGTGGCGCTCGGTGAGCTCTTCTGATTCGCGCATCGGCACGATGAACTGCGGTCGTGGCTCGCCTCGGCTGGCCCGGCGTGGGCACACGATCCGCGCGCGGCGCTGTTGCAGGCTCGCCTGCTTGGACGGAGCGATCCGGCCGCCGGAGAACTCCCAATCGTCCTCAAGATGGAGGATGTACTTGGTTTCCACTGTTCGGTACATCGCGTCTACCGCGGCATGATGTCCCTGCCTGCTTGAATGTGCGACGATGGTCGCTTGGGGAATGTGAGCCAGGAGCACCTGATTCGACTCAGCGTCCCCGAAGTCGTTGACTGCAACAAAGCGCACGCCGCCGAAGTTTGCTAGGCTCGCCAGGGTCCGGGCCAGGAGAGCGGGCCTACGCCCCATCGTAAGGCAAATCGTGAAGTCTCCTCGTAGGTTTGTCGGCACAGGGTCGTGACAGTAGTACAGCTCTGGAAAGCTGTTCCTAGGTAGTGGGAAATCTCCTCCATGATGGGAGCCGAGGCGGCGTCAATCCAACAAAGACACCACGATCGCAAGCTTTCGTACGGTTTCAATCAGTGCAGCATTCAGTGAATCGATTGAACAATCTCTTGCCCGGCTT
The DNA here is from genome assembly GCA_016868375.1 of Betaproteobacteria bacterium. Lineage (GTDB taxonomy): Bacteria > Pseudomonadota > Gammaproteobacteria > Burkholderiales > Burkholderiaceae_E > SYIM01. The sequence goes on along the minus strand of VGHA01000236.1, from coordinate 3,069 downwards.
GCACCTTTGGGCTGCAACTGTGTGGATTGTTGGCGCGTTGCTCGCGCCTCCGCTCGAGGGGGCGGCCTACGCCGTGCTTGCGGCGGTGGCGCTGGTCCGATGCAGGGCATTCGTGGGGATGCTGTCGGTCCATCCGCGTCTGCGGTTCGTGGTGGTGACCTACGCAGCTGTCCTTTTCTGGGCGTTTCTATCCATGGCTTGGTCGCCAGACGGTGCGGAGGGAAAGGTGTACGCGCGCATCATGATCGTGCCAATCTTCGTGGTTCACGCTGGACTGACGCGCGAGGCCATGGCGAGAATTCTGTTCTGGCCCGGTGCAATCTGGTCGGTGATCCTTGTCGCGGCTTGGCTGGGCATACCTGTGCCATCGCTGATTATTCCCGATCACCCGTCAAAGACAGTACTTGGGCTTGTCATGCTGGGATGCGTGGCATTCTCAGGTGCTTTTGATTGGAAAGCAGTGAGAAGCTGGTCACACTGGTGTCTGAAGATCCCCACTTGGTTTGCTGGTGCCGCTGTGGCGGGCTCACGCACTGGTGTCGTGGCCGTACTCAGCGGCTCGCTGCTCGGATTCGCCCTGACACGACGATCGATACGTCACACCCTTCGAACAATCATGCCGCTGGCCGTTGTATTCGTCGTGATTGCGGGTGCTCTTGGGTTTACGCCAGTGGGCAAAAAGGCTCTGGCGTACCTGCCCTCCCTGACCGACACGTCGGCGGTCACACGAAGCATTGCCGACCGGTTGGACAAGACGCTGAGTTCCAGGCTTGCTCTATGGGATTGGACGATGACAGCATGTTCCCATGTCTTCGTTGGACATGGAGCATTGAGTTGGCCGCGTGACTTTCAAGCTGCGATGACGGAGAAGAAGCCACGCCTCACGATCGTGACGAGCATCAATCCAGGAGCAGAATCGCTGAATCATGCGCACAGCATCCTGATACAGATGATGTACGAGCAGGGACTGATTGGTGTTGCGCTGCTCATTGGATTTGCGGCGGCGGTCGGAAATCTCGCGTGGAATCGCCGCGATACTGCATCAGGTGCGTTGCTCATAGTCGTTGGGCTGGCTATTGCGATCATGAGTCTCACCGAGGGCGCGCTCTTGACACGATCGTCGGCGGCCATGTTCACCATCCTGATCGGGCTATGTTCAGTCGATTCCACCGCGCCGGAACTTCGCTGACCCGACTTGCCAGCGGTTGATCCATTGCCATGCCTTCCGAAGCACCCAAGGCCTGTGGTTGTTGACCCACGTCTCGTAGTGTGCGTCAGCCCGGGGATCATCCTCCGCACGCTGCAGATCGATAAATGCGTCGACCGACGCACAAGTGAGACGATTGCACCATGGCGATGGCCGGGCGACATGCGTTGCATCAATCCCATCGCCGATGTTGTTGATCAGGTTCACCGGCGGGAGGACACATCGTGCATCGCGCAAGAAGTGCGCCAAAGTCCACTGGTGGTCCCAGGTCGTTGGGTGTCGCTGCCTCGCCACATGCAAAAAACGACGAGACCAGTAGTGCGCAGATCGACTATCGAGCCCCGGAAGCATCAGTTGGGGGTCATTTGCGGCCGTCTGCCACCAAGAGATGTCGAAGCGATAGTGGCTCCAGGCGCGCTTCCAACTTGCCCAGCCCCAGACATTGAAGAAGCGACTCAGCGTGTGCGACGGCGCGCCGGGACGCGCTGATGGGGCGCACCGGCTGCCAAGCACGCTCATGACACGGTCATCCCCGGCAAAGGCTCGTAGCGAGCGCGTGGCGAACGGGATGAAGCCGGGCGCGGGAATGCAATCATCCTCAAGGATGATGCCGGCGGGGACATGGTCGAAGAACCAGCCTATGGCACCGGAGACGGCTCGGCCGCAGCCCTCATTGCGTTCCAAGAACCGTGTTTGGACCTCGCAAGGCCACGGCGGGTCGCTCAGAAGCCTTCGTACTGCCTCGCAGCGGGCGGAATCCTGCGGATGAGTGTGCTCATTCCTCGGTCCGTCGGCGGCGACGAACAGTTGCCGAGGACGACAGGACTTGAGGGCCTCGAGCAGCCGTTGCAGAGGCTCAACTCGATTGAACGCCAGAATGAGAATGGGTGCGCTCTCGGGGTGCACCAGTGAACTGTAGCCTCGGACTCGTTCCGAGCTGGGCCTAGGTTGCGCGCGAAAGCGCGCGATGACCCGTATGCTCACTCCGGGCATGAACGTCAACCCGCTCGATTATCTGGTGTCGCTGCTCAGCCTCGGTCGGCGCCGATTGAGTCCGACGGAGTATCGATACGCGCGATGGTCATTTGCGCAGAACGGTGAGGATGTATTTCTGCTTTCGCAATACGCCGATCCGTCCTACGCGGGCTTCTTCGTGGATGTCGGAGCGCATGACCCAATTCGGTTTTCGAACACTGCCCTGTTGAGCAAGCGCGGGTGGCGAGGCATCAACATCGACCCGGTTCCGCACGTCATCAGGCGATTTCGCAAAGTGCGGCCACGTGACATCAATCTGGAGCTTGCAATCTCTGATCGGAGTGGCGAGCAGGAGTTGATGCTGTACCGTGAACCCGCTTTCAACGGGCTTCGAGGGTGGGGGTGGTCTGCGTCGGACCGAGCCGACAGCCCTGAGTCGATTGGGTCGATCAAGGTAAGGACCGCCCGCCTCGATGAGGTGCTTGGCGAGCATTGCCCTGCCAACCAGGTCATTGATGTTCTGTCCGTTGACTGCGAGGGACACGATGAGGTGGTCCTGGCCTCGAACGACTGGAATCGGTTTCGACCTTGGTTCGTTCTCGTTGAGGATTTTAGAGATGATCAGGAGTCGACCATTCTGCAGAGCATGCAAGCCCACGGCTACAGGTCGGTGACTCGTCTTGGGTGGACTCGCGTGTTCAAGCGCATTGCGTGAGTCGCTGCAATCCGCGGTCAGCCACCCTCAGCTGCCCGCACCAGCCGCTGCGCCGCGCTGCTTGGCCACGCGCTCGACCTGGTCCAGGTACGACTGGATGTTCTCGCGCGGCTTGACCTGCTGCGCTGCACGCAGCAAGGGGAGCGCCTCGGCGTACTTGCCTTGGCTCACG
>VGHA01000235.1 GCA_016868375.1 Betaproteobacteria bacterium | reverse complement strand
CCTCTGTCAAACGGTCACCCGACGGGTACGGCCCAGCTTTTCGGTGTGCGTCTGGCACGCCAGGCAGCGCAATGCCAGCGGCTGCGATCGCAGGCGCTCGGCGGGAACCTCTGCGCCGCAGTCTGAACAGATGCCATAGCTGCCCTGCTCAATGCGGCGCAGCGCATCGCGAAGGCCTCGCCACTCTTCGATATCCCGCTGCGCTTCGATCAGGTCCAGCCCGCTCTCAGTTTCAACCCAAGCCAGATCTGCGTTGTCGCCAACGCGACCTAATGTGTCGATATCTTCAGTCGCTTCTCGCAATTTTGCTGCGATCTCACCCTCAAGTAGCCGTGAACGCGCAATCATCCTCGCACGCAGATCGGCAATCTGATGTTCGCTCAACGACATGCCCCGCCCCTAAAAGTTCTCGTTGAAAAACCACCTGCGCCATCATAAAAACGGCCAACCGGAGACCCCTTGACGGACATCAACGACAACGCATACCGGGATTGCTCGATGCAGGCGATGAAAGTTCTCGCAATCAATTCGCGTATGAACTAAAGTTTCATTCCTAAAACCGCGCCACCAGTCATGACCCCATCCCGTTCGCCTGCCATCGAATTCATCGGCGTCGACAAACGCTTCCGTGTGAAGGGCTCCAGCACCGAGCTACTGGCAGCCACACAGGTGTCGTTTGAGGTCGCAGACGGCGAGGTCGTCTCGCTGATCGGACCGTCCGGCTGCGGCAAAAGCACGCTACTCAACCTGGGCGCGGGCCTTGCCCCGCCAAGCGCAGGTGCTGTGCGGGTAGCCGGCAACCCTGTGAGCGGCCCCAATCCCCACGTCGCATTCATGCTGCAGAAAGACCTGCTGATGCCGTGGCGAACCATCGCCCGCAACATCGAATTCGGTCTCGAACTGCGTGGCGTACCCGCAGCCCGGCGGCGCGAAGTCTCCGGCCAGCTGCTGCGACAGTGCCGCCTTGAAGGCTTTGGCGAGCACTACCCGCATCAGCTGTCCGGCGGCATGCGCCAGCGCGCTGCGCTCGCTCGCACTCTGGCTGTCGATCCATTGGTTCTGTTGATGGACGAACCCTTCTCGGCGCTCGACGCCCAGACAAAAATGGTGCTGCAGCAGGACCTCGCGCGAACAGTTTCCGAGCAGCGTAAAACCGTGCTGTTCATCACCCACGACCTGTCCGAGGCGGTGGCTCTGTCTGACCGGATACTGGTGATGAGCGAGCGCCCCGGCACGATCGCCGCGCGCATCACGGTTGACCTGCCTGATCGCGACAATCCGATGGCGCGGCGCAAGCACCCCGGTCTGACGCGCCATGTCAACGAGCTGATGGCCTTATTGAAGCTCGATGACGGCACCGAACTGCACTAGGCCCAATACCATGCAGCGTGAACGACTCGTTACCGGTTTCTGGAGCCTCGCGGTGCTGGCGGCATTCCTCGCCTTGTGGGAATGGGGACCAGGCCTTGCCGGCATACCCGCTTTCGTACTGCCCCCATTCTCAGCGGTCTGTAGCGAGGCCGTGCGCATCTGGGGGGCGGAAAAGCTGCTGTGGCATGCCGGCATCACAACGGCCGAGGTCATGATTGGCTTTGTGCTGGGCTCATTTCTGGGTGCACTGATTGGCTTCACCCTCGGCGCGTCACCACGAATAGAAGCTGTGCTGTCGCCTTACCTGCTTGCTCTGCAGATCGCACCGAAAGTAGCCTTCGCACCGCTCTTTGTCATGTGGCTGGGCTACACGATCTATCCGAAAATTCTGGTGGCGGTCCTGATCGTATTTTTTCCGGTGCTGATCAATGTCCTGACTGCCATGCGCAACACCGATGTCGACCTCACCAATCTGGCGCGGTCGTTTTCAGCGACGCGGTGGCAGATCTTCCGCATGGTTGAGTACCCCACCACACTGCCCGCGCTGTTCTCTGGCCTTCGTATCGCGAGCACGCTCGCAGTCATCGGGGTGGTGGTGGGCGAGTTGGTGGGCGGCAATCTCGGGCTCGGTTTTCTGCTGGTGTTTTTTGAAGGCCAGGGCAATACCGCCGGCGTGTTCGTGGTGATCGGTGCGCTGACGGTCATTGGCGTCCTGGCCTACTACGCCGTGGTGCTCGCCGAGCGGCGCGTGCTGCACTACCTGCCAAGCGCCGACACGCCTGTTCGCTAACCCTTCACCTGACCCCGCCCAATGACCTCTCACCCGAACACCGCCCCGCCTGGCGTCAACCCGGCTTCCGATATTCGGCTCGATGGCCGACGAATCTTTGTCACCGGCGGCGCCAGAGGGCTGGGCGAAGCCTTTGTTCGCGCGCTGCACGCAGCCGGTGCGTACGTTGCTTTGGGCGATCTGCTTGCCGAGCGCGGCCGTGCGCTCGCAGCAGAGCTTGGCGAGCGCGCCCGGTTTTATGATCTCGACATGCGAGCGCCAGAGTCGATCCGCAGCGCAATCGATCGTGCCGCCGCTGAACTCGGTGGACTCGATGGCCTGGTCAACAATGCAGCGGTCACCAACTCGGGCGGCCGCGATTTTGATCAGATCGACCTTGAAACCTGGGATACGGTCATGGCGGTGAACGTGCGCGGCCCCTGGCTCGCAACCTGCGCCGCCCGCCCCCACCTCAAGGCATCGGGCAGCGGCCGTATCGTCAACGTTGCCTCGGATACCGCGTTGTGGGGCGCGCCGCGGCTGATGGCCTACGTTGCAAGCAAGGGGGCCATCATCTCCATGACGCGATCCATGGCGCGCGAGCTCGGCGCCGATCAGATCACCGTGAACGCGATTGCGCCCGGACTCACGCTGGTCGAGGCAACCGAATATGTACCGCGCGCCCGCCACGAGCACTATCTGAACGGTCGGGCCATTCAGCGCGAACAGATGCCGCAGGACGTCACCGGCAGCGTGCTGTTCCTGCTGTCTGGCGCCAGCGGGTTCGTCACCGGACAGCTGCTTGCGGTCAATGGCGGCTTCGCCATGCACTGACTAAACCCTGAAAGACTTTCCAATGCGTCGCCTCGAAGACATGAATGCGTCGGCAGCTCAGCTGCCACTATGTATTTGCGCACTTGATCCCAATACCCAGATCGAATTTCTTCAGGCCGGCGCGTCCGACCAGCCCGTCTCTCACGTGCTGCTGCACGGCATCGGTTCGGCCGGCACCAGTTGGCTCGAGCAACTGGAGGCTGCGAACCGTCGATCCCACCAGGCGCCGTGTCGCGTGCTTGCCTGGAATGCGCCGGGCTACGGCCAAAGCACGCGGCTGACCCCAGACGCACCGACGGCAACCGACTATGCACGACGACTCTGGCAATGGCTTGATGTCCTGGGCGTTGATCAACCGATTACGCTTGCTGGCCAATCGATGGGCTGCCTGATCGCAGCAGCGGCGGCCCGACAGCAGCCTCAGCGCATCGCCCGACTGGTGCTATTCGCACCCGCACGAGGGTACAGACGCGCCGATCCCGCTGAACGCGAACGTCGTCGCAGCGAGCGGCTCGCGTCGTTGCGGCAACACGGTCCATCGGGTCTGGCCGAGCGTCGTGCGGCAGCCATGTTGTCACCCAATGCCAGCGCAGACATGGTGAGCTATGTTCGCTCGATCATGGCTAGGGTCGACCCGCTTGGCTATGCGCAGGCCACCGAGATGCTGGCGCAGGGCGACATTGACAGTGATCTTGCGAGCTGGCGTGGTCCGCTCGTCGTTGCAAGCGGCAGTGCCGATCGCATCACGCCTCCAGAGAGTTGTCGCGACATCGCAGCGCGCGCCGGCGTGGCCTGGACCGATCTGGGCGAGGTCGGCCACGGTTGCCCACTTGAAGCGGCACCCACCGCCAACTCGTTGCTCGGCTTAATCTCGGAATGAACGTCGCCGGGAAAACGCCCACTGCGGGTACCGCCCCAACAGCGCCCGACACGGTTTCGTCCGATACAGACCGATACCATGTTCCTGCGCTCGCGCGCGGGCTCGAGCTGCTGTCGCGCTTTAGCCGCCGCACTCCGGAACTCACTGGCGCTGAGCTCGCTCGCGACATGGGTCTGCCGCGCGCCTCGGTATTCCGAATGCTTCATACGCTTGAGCGCGCGGGTTACGTCGAGCGAATCGGCGATAGCGCCTCGTACCGGCTGGGCTTGGGTGTTCTGCGGCTGGGATTTGAGTATCTGTCCTCGATGGAGCTCACCGAAATCGGCAATCCGGTGATCGTGCGACTGCGCGACCGAACCCGATGCTCATCGCATCTCGTGGTGCGCGATGGCCGGGAGGTCGTGTTTGTTGCCAAGGCACCGGGAGAGAGCGCGCTGTTTCAGTCGGTTCAGGTGGGCGCACGCCTGCCCGCGCACGCGACGGTCCTGGGGCGGCTTCTGTTGTCCGATCTGGCGCCTGCAGCCCTGGAAACACTCTATCCGGAAACGCGTCTCGAGCGCTTCACCGACCGGACACCGGCCACGCTTGCCGATCTGAAGCGATTGATGGCGGCCGATCGCGAACGTGGCTGGGCGATGAGTGAAGGCGGATTCGAAACCGGCATCTCAACCGTGGCAGCGCCGGTTATCACGGGCTCGGGGCGGGTCGCAGCGGTGGTCAGCGTCACCGTACCTGCGCAAAAGATCGAACCGGAGCGGGCCCTGTCGCTTGCAGCGCAGGTGCGCGACGCCGCCGCCGAGATCGCCGTGCGCTTATCCCACACAGCGGTCGGAGGTCTGGCATGAGTCAACCCGTCGTTGCTCAGGACGCGGGGCGCAAGCTTTCGTTCACGATGATTGGTTGGGGGGCCATTGCCCAGGCCCTGCATGCCAGGCTGCCGGCCATCCCGGGCGCAGC
>VGHA01000234.1 GCA_016868375.1 Betaproteobacteria bacterium | reverse complement strand
GATGCCTGCCTGCTTGACCAGCGCGGCGTATTTGCGGGTTTCGTCGGCGAAGTACTTTCGCGCGAACTCGGTGCTCCGCACGTTGATCACGTTGCCCCCTTTGGCCATCGCAGCCTGCACCTCGGGCTCTGAAAACGCAGTGACGAACGCCTTCTGAACGCGGGCGATGTCGGCCTCGCTCATGCCCTTGGGGCCTACCACACCAAACCAGGCTTCCACGATATAGCTGGGCAGGCCCTGTTCGGCGAAGGTGGGGATGTCGGGTGCAGCCGCGACGCGCTTGTCGGTGCCGACTCCAACGATTTTGATCAGGCCGTTTTTAAGATGTCCCTGAACGCTGGGCAGCGCTGCGGTACAAAAGTCGACATGCCCGCCCAGCAGATCGGTCAGCATCGGACCGACCCCCTTGTAGTGCACCGCGCGAGCCCGGGTGCCTGATTCGTTCAGAAACATTTCGTTGGCCAGGTGAATGATGGTTCCCGCACCGGCCGACGCCACGGTGGCCTCGCCATTACGTGACTTCAGCCATTCGATGAACTGCTTCGAGCCGTTGGCGGGTACCTTGTTGCTGGCCACAACCACGATGGGGGTGTACCCAATGACCGTGATCGGGACGAAGTCGGCCAAGACATCAAACGGAAGCTTGTTGTAGACGCTTGGGAAGATCACAACATTGTTGGAGACCACGCTGAGCGAATATCCGTCGGGCGCGGTACGCGAGAGCGCCTGCAGGCCAACGATACCGCCGGCTCCTGGCTGATTCTCGACGACCACCGGCGTATTCAACGCACGCGACAGCGCCGCTGATGCCGAGCGGGTAATGGTGTCCACACCGGAACCGGTGGCATTGGGCAGGATGAAGCGCGTGACCTTTTCCGACTGCGCAAAGGTGGCGGGTGAGGTGCCCAGAGCGCTCAGCGCACCGAGGGTTAGCGTTGCGCGGCGGCGGGTGGGGTTGTGGCGAGTGTGTTGCATTAGTGCTCCTCGTGTATTCAACGGTTCGATCTTACCGGAGCGGAGGTCGCTGGCAACCATCGGCCAACCTATACTCGCAGCATCCAATCTTCATGAGACGCTTCGATGAGTGACGATCTGCTGGTTCGCCAAGAGGGCGGAATTCTCACGCTCACGATCAATCGGCCTGAGCGTCGGAATGCGATCAGTCCGGCGGTGGTCGAAGGGCTGAGCACCGTGCTGCGTAAGTCGCGACAGGATGCATCGCTTCGCGTCATCGTTCTGACTGCAGTGGGTGATCAGGCATTCTGCTCGGGGGCGGATCTGGCAACCGGGCAATCGTTCAAGTTCGATTACGCCGAGCCGCGGCTGCCGATGCCCGAGATGTACCGCATCGCGCGCGACTGCAATGTGCCGATCGTGGGTCGAATCAACGGCACCTGCATGGCGGGCGGCATGGGTCTGCTGGCAATCTGCGACCTCGCGATCGCGGCCGACCATGCACTGTTCGGACTGCCCGAGGTCAAAGTGGGGGTGTACCCGATGCAGGTGCTAAGCGTCTTGCAGCACCTGGTGCCACGCCGACATCTGCTGGAGCTTTGCCTGACAGGCGATCCGGTCGATGCAGCGACCGCCCGAGACATGGGGCTGCTCAATCGCGTGGTGCCTCGCGACGCGCTGGACGCCACCGTCAACGACCTGGTTGCACGGCTCAGCGCCCGCTCGCCAACGGCGATTCGACGCGGAAAATATGCCAGTTACGCGATCGAATCGATGTCGTTTGATGAAGCGCTTCGTTTCATGGAGGGGCAGATCGGTCTGCTCGCCGCCACCGAAGACGCAGTCGAAGGCCAGCTGGCGTTCAGGGAGAAGCGGCCGCCGCGGTGGACCGGCCGCTGATCGCGGTATCGCTCAGCGCCCGAGCACCGCTTTGGAGTGTTCGGACAGCTTGGGTACGTCGAACCCGATCTGGGCGGGCTCATTCTTGAAGTGAATCGGGCTGCCAATGCAGGGGCGCCCATCTTCATCACGAAGCAGCATCCGACGTTCAACCAGATTCGGGTCGGCAAACGCCTCGGGCAGTGTTCGAACCGGGCCCCAACACAAGTCGAGCGAGTCGAGTATGGGTTCCCATTCAGCAAGTGGCCGCTCCCGGAAGGCGTCGGACAAAAATGCAATGACGGGCTGCTGGTGGGGGCCGGGGCCTTGCAGCACGAACGGGATCAGATCCTCGCGCTTCAGGTGGCTCAGGAGCGCGCGGACAAACTTTGGCTCCTGTCCGGCCAAGGTCAGCCGACGGCCATCGCCGCATTCATAGAATCGGTAAAAGGCTGAGCCTCCCGTGGTGCGCTCGTGCTGGTTGATGGGCTGACGACCTTCGGCAAAGGTCGGACCCACCACGTTGACGCAAGCGGACACCACCGAGTCGAGCATCGAGATGTCGACATAGTCGCCCTGACCGGTGACGGTTCGGCGATAGAGCGCCATCAGAACGCCAGCAAGGCCATGCAGGCCACCAACGATATCGGCGATGGCAATGCCCGGGATGGCGGGCTTCCCATCTTCGCCGGTGGTGATGCTGGACGCACCCGCCATGGCTTCAGTGGCGAGGTCATGGGCGGGGCGGTCGCGCCAGCGGCCATGCTGCCCGAAAGCCGAGATCGAGCAGTAAACGATGCGTGGATTGCGAGCGGAGATCGTTTTGTAGTCGAGACCCAGACGATCGACCACGCCGGGCCGGAAGGTCTCGATGAAGACATCGGCGTTCTCGCACAAGCTGAGCAGTGCATCGCGGTCGGCAGGATTCTTCAGATCGAGCGCAATGCTCTTTTTGCCGCGGTTGATATTGCGAAACATCACTGAATGCTCGCCATCGCGCAAGCCGATCTGGCGTGCGGGGTCGCCTTCGCCTGGCATCTCAACCTTGATGACATCGGCGCCGTGATCGGCCAGGGCAAGCGTCAGGTACGGCCCTGGTAAGAAGTTGGACAAATCGATGACGCGCAGTCCGGTGAGCTTCATGAAAGACCTCGTTGATTCGGAGCCGGAATTGTAGATCCGCGCCGGGTGGCGGTGCACTGGTACAGTCGTGCCATGTCCGATTTTTCGAGAGGCGGTCATGGCGAGCGCGCTCACGATCATTTCCTCGATGGCGACCCGATTGCTGTTGGCCGAACAGGCGGGCGGCATCCGGCGTAGTGCCGGGCTTGTGGTGGAACTGGAGGCGGTGGGTGGGGTGGATGCCGCGCGGCGGGTTGAGGCAGGGGAGCCCTTTGACGTGGTGGTACTGGCGGACAACGCCATTGCGCGACTGGCTGAATCCGGGCATGTCGACCCCGCAACGGTCACGCCGCTGGTTCGCTCAGGCATCGCCGTGGCCATCCGGGCTGGTGCGACTGCGCCGCGCATGGATGATGAAGCGTCGCTGCGCGAAGCCGTGCTTGCAGCGACATCCGTGGGCTATTCAACCGGTCCCAGCGGGCAGGCGCTGTTGAAGCTCTTCGAGCGCTGGGGTATCGCCGACACGGTTGCGTCTCGAATCATTCAGGCGCCTCCTGGGGTACCGGTGGGCGCGCTGATTGCAGAAGGGAAAGTTGCGCTTGGCTTTCAGCAACTCAGCGAACTGATGCACCTGAAGGGCATCACGGTGTTGGGGCCTCTGCCGGCGAGCGTGCAAGTCACCACAGTATTCAGCGGCGCGGTTGGCGGCCGATCAGCACGTCCAGCCGATGCTCGCGCGCTGCTTGTCGAGCTCGCCAGCGACAATCACGACGCCTTGATCCGCCGCCACGGACTGGAACCCGCTCGATGATCGGCTGCGGTCAGTCGCTAGCCAAGCAGGCTGTCCATGACGCCGTCTATGGCCGAGTCAAGATCCCCATCGACATCAAACTCGGTTGCACCTGTTTCGGCTGGCAGGATCGCCTCAGAAGTCAGGCTGGTATCGTCGGTTAACGTAACGTGGTCGGGCGACTGCGTAGGTTCGACAGGCGCGTCAGAGTTCCCGCCTGCAAGCGCTGCATCGATGTCGGCCAGCGCCTTATTAAGCGAGCCGCTTCGAAGGAGCGCCAGTGCGGCGTCTGCGGCGATGACCCCCATGAACACCCCCAGCGCAACCTTTAGCGTGGTCTGGCTTGTGGCCGCCGCCTTGAGTCGGTCAAACCAGCCAACCGGATCACGTCTGAGGCCACCGAGCGCACGCATGGCAACCCCGTCGCCGCTCTGTTCAATAAAGCGCTCGGCTGCTGCCTGTCTCTGATGAATCTCGACGCTGGACAGGGGAGGCTGCCGCAGCGTGAGCGTTGCGGCGTTCATTCCGGGACGATGCCGGCGCGACGCACGGCATCTCCCCACTTGAGGGTCTCAGAGCGAATGAACGCCGCGAACTGCGCGGGGCTGCTCCCAACCGGCTCGGCGCCTGCCTTCGCGAGCGTTTCGCGGACATCGGCTATCTGAAGAATGCGGGTCACTTCGGCATGCATCCGGGAAATTGCGGCGGGCGACATTGCAATGGGTGCCACGATTCCGGTCCAGCCCGTGACTTCGACCTGACTGACGCCCTGCTCGTGGGTGGTCGGAATATCGGGCGCTGCGGCGGCGCGATTGGGCTGCGCAACCGCGAGTGCTCGAAGCTTGCCCGCGCGCACCTGGGCCAGCAGTGCCGGCATCGTGCCAAATATGAAATCGACCTGACCGCCGACCAGGTCGGTGATCGCAGGCGCCTCGCCCTTGTACGGTACATGCAGCATGCGCGCGCCCGCTGCGCCCGCCAACAGCTCGGCGGCCAGGTGGCTCTGATTGCCGATGCCAGCCGATGCGTATTTGACCGCATCAGGACGCGCGCGCGCTGCCGCAACCAGGTCGGCGGTTGTTCGATACGGGCTTGCCACAGGAACCGCCAGCATGAATGCGATCGATGTGGT
>VGHA01000233.1 GCA_016868375.1 Betaproteobacteria bacterium | reverse complement strand
TCCCTGAGGTGACCCGGCATTGTAGGGCGCGCACCGCGATCGTGCAGCATGCCCGGTTGTGGCGCGGCCGGCGGCCGATCGGCGCGACTGCCCCATCTGGAGGCGCATGACCTGTGCAAACCGGGTGGCGCCCGGGCAATCCCGACTTCGCTCGCCCTGGTCTGAACTTTGCCTGATAATGATCGTCTGCCCGTTACGCTCTGCATGTAATCCCACAACCCTCCCATAAAAGGGCCGCCCCATGAAAACTCTGCTGACCCGTCTCGCAGCCATCGCTCTGGCCGCCAGCACGCTGACGGCGTTACCTGCCGCCGCTCAGGAAACCAAAATCAAATTCCAGCTTGACTGGCGATTCGAAGGCCCGTCGGCATTCTTCCTGGCCGGGCGCGCCAAGGGTTATTTCCAGCAGGAAAAGCTCGACGTCACGGTCGACGCCGGAAACGGTTCAGGCAACGCGGTCAATCGGGTGGCCTCGGGCACCTACGAAATGGGCTTCGCCGACCTGGCCGCACTGATGGAGTTCGTGGGCAACAACCCCACGGCACCCAGCAAGCCCGTGGCCATCATGATGGTCTACAACAACACGCCCGCCGCTGTTCTGGCACTTAAAAAATCCGGCATCAAATCGCCGGCCGATTTGAACGGCAAGAAGCTGGGCGCGCCGGTGTTCGACGCGGGCCGCAAGGCGTTTCCGATCTTCGCGAAAGCCAACAACCTGAATCTGCCGTCCATCCAGTGGACTGCGATGGATCCGCCGTTGCGTGAAACCATGCTGGCACGGGGTGACGTGGACGCCATCACGGGCTTTACCTTCACCTCGCTGCTCAACCTGAATGCGCGCGGCGTAAAGGATGCCGATGTCGTGGTGCTGCCCTACCCCGAGTTCGGCGTCAAACTCTACGGCAACGCAATCATTGCTTCTGAAGAGTTCATGAACAAGAACCCGGAAGCGGTCCGCGCGTTCCTGCGCGCATTCACCCGTGCCGCCAAAGACGTTATTGCGGATCCCGATGCAGCCATCGCGTTCGTCAAGCAACGCGATGCCATCATCGACGAGGCACTTGAGAAGCGTCGTCTGCGCCTGGCCATCAACACGGCCATTGCAACCCCCGACGCACGCGCTGAATCCTTCGGCGACGTGAACCCCGCCCGGCTCGCGCTGATGGCCTCCCAGGTTGCCGACGCGTTCGCCACCAAAACCCGTATCGATCCGGACAAGATCTGGAATGGCAACTTCCTGCCGACCAAGCAGCAGCGCGACATTCTCGGGAAGTAAGCCGATGACCTCGGCCGCCACCGCGCAAGAAGACCGCAGCGCTGCAATCGCCGCCGCTGCGGCCAGCATTCCTCGGGGCGAGCGATTCGTCGACTTCGACGGCGTATGGCTTGCCTACGACCCCACGCTGCTCGCGCGGGGCGAGTTCGCGGTCGAGGACATCTCGCTCAGCACCCGCCCGGGCGAGTTTATCGCCATCGTCGGTCCGTCCGGGTGCGGTAAATCCACCTTCATGAAGCTCGCCACGGGGCTCAAGATGCCCAGTCGCGGCAACATCCGAATTGGCGGCCAGGCGGTCACCGGTCCGCTCAAGATTGTCGGCATGGCGTTTCAGGCACCGACACTGCTGCCCTGGCGCACCACGCTCGACAATGTGCTGCTGCCGCTTGAAATCGTCGAGCCCTATCGGTCGCAGTTCCGTGCCAAGCGCGAAGAGTTCGCCGAACGCGCGCGCAGGCTCCTGCGTACCGTGGGCCTGCAGGGCTACGAAGACAAGTTCCCGTGGCAGTTATCGGGCGGCATGCAGCAGCGTGCCTCCATCTGCAGGGCGCTCATTCATGAGCCCCGAATGCTGCTTCTCGATGAGCCGTTTGGCGCGCTTGACGCATTCACCCGCGAAGAGCTCTGGAATGTGCTTCGCGATCTCTGGAGCGAGCAGCGCTTCAATGTCATCCTGGTCACGCATGATCTGCGCGAGGCGGTCTATCTGGCCGACACGGTTTACGTGATGAGCAAGCGCCCAGGTCGTCTGGTTGAACGTCGCCAAATTGATCTGCCGCGACCGCGAGACCTCGAAATTACCTACACCCCGCAGTTCACCGACATCGTTCACGAACTGCGCGCGCGCATCGGCGCAATTCGCAAGACCTGAGCCCCGACAGGACACTGCCTCATGAATTCAAGCGCGACGCTCAAATTCGCCCCGCTGATCCTGCTGGTTGCCATCATTGCGCTCTGGCAGGCGATCTGCACGTTCTTCAACGTTTCCGAGTTCATTTTTCCGAGCCCGGTTCAGATCGTGTACGCGCTCTTCGATCTCTGGGGCGCCATCATGGGGCACGCGTGGCGCACATTCTGGACCACGATGGTGGGCTTTGGCATTTCCATCGCGGTGGGCGTGGTGCTGGGCTTCATCATCGGTTCATCGCGCTTTGCGTATGCGGCCATGTATCCGCTGATGACCGCTTTCAATGCGCTGCCCAAGGCCGCTTTTGTGCCCATTCTGGTGGTGTGGTTCGGCATCGGTATCGGGCCTGCCATTCTCACGGCATTTCTGATCTCGTTCTTCCCGATCATGGTCAACATCGCAACGGGCCTCGCCACGCTCGAGCCCGAACTCGAAGACGTGCTGCGCGTGCTCGGCGCCCGGCGGCTCGATGTGCTGATCAAGGTGGGGCTGCCACGAACCATGCCTTACTTTTTCGCCTCGTTGAAGGTGGCGATCACGCTTGCGTTCGTGGGCACCACCGTCTCTGAGATGAGCGCCTCCAACGAAGGCATCGGCTATCTGCTCATTTCCGCGGGCTCGGCCATGAAGATGCCACTTGCATTCGCGGGACTGCTGGTGGTCGCCGTCATGGCGATGGCCATGTATGAGTTTTTCTCCTACATCGAGCGCCACACCACTGCCTGGGCACACCGCGGCCAGGGCGGACAATAAGCGCCGGGCGTCGCATCACCCCCATCCCCAAACCTGGCAGGCGCAGCACCGATGAGCCCGCGGCTTGAACTTCGGGCGATCACCAAGCGGTGGCCATCGGTGGTCGCCAATGACGCGGTCAGCCTCGAGGTCATGCCGGGTGAAATTCATGCACTGCTCGGCGAAAACGGGGCGGGCAAATCCACGCTGATGAAAATCCTCTACGGCGTCATTCAGGCCGACGCCGGTGAGATCGTTTGGGAAGGCCGCGCAGTTCGTATTGCAAGCCCGGCCGAAGCCCGCCGGCTGGGCATCGGCATGGTGTTCCAGCACTTTTCGCTGTTTGAAACGCTCACGGTCGTCGAGAACATTGCGCTCGGATTGGGTGATGGCTCAGCGCTCGATCCGCTGGCTGAACGGATCACGGAAGTCTCTGGACGCTACGGCCTGCCGATCGATCCACACCGCATCGTCCATGCACTGTCAGTGGGTGAACGCCAGCGCGTGGAAATTGTGCGCTGCCTGCTTCAGCAGCCCCGGCTGCTGATCATGGACGAACCCACGTCGGTGCTTTCACCGCAGGCGGTCGACAGCCTGTTCGACACGCTTCGCACCATTGCGGCTGAGGGCTGCAGTGTGATGTACATCAGTCATAAGCTCGATGAGATCCGGTCGCTCTGCCACCGTGCCACGGTGCTTCGCGGCGGCCAAGTGAGCGCGCGCTGCACACCTGCGCAGGAAACCCATGAGTCGCTTGCCCGGATGATGATTGGCGGCGACCTGCCTGAAGTCACGCGTCGCTCGGCCCCCGAGGCAAGCCCGGTAAGGCTTGCGCTGCACGCACTCACAATGGCCCCTGAAGACCCCTTTGGCACGGCGCTCGATAACGTGAGCCTGCAAGTGCGCTCGGGTGAAATCGTCGGCATCGCGGGCGTATCGGGAAACGGTCAGCAGGAACTGATCGAATTACTGTCGGGCGAAAGGCTTGCAGAAAACGCCGGGTCGATCCTGATCGAACAGGTGCCGGCTGGCCGGCTGGACGTGTCCAGACGCCGTGCGCTGGGGCTCGCCACCATCGTTGAAGAGCGGCTCGGGCGCGGCGCGGTGCCTGCGCTAAGCCTGGTGGACAATGCGCTGCTCACCACACGCGGTTCGATGCTTCGCGGCGCTTTCATTGACCGCCGCGCGCTCGCCGCCTTCGCCCGGCAATGTATCGAGCGATTCTCTGTGCGATGCCGTAACGAGCAGGCGCCGGCGGGCTCGCTGTCTGGCGGCAATCTCCAACGCTTCATCGTCGGGCGTGAAATTCTCCAGAACCCGCGGGTGCTGGTGGTTGCCCAACCCACCTGGGGCGTCGATGTGGGGGCAGCTGCATTCATTCGCCAGTCGCTGGTCAATCTACGCGATGCAGGCTGTGCAATTCTGGTTGTATCGGAAGACCTCGATGAGCTCTTCGAGGTGTCTGACCGGATCGCCGTGCTGGCTGGCGGCCGACTCTCCAAAGCATTCCCTGCAGCCGACCTCGACGCAGCGGCAATCGGCGTCATGATGGGCGCGACTCACCGCCGCACGGGAAATCAACCCATCCCCCAGGCAGACAGCCATGCGACTTCGGCTTGAGCGGCGCGCCGAGTCCTCGACGGCGCTGCAGATCGGTGCACCGCTGATCGCTTCAGCGCTTACGCTGCTCGCGGGCTTTCTGATCTTTGCCGCGCTTGGCAAGGATCCTGTCCATGCGATGCGGGTGTTTTTTCTGTTTCCCCTGAAAGACCTGTACGGCCTGTCTGAGTTGCTCCTGAAGGCGGCGCCGCTCATGCTGATTGCGATCGGGCTCGCAATCGGTTTTCGCGCCAACGTGTGGAATATCGGCGCAGAGGGTCAGTATATTGCCGGGGCAATCGCCGCAAGCGGGGCCGCGCTCGCCCTCGACCGCTCGCTCGATTCAATGGTGCTGCTGCCACTGCTCGCGCTCGCCGGCATGGCGGGCGGCATGGCATGGGCGGCCATCCCCGCCGTACTGCGCACCCGTTTCAATGCCAAC
>VGHA01000232.1 GCA_016868375.1 Betaproteobacteria bacterium | reverse complement strand
TTGAATCTCGACGCTGGACAGGGGAGGTTGCCGCAGCGTGAGCGTTGCGGCGTTCATTCCGGGACGATGCCGGCGCGACGCACGGCATCCCCCCACTTGAGGGTCTCAGAGCGAATGAACGCCGCGAACTGCGCGGGGCTGCTCCCAACCGGCTCGGCGCCTGCCTTCGCGAGTGTTTCGCGGACATCGGCTATCTGAAGAATGCGGGTCACTTCGGCATGCATCCGGGAAATTGCGGCGGGCGACATTGCAATGGGCGCCACGATTCCGGTCCAGCCCGTGACGTCGACCTGACTGACGCCCTGCTCGTGGGTGGTCGGAATATCGGGCGCTGCCGCAGCGCGATTGGGCTGCGCAACCGCGAGTGCTCGAAGCTTGCCCGCGCGCACCTGGGCCAGCAGTGCCGGCATCGTGCCAAATATGAAATCGACCTGACCGCCGACCAGGTCGGTGATTGCGGGCGCCTCGCCCTTGTACGGTACATGCAGCATGCGCGCGCCCGCTGCGCCCGCCAACAGCTCGGCGGCCAGGTGGCTCTGATTACCGATGCCAGCCGATGCGTATTTGACCGCATCAGGACGCGCGCGCGCTGCCGCAACCAGGTCGGCGGTTGTTCGATACGGGCTTGCCACAGGAACCGCCAGCATGAATGCGATCGATGTGGTTTGCGTCACTGCGGCGAAGTCACGCTGCACCTCGTACGGCAGCTTTTTATAAACGTGCTGGTTGATCGCGAGCGCACTGGGCGAGGTCATCAGAAAGGTATGTCCGTCTGTGGCGCGCGCCCCCGCTTCGCCCGCGATGAGACCGTTGGCGCCAGGCCGATTGTCGACCACCACGTTGACACCCAGGGGTTCAGCCAGCCGCTGAGCCAGCAATCGTGCGGCGATGTCAATGCTGCCGCCGGCAGATTGCGACACGATCAGTCGGATGGGTTGTGTGGGCCAGACTGCCGTTTGCGCAGCAAGCGGCATGCTGGCCAGACCGGCGAGCATCACCATCGATAGGGCTGTGAATTTTCGGCGGGCGCGCAGGGCGCGGCGCACCGGGTGCAGCGGGTGGTTCATCGTAGCGACTCCTGAAACAGTCCGCTGAGTTTAGGGGTTGAAGTCAACCAGCGTGGAGACATCACTGCAGCGATCGATGGCATTTAACGCATCGCGCAGCTGGCGCGCCCGGGCCTGCCCCCAGATAGGCTCGGCCAAGGTTTCGAACTTGAGGTCAAGGTCAGCGGGGTTCAGTGGTCGGCTCGGTTCACCCGATGTGGTGACGCATTCGCCCGTCACCTGACCGCCGCCGCGAAGATGCACGATAAGGCTGACGCGCTGTTCCTGAGGGTAGCGCGCCGTGAACTCGGGTGCTTCGCTGACATGAATGCGCGAGCAAAGACTGCGGATGACCGGATCGGCTACCGCTTCGTTGTCAAAGGCATCGAGCCCTGAGCGCCCGCCCACTGCAAGCGTAGCCACCGCAAAGGGGACCGAAAAACGGGTGCCAAACCAGTCGGACGGATGCTGTTTGGCGAGAAACGCCGCCAGGCGGTAGGCTTGAATATCGATCCTGTCGATGGTGTCGGGATCGACTGGTTGCGGCAACTGGCGGGCGGCATCCTGCCAGGCATCAATGGCGGAATGAACGTATCGCGCGGTCGGATACAGCTTCAGATATCCATCGGGCAAAAGCCATCGGTCGCCCAGGCCCTCGACCGCCGACTCGCCTGAAAAGCCGTCCCCCAGCACCAGGCTGAAGGTTGTGTTCACGCCATCCGACGGACCGGTAAGGCCCGCTTCGGCTAGCCGCAGCGCCATCTGACCCATCTGGCTGCTGTGCCCGGCATACCAGTTTCGGATGGTTGCGCCGTCGATCATGGTGTGGCGGTTGGTGGCCATACAGGTGGACGCTGCCAGACTTGCCAGCGCCCGCATCTTGTTCACTGGATAGCCGGTTAAACGGGCGGCTACCAGCGCTGCTCCGACGACACCGAAGGTTCCGTGCGGATTGACGATCAGCTTGACCCGCGTTGCCATGCCGATTCGGGCCACGACCTCGTAGGCAAGCGCGAATGCGGCAAGCACGTCACGTCCATGCAGTTGGCGCTCCTGCCCGATGGCCAGTGCCGTGGGCAGAACCTGGATTCCGGGGTGACCGTTGGCCAGTGTGTTGCCCTCATCAAAGTCGTGCCAGGCTCCGGCGATGCCATTGAGCAGTGCCGCATCAAAGCGGTTGGCGGAGCGACCGCGTCCAATCACCCATGCTCGCCCCGCAGCGCTCGACCCGAGTTGCGCTTCTGAAAGCGCAATCAATTCGGGTGTGCGCATGCCCGCCGCGATGACGGCGATGGTATCGACCAGAATCAGTCTGGCGCGTTCAAGAACGCGCTCCGGGATGTCTTCCGCTCGAAACTTTCCAACAAACCGGGCGAGCTGATCCAGATAGTCAAATGGTGTGTCGGTGCGATGCTCGGCCATGGTCGGACATTGCTTAGTTCGGCTGAATACCGGCAGCCCGTACGAGCTTGCCGAGCCTTGCCACGTCATCGCGAATCAATTGCGAAAACGCTTCGGGTCCGGCGCCGACCAGCTCAAAGCCGAGACTTCCAAGCTTGTCGCGGACCGCTGGCTCGTTCATTGCCCGCGAGATCTCCTCATGCAGTCGGCGGACGATGGCAGGCGGCGTTGAGGCCGGCACCACAATTCCGTTCCAGGCGACGTAGCTGTATCCCGGCAGGCCGCTCTCGGCAATCGTGGGCCATTGCGGCGCGGCCGGCGAGCGCTTGGAGGCGCTCACGCCAAGCAGTTTCAGCTTGCCGTCGCGTACGAATCCGATGACATTCGACATGCCGGAAAACATGACGGGAATCGTGCCTCCCACGACATCGGCAATGGCCTGCCCCATGGCCTTATGAGGGACGTGGTTCATTTTGATACCAGCCAGGTCAACCAGGAATTCCATCGCCAGATGTTGAGCGGAACCCACGCCGGTCGAGGTGAAGTCAATGGCGCCTGGCCGTGATCGCGCCTGAGCGATCAGGTCGGCAACGCTTGAAGCGGGAAACGAGGGGTGAGCAACCAGCGCGAGCGGCACAGTGGAAGTGAGCGTTACCGCAGAGAAATCGCGCAAGGTGTCGTAGGGGAGCTTGGCATACAGTACCGGGTTGGCCGCCAGAATGCCGTCGTTTGGCATGAAAAGCGTGGTGCCGTCACCAGGCGATTTGGCAACCATTTCCGCAGCGATGATGCCGTTTGCGCCGGTTCGATTGTCGATCACCATGGTTTGCCCAGTCTGGGCGGCAACCTGGTTTGCAATGGCCCGCCCGATCGTGTCCACCGCGCTGCCTGCGCCAAATGGAATCACCCAGCGAAGTGGGCGGTCGGGCAACGATTGGGCGCCTGCGCCAAGGCTGGCGGCACCGAGAACGGCCGCTGAAAGCAGTTGGTGCGCAAACCGGCGGCGGTTGCGTCCGTAGGCATTTTTCGGTGATGAAGCATTCATGAGCGTTCTAACCTTTATCAGCAAACGCGTCGGGCGAGTTTTTCCATTGCGGATGTTGGCGTGATCGGCTGCCACTCACGAAGGATGCCCTCCTTCAACACGGGATTGCCGGTCAGCATTCTTCCGGAATACAGCGTCAGGTGCACCACACGGGCCTGGCGTGAATTGCAGTCGATTTGTACATGCGTTTCATTGGACCAGAAGGGCTTGCCATCCGAGGTACTCTAAATGGTCTTGTGGTCCAGAGCGCTGTGAAACTTGCGAATCGATCCTTCGCGGACGATCGATGTCTGATCGATGTAGAACATTCCCTGGTCGGCCAAGGTGATCGCCTCCCATTGCGATGCTGCCTCGATGGGCTGACGGCACAAGAGCGCCATGCCAATGAAGGCGAGGATCGCGATGACGGTTGGCTTGGGCTTGACAGTGGGGTGAGCGATGGTTCGCATAATGAACTGATCGGTGGCGGTCATTCCTAGTTTCGACTATACCTCGGCTGCACGGATCAGACCTGCCGCGCATGCGAGTCGCCAGGCGCCTCGTGCCGCCAGTCCCGACGGCAGCGTCTGTGCCTGCACGCCGGCAATCGCCAATGCGCGCGCATAGCGATCGCAGAGCGAAGGCTCGCCAATCAAAGAGAGTTGCGCGGCCTCGCGTGGCACGTTGAACCGACGCAGCGCCGACGCCACTTCTGCACCAATCAATAGTCCGGACAAATAGTCTGACAGCGCGGTCGGCGCGATTCGGGACATCAGCCCCGCAGTGCGCACCGAGAACAACAAGGTGCTCAAGGCTTCAGGTGCGGCAAGGGTCCGCTGAACCCCAAGCGTAAACGCCCCTTCCGACGGATCACCTGGCTCAATCAGCCGCCCCAGAATACTGTGCTGACCGAGCACCGCGAACAACTCGCCGGTCATCCACGTCTGAAACCGATCAATCGCGCCATCGGCCCCGCAGTGCACCCATTTCGAGTGGGTGCCAGGCAGTACGACGATCGATCCCGGCTCAATGTCTGCTCCCCACACCTGGGTTTCTTCGCCTCGCATCACATCGTCGATGTGTTCGGTCGAGTCGTGCACGGTGCTTCGGATACCGGGGATCAGATAAACGGCTCGGTCGCCTCGCAACGGGATACGGGTGAGCGCCTGCGCTGCCGCGGTCGGGGTGATCGGAGTCGCCAGGTAGGGGGCTTCGACCCAGCCCTGGCGGCTTCCGATCATGCCGCTGGCGATGATGGCAACAGAGGGATCCTGTAACCAGTCGCCGCAGAGTGCAAACAGTACCTGTTCGAAGTTGCGCTGAGGAACTTGGAGAATGCCCGCTGCCTGCTGCCTTTCAGCGAGTGTGCGGCCGCTCTGATCCAGCAGACCGGCACGTAAATTGGTCGACCCCCAGTCCAGCGCGAGCAGCGAAGCACCCATTGCGACGCCTCTCAAAACTCCAGGTTGTCAATCAGGCGGGTGCTGCCAGGTTTCGCGGCGGCCAGAAT
>VGHA01000231.1 GCA_016868375.1 Betaproteobacteria bacterium | reverse complement strand
AGCCCCCATCGAACGCTCGGCAACTCCACAGCATGGAAATCGTTGATTCCACAGAAGGGCTCGCGGCGTTCAAGGGATGCGGATTCGTGCCCACAATGGGTGCGCTGCACGAGGGGCACTTGGAACTTATTCGCAAGGCCGTGAGGGACGGGCTGCCGCCGCTGGTGAGCATCTTCGTCAACCCGACGCAGTTTGGGCCGCACGAGGATTTCAGTCGGTATCCGCGGACACTCGAGGCGGATGTACGCGGGTGCGAGGCGGCTGGCGCGGTGGCGGTGTTCGTGCCGACGGTCGAGATGATCTATCCGCGCGGGTTGGGGCGGGCGCAGGAAGAAGCGAAGTTGCTGCAATTGCCGCCCGTGGCGATGAGGCCGCGGCTTGAGGACGCGTGCAGACCGACGCATTTTTCGGGCGTGTGCCAAGTGGTGGCGCGACTGTTCGATCTGTGTCAGCCACAGCGCGCGTACTTCGGGGAGAAGGATTTCCAGCAGCTGAGAGTGATCACGCAGATGGTGGAGATTTCGCGTACGCAGGCGCAGGCAGCGCGCGGGCAAGCGGTGCGCACGCAAGACGAAAGTTGTACGCCGCAGATCGTGCCCTGCCCCACCGTGCGCGATGCGGACGGACTCGCGCTCAGTAGCCGCAACAGGTATCTGCAGCCACACGAGCGCGAGCGCGCGCTTGGCTTGTCGCGTGCGCTGCGGAGAGCGCAGGAGATTCTGCAGCAACTGCAGCAGCAAGTGAACGCAACAGACGATGCGGCGACGAAGGCGATCGCCGCGGCAGAAGCTGCGATGCGCGAGGAACTCGAACGGCATCAGTTGCAGATCGAATATGCGGTCGTGCGCGACGCCGGTTCACTCGAACCAGTGCAGTTGAACGCCCCGCCGCGGCAGCCGCCCGCGCTTCGTGCGCTGATCGCCGCGCGCCTGGGCGCGGTGCGACTCATCGACAACGCGTGAGGCGTGTCAGCCGGTGCGGCGAAGGTAGAACATTGGGGACAAAGACAATGACCTCGCTCACACTACTTGAGAGTCTTCAGTCGCTCTTGCGAGAGAGCCGTTACACAACCACATACAAGTTTGCGCTCCTGCACGCGCTATGCGATCTGTCGCTTGAACTGCCAGCGAAGGAAACCAGGCTGCCGCTCAACCGCGTTGCGGAGCGAGTCATTGAGTTGTATTGGCAGCAGGTAGTGCCCTTTGCGCCGTTCAATAGTCGGTCGACTCTGTCACTTCGGATGTCTACTGGAGGTCCTGCGGCAGCTGTTGCCCTCGTGGACCGATTGCACAGGCAGCACTCTGGTCGACTCACCCATGTGCGCCAATCTGGCCTAATGAACAGATACTCAAAGGAAATGCTAAAGCTGCTGAAGCAGGATGTTCTCAGGCGACTTCAACCAGTGGATGCCCCGCCGCTGCTCTACCGCCTGCCCATTGTCGGTGATTCTCTAGAACTTCTGCCTGGGGTTGCGGAGATGTTTCGGAGGTTCAACTGGCTGATCATTGACATGATTCAAGTTCGATGGACGGCATGGATAGAGAGGCAGAATCCCGCAGTATCTGGCAGTGATGCGCTTCGACAGCACCTCTTTGTTCCAGATCGTGAGGCGCTGCGGACTGTTGTCCCCGCACTCCTCGATCTTCAAAGCGGTCGGTGCTTCTACACCAGTGCCAGTTTGACGAGGTCCACCGCTGATGTGGATCACTTCCTTCCGTGGAGCATCACTCACAACAATTCGGTGGGCAACCTTGTGTTGGCGTCGAAGGATGCAAACCGAAAGAAGGCTGATCAATTGGCTTCCGCCGCCAAGTGCAGGATCTGGCAGGCGCGCAACGAAGAACACGCCGGTGCCCTACAGGACATCGCACAAGAAACTGGCCTACCCTGGCAGCCTGAGGCTTTGTACCAGTTGGCTGAGTGGCTCTATCGACGCAGTGCGTGACAGACAACCATTCCTGCGCGAGGGATGCAGCAGCATGATCACCAAGATCCATGGAGATCTATCTGCACATCGCTACACGAGTTGATTGGAGGCCGTCAACGAAAGCCGCCTATTAGATTGAAGTTCAGGAAGTCCGAGTCTGATTCTCACAGTTGCTCCTAAGCACCAGCGAACACCAGGCGCGCTAGCCCTCCGCCACTACCCACGATTAGATGAATCGAACCCACCCTGCAGCGCACCCCTAACACATGTAAGCTCCGGCCCACACGGGTTGAGCGATTCCGAGCGACTCCCCTTCCTGGGCCAAAGTGAAATCTCGAACACAAGCCCATCAGAGCGCAAACCCCGAACAGCGTCTTAACGCCGCCTACTACGCGTCGTCCGTCACCGACTTTCTCGCCGCGCCTGACGAGCACGTGTATGCGCATCTAACGCGCACCCATGGATTCACGCTTACTCCAGAGCAACTCGCAGCCTGGGCTGAGCAGCTCCCGATACTTCGCGACGCCCTCAAGTTGGTTAAGGGGTGGATCCATCTTGAGTTCGACATTCCACGTCTCGGTCGACGTGTCGATGCGGTGCTTGTGACTACGACCGCGGTGATTGCTATCGAGTTCAAGGTAGGCGCCACCAGCTTCGAGCGTCTGGACTATGAGCAGGCCTGGGATTACGGCCTTGACCTCAAGAACTTCCACGCACCAAGTCACCAAGCGCCAATCTTCCCTGTGTTGTGTGCGACGGCGAATCCGCGCGCTGATACCCGCTGGAGGCAACCCCATCCCGATGGTGTTCGGCCACCATTCTGCTGCAACGGCGCGGGACTTGAGCACGCAATTCGACTCGCCCTCACGTCTCCGAGCGAATCGCGGCTGACTCCAGAGACATGGGGCGAGGGCAACTACTCCCCAACTCCGACGATCATTGAGGCCGCGAGATCCCTGTATGCGCGCCACACCGTCCACGACATCACCCGCAATGACGCCGGTGCGATCAATCTTGCGTTGACGTCCGAATCGGTCGAAGCCGTGATTGCAGACGCCAAGGAACGCGGCTGCAAAGCCATTGTCTTCGTGACCGGCGTACCGGGCGCAGGCAAGACACTTGTTGGCCTCAACATCGCGACGCGACATGGTGCATGTACTGACACCGCGCACGCCGTCTACCTGTCGGGCAACAGACCCCTCGTGCAAGTACTTCGCGAGGCATTGGCCCGAGACGAGCTCGCACGACAGAAGGCGACGAACACGCGCGCACGGATCGGCACATGTCGGAACGCAGTGTCCGCTTTCATCCAGATGGTGCACCACTTTCGGGATGACACGATCCGAGATCCAAGTGCACCGGCAGACCACGTTGTTGTCTTCGACGAGGCTCAACGTGCGTGGGATGCGCAAATGCTCGCGAACTTCATGAAGCGAAAGCGCGGCAAGCTAGGCTTCACCCAGTCGGAGCCAGAGCTTCTCATTGGCGCCCTAGATAGACACCGCAACTGGGCTGTGATCCTCTGCCTCGTTGGTGGTGGCCAGGAGATCAACACAGGGGAAGCTGGCATTGGCGCATGGCTAGACGCGATCCGAAGCACGTACCCAGGGTGGGATGTCCACATTTCCCCCCACCTCAGCGACTCAGAGTTCGCAGCGGATCGTGCCGTCGCCTCGCTGACGGCAGAGGCTTCGCGAACCTCCCCCGTTCGATTCAATCCGGCACTTCACCTGTCCACCTCAATGCGCTCATTCCGTGCCGAACATGTTTCCAAGTTCGTGAAGGTAGTACTTGATGGCGACTGCGAGAGCGGCCAGCGGTTGCTGACCCAGTTCCAGCATCAGTATCCAGTCGTGGTGACGCGCTCTCTGAAAGACGCACGCCGCTGGATTCAACGCCACCGACGCGGCACCGAAAGGGTAGGCCTGCTTGCGTCTTCCTCAGCACAGCGACTCAAGCCGCATGCCGTGGACGTTCGAGTCAATATCAACCCAGTGCACTGGTTTCTCGGGCCGCCCCAGGACACACGTGCCTCCCAGTATCTCGAAGATGCGGCTACCGAGTTCCAAGTCCAGGGCCTTGAACTCGATTGGACAATTGTTGCATGGGATGCCGACCTCCGGCGCAACACGGGTGACTGGAGCTACCACAACTTTCGTGGTGCGCAGTGGACCTCCGTTAACAAGCCAGACCGACGCCAGTACCTAAAGAACGCGTATCGGGTGCTACTGACGCGAGCACGCCAAGGCATGGTCATCTTTGTTCCACCGGGTCGGATGCGCGACAGGACACGGAAGCCCGAGTACTACGACGGGGTCTATCGGTACTTGCGACAGTGCGGTGTTGCAGAGGTGTGATGTCGGCGCACTCGGATCCCCACCGCACATCTACCACGTAATCGCATCCGGAGACCCACCTAGCGGCCTGCCACCTTCACTCCCGCCTCCCGACCGCACTAGGTCCCCCCCGCCGCGCGGGTTACCATTCCCGTATGCAGCAGCGAAGCAATCGATCGGGCGTGTGCTTAGGTGTGGCGTTCCTACTGACCCTGACCCTCGCGGCCACCGCCGCTGTTGCACTTCCGCAGTACGGCGGCGGATATGGGCCGCCACCGGCAGCACCGCCCGCTCCACCGCCAAGCGAGAATCCGCCTGCCAACCCGCCACCAGCGGAGACCGATCCTGCGGACGTGGATGCACCCGAGTCCCCTGCTACCCCCGCTGCTCCCACCGCACCCGCGGCACCACCCGCGCGCGTCGACTGCGCCGCGCCCGAAAAGGCGTGGGTCGCCAAACTCGCGGCCGATGACCGCGCCGCACTCGAGCCAAACCTCGGCTACCTCCTCCCACCGCCAACGGACGGCGTGCGCGCGCTCGACAACTCATCCGCCGCGCTCCCCACCGGCAAGATCATCGTGCTGCAAAGCGTCGATGCAGCCGCCACCGCGCCGACGGTTCTCGACAAACTCGCCACCGCGCTTGGCGAACTGCACACAAGCGGCGATGTGGTCATCGTCGCGCTGCAAGTCCCCAACAAGCTGGACGCGGCCGAGAAGAAACTCGCAAAGTTCCAGTCCAAGGCAACCATCATGCTCGACACCGATGGCGTCTGGTGCGACACCATCGGTCTCTACAAGAAGCCCGCGA
>VGHA01000230.1 GCA_016868375.1 Betaproteobacteria bacterium | reverse complement strand
CTATCTCGGGTACCTGTTGGGCGGGTTTACATTGACGGCAAATTAATCGGCTAGCGCTTTCCCCTACGGACCATCGCTATGAGCGACCGCACCCTGCTACTCGTTGGTAGTGTCCCGTTAGACTCGCCGCGACGAACATCTGACCCATGAAGAATCCTCTCTCCATCAACGCCTACATCTGCCCTGCCGATTACCCCATCGCGAAATTCCTACCGCTTGTTGCGCAGAGTGGCGCGTCCGCAGTGGGGCTCACCATTCGTGCCCTTGATGAGATTCCGGTGCCGCAACTCAAGGCGCGGCTTGCCGACCTGGGTCTGGCCGTGTCATCGCTCAACAGTGCAGGCTATTTTCTGTATCAAGATGCCGAGCGCTCAGCCCGGCAAGCCAGTACCAACCTGCGGTTGATTGATGCAGCGGCAGAGTTGGGCGCACAAACGCTGGTCGTCATTACGGGTGGATTGAGTCATGGCGCCGCATCACTGCGCGATGCCAGAAAAACCATCGCTGACGGCCTGCACCGGCTTGCCGAGCGCGCAGCCAGTGCCGGGGTACACCTTGGGTTGGAGCCCATTCATCCGGCGGGTGTGCTGAACAAGGGCTGCGTCAACGCGCTGCGCCATGCGCTCAGCCTGGTCAGCGACATCCACAATGCCTCGCTCGCGCTGGATCTTTACCACTCCTGGTGGGACCCTGATTTACCTGACCTGATCCGCAACCACGGCAACAAGATCCGCGTGGTGCAGTTCTGCAATGTCGTGGCGCTTCGCGACCCGGCCGACCTGCAGCGCGAAAGCCCCGAAGTTGGGCTGCTCGATGTTGGCGCCGAACTCAATGCCCTGAGCGCCCAGGGCTACAGCGGAACCTTCGAGTACGAGCTTTTTGCCGAACACCTGCGCGGCCGCGACGTTGAGTCAATGGTCGCGCAGGCGGCAAAGTTTTACGCCGCGCTTGCTTAGCTTCAGCGACGTGAAGTCGCAGCTCGCGCCGTCTGGCTAAGGTTCATAGCCGTACACCTCGCGAGCCCGCTCGACGCTGATATAGCCATCTCGCAGGTCGCGCTCGATCAGCGACCGTTCGCGGGCCTTGGGCTCACCGTACCCACCGCCGCCAGCAGACTGAAGCCAGACCAGGGTGCCCTGATCAAGCGGCAGGTAAGGCGTTTTGCTCGACAGCACGCGTTCCTTCGGGGTTCCAGGGTCCAGCACGTAGCGAGCGGTGCTACCCGGTTGCCCACCGAAGAGGCCCTGAGGCTGCGAGCGATGACGGTCCGCGCAAAGGCAGATCGACGCGCCATCCGCCATCACCCTGAACACCCGACAGAAACCATTGCCACCGCGGAAGGTTCCGGCCCCCCCGGTGTCTGCCATCACTTCGTAGCGCTCAAACACGATGGGGTTCTCCATCTCGTCGGCCTCGATCGGTACATGACCTGCGTTGCCTGCGCCGTAACGGATGGCGTTGATGCCGTCGCGCGTGGCGCGCGCGCCGTAGGCGCCTGACGACAGCTCAAGCGTGAGGAAGTAGCGCTTCTTCGCTTCTGGACGCGAGTCGCTGCCGCCGATCACCGTGGTACCCGTTGAGCCCGAACCACTGGCCAGGACCGAGCGCGGCGATGCGTCGGCAAGCGCCCGCATCACCGTGTCGAGGACGCGATACGTGATTTCTCCGTAGCCCACCATCGACCCCGGCGGTTGCGCATCGCAAAGCGTTCCAGGTCGGGTGATGACCTTGACCGGACGATAGCTGCCGGCGTTCGGCGGATTCTCGGGATCAGTAATCGACTTGATCGCATACTGAATGCCCGAGATGGCTGAGGCACGCGAGCAGTTCATGCCGCCACGCGACTGATTGGACGACCCACTGAGATCGACCGTGATGTCAGAGCCAGCGATGGTTACCTTGGCATCAATCCACTGGGCATCTTCGGTCAACCCATCGCCATCGATGCAGTCGCGCGCGTGATAGACACCGTCCTTGAAATCGGCGATGCGGACTCTTGTCAACTGTTCGGAGCGCGACAGAATTTCACGCATGGCCTCGCGAATGGTGGGAAGCCCGTAGCGCGTAATCACTTCAGCCAGTCGTCTTTCGCCACTGAAACACGACGCATACTGCGCGCGCATGTCACCGAGCGCCACTGAAGCATTGCGAACATTTCGGACGACCAGATCAACGAGCGGCTTTTGCAGCTGGTCATTCATGAACAGCTTGACCGGCGGAATGACGATGCCCTCCTGAATCAGCTCACGGGTGGCAGGCGAATAGCTGCCAGGCCCCATGCCGCCAATGTCGGCCCAATGCCCGCGGTTGCACAGATAGCCATAGAGCTCGCCTTCCCAGAACAGCGGCCTGACCAGCAGTACATCGGGCAAGTGCGTGCCCCCAAGAAAGGGGTCATTGGTCATCAGTACATCGCCCGGTTTGATGTTCTGCGCGCCAATTCCTTCGATCAGGCCCCGAAGCTGAAAGGGCATCGTGGTGACATGAATCGGAAAGCCGGTCGGGTCCTGGGCAACAATTTCGCCCTGAGCATCCATCACGCAGCAGGACAGATCGCCCTGCTCTTTCCACAGCTGCGTGTAGGCGGCGCGCATTGTCATGAGCTTCATCTCATGAGACACCCCGATCAGCGCGTTCTGAATCACAGCAAGGGTGAAAGCATCGACGGCCATGGCTTAGTGTCCTCGCTTAAGGCTGATCAAAAGATTTCGATGCGTGTCCACCACCAACTCAGCCCCAGGGGGCAGAACCGTGGCCGAGGACAACTCCTGAATGATGGCGGGCCCGGTGACACGGTCCTCAGGCGCAAGGCTTTCCCGGCGAATCACGCGGGTAGGCACCATGCGGTCGCCAAACCAGACGTCTCTCACTGGTTCGGGACGCACGGCCTGCTTCATCGCACCGTCGGCAAGCAGATTGGGCTTGGCGACTGCACCCATTGCACGCAACCGGATATTGACCAGCTCAACCGGCTCACCGGGAACAGAGTAGGTGTAGACGGCTTCATGCTGCCGGTGAAACTCGGCAATAAATGCCGCGATATCCGGTGCCCCGGCTCCGGTGTCGGCATCGACACGGATATTGATCTCGGTGGTCTGTCCAACATACCGCAGGTCCATGCTGCGCTCAAAACGGCTGGCCTCGGCTGCCACACCTTCGAGCTCGAAGTCGGCCTGGGCACGCTTGCGCAGGGTTTCGAATTCGGTTGAGAGCGCCTCCGCATCGTGCGCAGCCAGCACCTTGAGGACCGATCGGGAGTAGTCGTGCGTGAAATCAGCAACCGAAATACCCCCGGCTGAAAACAGCCCTGGGTTGTTCGGAACCAGAATGCGCTCCATCCCGAGCTCATCGGCGATCGAAAAGGCATGAATAGGCCCACCACCGCCAAACGGACAGAGCTCAAAATCACGCGGATCGGCACCGCGCTGAACGGACACAAAGCGGATTGCCTCCGCCATCTGGCTGGCCGCCACCTTGAAGATGCCCGCGGCCGCCTGATGCACGCTGACGCCCAGCGGCCCGGCAATGTCGCGCTCGATCACCGCGCGCGCGCGGTCCGGGTGGAGCTTGACAGCGCCGTCTGCGAAATCATCAGCGTCGATATACCCCAGGATCAGGTTCACATCGGTCAGGGTGACGAAATCGCCGCCCAATCCGTAACAGGCCGGACCTGGATCCGACGAGGCGCTATCTGGCCCCACCTTCAGGCGCCCGACATCATCGAGCCGGACAATGCTGCCGCCGCCTGCGCCCACCGTGTGCACATCGAGCATTGGCGTGACCACGGGGAAATAATCGATTTCGCGCGCGGTGGTGGCTTCAGCCTTGCCCTGACGCAGCAGACACACATCGAGGCTCGTGCCGCCCATGTCCATCGTGATCAGGTTCATGTGCCCGCTGACCCGCGCAAGATTGGCTGCGCCCACCACGGCACCCGCAGGCCCTGAAAGCAGTGTGGTGGCGGGGTTTCGCATGACCAGGTCGGGGCGCCCCACACCGCCATTTGACTGAAAAATGAACAGCCTGTTATCCACCCGAATGTCGCGAAGCCCCTCCATGAGCTTTTCGATGTACAGCCTGAGTACCGGCGACACATACGCGGCAAACAGCGTCGTACTGGTTCGGGGGAACTCGCGAAACTCGGGCAGCACATCAGAGGAGGTGAGCACATCCACATCGGGCAGCGCCTGTCGAAGCGCATCGCGCAGCGTCTGTTCGTGACGCGGCTCCAGAAATGAAAACAGCAGACAGATCGCGACTGCGCGGACACCGCTTTCGCGCACCTGTGCAACCAGACGCGCAACCTCTGCCTGCTCGAGCTCTTTGAGGATTTCGCCTTGCGCATTGACCCGACAGTCGGCCTCGAACCTGAGATGCCTGGGCACCAGCGGCGAAGGCTTATCCATCTGTACGCGATAAATGAGTTCTGCCGGCCGGCTGAATCGACCGATTTCAATCACATCGCGAAAGCCCTTGTTCGTGATCAGCGCGATTCGCGCGCCCTTTCGCTCAATCACCGCGTTGGTGGCGATGGTGGTGCCATGACCGATGAAGCTGACTTCCTCGGGCTTCACCCCAGCCATCTCCATGACCCGACTGATTCCGCGCACGACCGTTGCGTAACGGCGGCCGGGCTCGTTTAAGACCTTGGCAACCTGTACCGCTCCGGACGTCTCGTCAACCAGGACGACGTCTGTGAAGGTGCCCCCAACATCGATGCCGATGCGAACCATGAATGTTTCTTCCCCGACCAACGGGTTTGACAAGGAGAGGGCCGGATGCCCCGCGGCATCCGGCTGCTGCGTTGACCGTTAGCCGATCAGGCGCTCTTCACGCGCGCCCACACCTCGATCCACTGTTGCAGATTCGGCGGCATGCGAAGCGGATAGTGCTTGGTGCTGCCATCCAGAATTCCGTAGCCCCAGGCCTGTCTGTCGGCCGCGCTAAGGTCCTGTGCGCCCAAGGTGGAGGCGGACAGATAGCCTGACACCGTTGACAGGCGCGATGCATAGGCTTTGCCCAGCATGGCGTTGATCAGCGCATGCGCGGTGTCCTGATTTTTTGAGTCTTTCGG
>VGHA01000229.1 GCA_016868375.1 Betaproteobacteria bacterium | reverse complement strand
CAGGTCGCGCGCGAATTTGCCGACCAGAAGGCGATGGCGGGTGTATCGCTTGAGAAGCCTTATGAGGGCGAAGGCCGAAAGCCGGTTTTTGGCGAGCGGGTTCCGCTGATCAGCGCCATGTCCTGGGGCCGGCAGAATGACGTCACCACGTTCACCTTCAAAACTATAACGGGAGAGCAGTTCACGCTTAACTGCAACGCGTCGTTACTGGTTGGGTTCGAACAACTGCTGCGTCGGTTAAGTGCAACCGCCAACTGGGCAATCGAGGCTGCCACCGCCGCGCCAGCCACGCCGCAGGCAACGCCCGCTCCTGCGGTGCCGCCCCAGTCAATGCACTAGCGCAAACCATTGGCTCGCGGGACGCATTGAAGCCCCGAACAATCGAGACGGTGCGCCAGCACTCGCTCAATCTTCCTCAAGCATTATCGAGCCTTTCACGCCCGGCGGTACCCGCCAGCCCGGGTTTTGAAACGTCACTCTTATTTCCACCAGCCCGCTGGCTGGGTCAATGCCCGGAGACAAAAAGCTGACCCGCCCTCGTACCGGAGCAATCTTGAGAATAGGCTCAAACTGGATGGTGAGGGGCTGCTCGAGCTTCAGCCTGCGCATGGCCATGGGCGACACTGCAACACGCAAATAGCAGACGTCGGCGTCAACAATTTGAAGGACAGGCTCGCCTATCTTCGCCCATTCACCGGCTTCAAGATCAACCCGGGTAACAATGCCGCTGACCGGCGCCGTGACACGGCGAAGCAGCCGATCCTGGTCAGCAATGTCGAGCTCGGACTTTTCTCGGACTTTTTGAGCCTGCAACTGCTCGACCCTCGCTGCCGCAGAGGCCAGGTCAAGCTCGAGTCTTGTGAGCTCCTCGCGGCTTACCGACCCACCCGCCTGGAACGCGCGCCGCGAATCTTCGGCGAGCGGCCGCAGGATTCGAACACGATCGCGCGCTGCCTTGAGCTCGCTGTCGTCCTCAAAAATGATTCGCCGACGCTGAGCTTCCAGTACCTGCAACCGATCATCGAGCTGAACCAGCAGCTGGCCTTCCTTGACCCGCTTGCCGACCTCGGTCTGGACCTGCATGACTGAAGCAGCGACACCAGCGCTAACCAGAATATCGTGCCGTGGAATGATGAGTCCGGTGAATTCTGCAGCGGTGGATACCCCTGGAGCGAGCGCTAAGAGCGTCGCTGCCATATAGTGAGAAAGAACCCTGCCGATCATTACTGCTCAACCTCAATCGAATGCTTGGGTAACAAAGATCCGTCGGCCAGCATGATTCCAGTAAGCAGCAATGCCGCGCGTGTCTCGCTTTCAAGCATTCGAAGCGAACTTTCAACGAAGTCAGCTTCGCGCTGTAGTACCTGACCAACCCGAGACACACCCAATGCAAGCTGCTGCCTTTCAAGCTGAACAAGTTGTCGGCGCAGGTCGACCTCGGCGGCATAACGACCGATTTCATCACGCGACGAAATCAACTGGTCGAGCCGGGCTCTGAGATCAATGGCAATACCCGCGCGAACGCTATTGAGCTCTTCTTCGCTCTGCCGCAACCGCAACGCCTGGGCCTCGTACAGCGAATTCGCCTTTCGGTTACCCATCAGCGGCACCTCAAAATTGACCCCAACGAACCAGTCGGGATACCGAGATGTTCTGGCAAGCTCCCAGGCGCGACCGAATTCGTAAGCGATACCCGACGTGCTGTAACTGGCCTGGAAATCAAGAATGGGTCTGCGCTGGTTGTCAGCGAAATTGAGCCGAACCACCGACTGATCGCGACGCAGCATTGCAATTCGCACAGCGGGCCAACGATCAACCGCACGTTCGATGGCTCCCAGCGACATATCGGGCTGGTGTTCAAACTTGCGCGCGGGCGTGGTCGCGACAATTTTGAGGGCGTCTGGGCGACGCTCTTCGCCGGTTGCGCGAAGCAACCCTTTGAGGCGAGCCTCGGCGTCGCGAAGACTTTGCTCGGTACGCGCGATTTCAGCTTCGCGCAGGATCAAGGTGCCCCGCGCCTCAACCGCACCGATTGGCGCAACCCGCCCTACTTCAACACGGGCCTCGATATCTCGCAGTAACGATCGAGCCGTATCGCGCGACCGGGCCAGGACAGCAAGCGTTTCATGCGCACGCTGCAATTGCCAATAAGCGGTAAGCGCCTCGGCGCTGATGCGCTCAAGCTGCTGCCGGTAGTCAAGCAGCGCGATTTCGCCGTCAAGCCGGGCAACTTCCATATCGGTTTCAACCACCTGCCGCCCCATTCCCTTCATGAGCGGCTGCCGAAGCGTGACCACGAGCGCCTGTCGCTGCTCCGGATGCAGCGCTGTCGTGGGCACCAGATTGTTGCGCCGGCGGTTCAGGCGAACGCTCATGCTAAGTTCGGCGCCCGAGCTGGCTCGCTGCCTGAGCCCGCTTTCCAGCGTGTTGATGTCCTCGTCGAGCAGCTCGGTCTGCACCGGCGCGTTGAGCGTCGTGATGATTTCATCACCGGTGCGTTGCCGGGCGCGTCCCTCACGACGCAGGGTGCTGTACATGACCGGGTCGTACACGGCCCGCTCGCCTTCTGCCACCAGACCCGAAGCGCGGGCCTGCATGCGCGCCATCAGGATTTGCGCGTTGCGCTCGATGACCAGTTGCAACAGTGACGTTGGATCGAGCTCGAGTTGGTCGTTGCCCTGAGCCAGAGGCCCCAAATCAGCCGCTCTGGCGGCCGCCTCTGTCAGCGTGCGGGGGTTAACCGAGGGCCCCCGGCGAAACTCTTCAGCTTGGGACGCCCCGAACGGCGCCTCAGTGCGAGGAAGCGGTAATGCCGGCAGCGGAAGCGGGAGCGATTGCGCGAGCAGCGGCAACGCCAGTGCGCCGGAGGCGCAAGCGGCGAACCAACGCGCAATGACTGGCGTGCTAAGTCTGATCGACATGATCGACGCACCGGAACTGGTAAACAAATGAAACGGCCCGGACGCTGTCTGAGCATCCGGGCCGCTGAAGCGCTTCAACTGCACCGCCTGGCCGGTTAGGACAAATGCGGTGAGAAGCCGAAACAAGGCCTTTTTTAGGCGGCCTGCGTGTCAGCGCTGATGGTGGGGGCTTCGCCGCCACCACGCAGGGTAACGAGACGCTCGATCTGCGCCAACGAGATCAGCTGCGCGTAAACGGCAGGCAAATAGCGCTTGGTGCGAAGCTCGAGGTGGCGCTCGTCGGACAGATTGTTGAGGCGCTCTTCGTTGATGACGTAGCAGCCGGTGATGTTCTTGACGCGGTCTGTATCGCGAACGCGCATGTTGAGCGGCGTGAACATGTTGTGCTCGGCCATGTACTTGCAGAAATCGCGCGTGATGACATCCATCTGCTGCAGTTCGGCAAGGTAGCGCTTGACGTTTTCGATGACCTCGGTGGGCTCGCCTTTGTCGTCAAACAGCGCAGCGCCTTCAGCCTCGTTCACGAGTTCGCTGTCTTCATCGATGCAGATGGTGAAGCGGTCCTGCTCTTCGGTGCGTGACAGCGCGAAGGGGTAGCGGCGGATGATGGCGGGCACGTACGAGGCCTGCCACTTGCCGTCGCCGGCAACGAACAGGTTTTCGCCAGCTTCCAGGCCCAGCAACACGACCGGGCGGAACTCGTCAGCTTCCTTGTCCTCAAGGAATACGATTGGGTAGATGGCCGCAGCGCGGGCGAATTCATGAATGGTGACGTAGGCCAGGTGGAAACCTGATGCAAAACCGAAACCGGTGGCCTGCTTGATTTTTTTGCTTGCGTGGCGCTCACGGTTGATCGGAACGACTTTTTGGAACATCGTAGGACTCCGGTTTCTATGTTTAAAAAAGTTGAGCCTATGAGAATAGCAGAGAAAATCAGTCAGATGGCTAACCAAGCCTGACAGATTTCACGCTCTACGAACCCTATCCTGGACCGCCCGGCCCAGCCCCGGGTTTCCCCGACTCGCCCACGAACGACAGCTGACGGTTCAGGCGCTTTTCAAACGATCGCAGCATCCGGCGGCTGCCCCAGGCGAGCGCCTGCGCGCGCGCCTGAGCCAACCAGACGAGCGCCGAAATCAGCATCGGCCGAAACGGGGGTAATGCAGCCAGCCACGCGAGCGGCTTGGCAAACCAGGCGACGTGGCGTTTGAGCAGGTCGTCCTCGAGACTGACAAAGGCGCGGGCGAGACCCGGCGCACCCTGCCGACCGGCTCGCCCAAACAACTGCCAGTCGACCCGAGAGGACTCGTGAGGCTCAAGCATCAGCACATGCAGCCCACCATTGGCGATGACCGGGCCGCTCAGCAGGATGTCCGTGCCGCGCCCTGCCATGTTCGTGGCAACCGTGACGCGTCCAACCTCGCCTGCCGCAGCGATCACCATCGCCTCCTGGTCATGCTGCTTGGCGTTCAGCACCGCGCACTCGACCTGTCGCTGCGCGAGCGCCTCGGCGACCTTTTCGCTGTCGCTGATACGGCGGGTACCCACCAGAACCGCCTTCCCCGACGCCTGCAGCGAAACCGCTGTATCGATGAGCGCGTTGAACTTTGACTCCCAGGTGGCGAAATGTCTCGGCCGCGGGACGCGTAATCGACTGGCGAGCCGGGGCGCCACCACGATCGAGGACAGGCCGTAGGTGCGCCACAACTCGAAGCCGACCCCCTGCAACGTGCCGCTGGCACCGGAAAGGTGCCGGTAGCGGGCGTAGAAGTCCTGAAAGCTCATTCGGGCGATCGTTCGCGCCGGCTCGGTCATTTCAACACCCGCGCGCGACTCGACTGCCTGGTGCAGGCCATAACTCCACGAGCGACCCGGCATCGTGCGCCCGGTGTTCTCGTCAACAATCACCACCTCATCGTCTTGAACGATGTAATGACGATCGCGTTCGAACAGATCGCGGGCGACAACTGCCTGCCCCAGCAGATCCTCGCGGCGCGCTTCAGAGCGCCAGAGCCCGGGCAGATGACGGGTCAGTTCCTCGATGAACTCCAGCCCCTCGTCGGTAAAGTCAACATCGCGAAACCGCTGATCGATCTTGTAGTGCCGCCCTGCCACCAGATCGTCACAGAGATCGCGCGCGACACGCACCGCCTCCATCAGCATCTCGTTCCCCTC
>VGHA01000228.1 GCA_016868375.1 Betaproteobacteria bacterium | reverse complement strand
GAAAACAAAGAAATGCGTTGCCAGCTGCGGAACACCCAATTGCGCCAAAGCAGGGGCCACGATCGCGGCCAGGATGATGTACGTGGGTGTCGTGGGCACGCCCGAGCCCATGATGATGCATGCGGCTGCAGTGAACATCAGACCAAACAAGATGGTGACCTCTTTGAGTTCAAACCACTGAAACACGTCCAACGCCATGACCGCCTGCGCCGCCACGCCCGAGGCATCAAGCACCCAGGCCGAGAACTTGAACCCCATTCCGGTCAGCGTAGTGATACCCAGAACAAAGCCTACGCAGGCGCAGGCTGCACCAATCCCCAGCGCTGACTTGGCCCCCATCTCGAAGCCCTGCACCAAGGCGCGTGGCCCCACGGCCATACCGCTCATCTTCTGGCCCAGGGGACCAAGCAGGCGCGGAATCCAGGAGCAAGCCACCGTGAGGGTAATGCCCCAGAAAGCCGCCAGGAACGGCGTGTACTGCATCAACAGCAAGGTCACCATCACCACCAGCGGGATGAACAGATGCCAGGAACTCAGAAGCACCTTACCGATCGATGGAATCTCCGAGGCAGGCATGCCCATGAGCTTCAGGCGCTTGGATTCCAGATGCACCATGAACAAGATCGCAAAGTAATGCAAGGCCGCAGGCACCAGCGCCACCAGGATCAAGTCGTTGTAGGGGATGCCCAGGGTCTCGGCCATGATGAAGGCCGCTGCACCCATGATCGGCGGCGTGATCTGCCCACCGCATGAGGCCGAGGCTTCCACCGCACCGGCAAAGCGCGGCGAAAAGCCGACCTTCTTCATCATCGGAATCGTCATCACGCCTGTGGTCACGGTGTTGGCAATCGCCGAGCCCGAGATCATTCCAAACAGGCCCGAGGACACTACGCTCACCTTGGCCGGACCGCCTGAGTAGCGCCCGGCCGCGATGGTGGCCAGGTTCACGAACAGCTGACCCAACCCGGTCAGCTGCGCCATGATCCCGAACAAAACGAAGTGAAAAACGAAGGTCGCTACCACCCCCACCGGGATGCCGTAGATGCCTTCGGTGCCCTTGTACAAGTGCGCCACGATGCGTCCGATGCTATAGCCGCGGTGGGCCAGGCCCCCGGGAAGCATGGGCCCCAGCAATCCATACAAAATCGTGACAATCGCCAGCAGCGGCAAGAAGATGCCCATGGTTCGGCGCGTGGCCTCGATCACCATCGCAATCGCGATCACTCCCATCATCAGGTCGATCGGCGTGTGCTGGCCCGGACGCTGGATGTAGATCGATTCAAAAAACACCAACAGGTACAGCGAAAAGCTCGCTGCCAGAATGGCAAAAACCCAGTCACGCCAGGGAATGCTGTGGTTGCTGCCGTCGTACGCCTTGAACGGCAATGACAGGCCGGCAATGGCCAGCAGCACGGCGACGAACGCCGCCTTGGCGCCCAGACCGACAGGCTCGGACAGGTTGTTCAAAAGGCTAGATCCCATGAACAGGTAGAACCCCGCCAGCCCAAGCGACACTGTCCATTCCCAGTGACCGCTCAGGCGGCGCTGACGCGGGAACACCAGAAAGCACAGCCCGAGCACCACGGTCAGGTGAATCGCGCGGTGAGCGATCTCGTTTTGCAGGCCAAAGCCTGCGGTGTAGTAATGCCAGGCAGACAGACCTGCTGCTAGCACCAGCACGATGCCCGCACTCAGGCCGGCCAGCCGCCGGAAATTAGACTCTGGATCGAACTGCTCGATCAGGCGATCGACTTCTGCTTGTGTCGCACTCATGGTGTGGACATGGCCCTGGTTGGCGCATGACAGTCCTGCACTTGCATGTTGATGGATTGGGTGCTCAATGAACCGAGCAGAACATCCGCCTGGTGAGCGACTCGCAGCCGCATGCGCTGCGCTGGCAGGGGTCGGACCACCAAGGGATCGACTTTTCGCTGCAAGTACAAACGCCAGCGCGCGCCGTCGCGAACCAGTACCTCGCCCTCTCCGGCCGCAGCGGGCAGGCCATATCCCTCGCCCTCAAAACTTTCCTGAACCAACTGGGCAAACCAACCGCTCGGGCCGGCGCGCCAAGCGTAGTGATCGACCACCGCAGTTCCCAGCACCGAGTGCGTGAATTCGATCTGCATCGCTGGCGCGAGTGGGTCAAGGGGCAGGCGCAACAGAGCCCTGCCGCTGCGGTGTTCGGACAACACCAACTCGCAGGCGCCCGCCGCCAGTGAAAACGACAGCGTCAGCGCCGCCAGGGCGCCAACCTGCCAGGGCCTCACCTGACCAGACCTTTTTCCTTAAAGTAACGCACGGCGCCAGGGTGCAGAGGCACGCCCGCCACCGAGGTTGCCGTGGCCAGGGCGATGTTCTTGCCCTGCACGTGAACCTGACCCATGATGGCGGTGTTCTCATACAGCGCCTTGGTCACTTCGTAGGCGACGCCCTCGGGCACGCCGTCGTGCGTGGCCCAGATCGCCATCACCGCCAACGTGGGAACCGCAGCGGTCTGACCTCTGTAGGTGTTGGCCGGCAACTGCACCTGGGTGTAATAGGGCTGCTCCTTGAGCAAGGCCGCCACTTCAGGGCCCGCCAGCGGGATCACCTTAAGCGCATGGCTTTGGGCAAAGTCGGTGACGGCAGCCACAGGCACACCGGCGGTGATCAGGGTGGCGTGCAAGTTGCCATCCTTGATCTTGTCGACGGCTTGAGTGAACGACGAGCTGTCTTCCTTGACCTCGTTGCGGTTGATGCCGTTGACACGCAGCAAATCAGTGACCAGTTGGTACTGGCCTGACCCTGGCGCACCCGAGGAGATGCTTTTGCCCTTGAGGTCCTTGACGCTGTTGATTCCCGAGTCAGCGCGCGTGATCAGTTGCACGGTCTCGGGGTACAAGGCGCCCAGGGCGCGCAGGCTCTTGATCGGGGCGTTGGCAAACTGGTTCTTGCCGTTGTAGGCCGCGTCCAGGATGTCCGCTGCCACAAAAGCCGATTCGATGTCCTTGGTTCCCAGCAACTTGGCGTTGCCCACCGATGCGCCCGCCGCTTCGGCGGTGGCGGTGATCTTGCGGCCATCCACGCTGGCCTTGTTGGAAATCAATTGGGCCAGCATACCGCCCAGGGGGTAATAGGTGCCGCCCGTGCCACCGGTCGCGATACCAAAAAACACCCGCTGCTGGGCGATCGCGGCGCCACCTGGCACGGCGGCCGATCCAACGAGGGCCAATACGAGTCTGCGTTTGAGTTTCATCACGTCATTCCTTGCGGATAGTTGGTCGATCAAAAAACCTCTCTCTTGTCGGCCCTTAAAGGCAGACAAGATCGTTAAGCCCCGACCCTGTGTTGCTGTTTGCAAAGGAACACGACGCTGCCTGCGAGAATAACAGGAAGCATCGGCAATACAAAGAAGCACTTTGACTCTAGATCGATAAAAAAGTATTCATTCGCAATTAACCCGGTGCTCTCGGGACCGGACCAATTAAGGAGTGCCTCTTGGGCGCATGGGATGTGATCGTGATCGGTGCCGGCGTGGTGGGCACGTCGGTAGCCTGGAACCTGGCAGCCCTGGGCTGCCGGCGCGTCCTCGTACTCGAACGCGGGCAGATCGGATCGGGCACAACGTCGCAATCGAGCGGCATCTTGCGCACCCACTACTCGGTGCCCCAAAACATCGAGCTCGCGCAGCGGTCGTGGTCCGTCTTCGAGCGCTTCGCCGAGCACCTCGAGGATGAAGACGCCTCGGCGGGTCTGGTGCGCTGCGGCTACCTGATCGCCGCGCCGCAAGGCCCCAAGCTCGAGCCGCTGCGCGCGGCGCTGGCGTCCCAGCAAGCGCGCGGGATCGAGGTAAAACTCCTGTCCGCACAAGACGCCACTCAGTACTTGCCCATCGCCCGGTTCGACGACGCGGCGCTGATTGGCTTTGAACCTGATGCCGGCTTTGCCGACGCCTATCTGGTCGCCACCAGTTACGCCCGCGCGGCTCGCCGCTTGGGCGTGCAGTTTCGCGAAGGGGTGAGCGTTGAGGACCTGTGGGTTCGAAACGATCGGGTGCAAGGCGTGCGCACCGCCCAGGGTCAGGAGACGGCGCCCTGCGTCATCAGCACCCAAAACATCTGGACTCACGAACTGGCGCAGTGGACCGGCATCCGGGTGCCACTGATCGCCGAACGCCACCGCGTGATCGCGTTGCAGGGGCCGCAGGACTACACCTACCGCATGCCCGTTTACAAAGATCTGGGCTCACCGGGCATGCTGTATTGCCGCAGCTATGGAGGGCGTCAGATGCTCGTGAGCGAAGGCACTGCCGGGCAGACGCTGGCGACGCCCGACAACGAGCAGGGCGACGTCCCGATGGAGTATGTCGCGCAAGTGGGCGAGCAAGTGGCGCAGCGCTTTGCTTCTTTTGCCCAGGCCGGCCTGGTCTCTGCCTGGACGGGGGTCTATGACGTCACACCCGACTGGAACCCGGTGCTCGGGTCGATCCCCGAGGTGGCGGGCTTGGTCGTGGGCTTTGGCTTTTCCGGTCACGGCTTCAAGCTCTCGCCAGCGGTCGGCCGGGTACTGGCGCAACAAGCGCTGGGGCTGACCACCGACATCGACCTGGCTACCTACGCCCTGGAGCGCTTTCGAAGCGGAAAGCTGCTGCAAGGTCGCTATGGACAGGGTGCGGTCTCCTGAGCTGTTGACAGGGACGCCCAATTGACCGCCCCTGCCGCCTTTGACCATGCAGTTGAGGCACAAACAGATCCCTGACCTGCGTTTAAAAACTGATCCAGTATGAGTGAGAGAAGCTGAGTGTTTTTGTTATTCGAAAGGATTAAGTTATGCCAAAAGGTGTTCGATTAAAGCCCGAGCAAATTGTGGCCAAGTTGCGCGAGATCGAGGTCAAGATAGGTCAAGGCAAAGATGTACTGAGCGCTTGCGCTGCGGCGGGTGTCACATGAGGCAGCTGAGAACGGTATCACCCGATCCCAGGCGCGTCGCCAGGAGGCCACCACGGTCGGAAAGCGCTGGCCCCAAGGGCTCGCTTCAAATTCGTCCAGCGCCTGGGCGGCAGCCTCGGCGCTGGGGGCGGTGTAGATCGGCTTGAGGGCTGCCGCGAGCAGCTTGCGATCCTTCCAGCTCGCGTAGTCCAAGCTGTTGCGGATCAAGTGCACGATGCAGGTCTGCAGCG
>VGHA01000227.1 GCA_016868375.1 Betaproteobacteria bacterium | reverse complement strand
GTGTGATCGCGCCCGCCGAATGCCTCACCGATTTCAGGAAAGCTTTTCTGAGTGAGTTCTTTAGAGAAGTACATGGCCACCTGTCGGGCGCGCGCTATGTGTGCCGGCCGACGTTTGCTGTACATGTCGGCGACCTTGATCTTGAAGAAATCAGAGACGGTCTTTTGAATCGATTCGATGGAGACCGGAGCGCGATTGAGCGCGAGGATATCTTTGAGCGCTTCGCGTGCGAGCTCTGCGCCGATTGGTTTGCCCCGAAAGCGGGCGAAGGCGATCACCCTCAGGAGCGCGCCTTCGAGTTCGCGGACATTTGTGCGAAGGTGACGGGCAATGAAGAACGCCACCTCTTCGGGCAGGCGCTCGCCTGAGAGCTCTGCTTTCTTCAACAGAATGGCGACCCGCATCTCGAGCTCGGGCGGTTCAATCTCAACAATCAGACCTGAGCCGAATCGGGACACCAGGCGCTCTTCAATGCCCGAGAGTTCTTTGGGATAGCTGTCGCAGGTCAGGATGAGTTGTTTGCGCGCGGACAGCAGCGCCTCAAAGGTATAGAAGAACTCTTCCTGGGTGCGATCTTTGCCGCCGAGAAACTGGATGTCATCGACCAGCAGCAGATCAAGCGACTGATACTTGGCCTTGAACTCAACCAGCGATTTGCGCTGGATGCCGCGAACCATCTCGTCAAAATAATCCTGCGCATGGATGTATCGAACCCGAAATCCCGGATCGCGTAACCGCAGTGCGTTGCCCGCAGCATGAAGCAGGTGGGTTTTTCCCAGGCCCACGCCCCCGTACAGAAACAGGGGGTTATATTGGGTGCCGGGATGTTCGACCACTTGCAACGCCGCCGACCACGCCATCTGATTGGCCTTGCCGTGAACGAAATTGTCAAAGCTGAGATCGGCACGCAGACGGGATGCGTCGATGTCCTGGTCGGTGCGGCGAAGCGGCCCGGAGGACGTATCTGCGGAGTATCGGGTGGCAGGCGGGTCGGAGGCCGCACTGATGGCATGCGCCGATTCGCTGTTGTCTGGCTCAGATGCTGTAGC
The DNA here is from genome assembly GCA_016868375.1 of Betaproteobacteria bacterium. Taxonomy (GTDB): domain Bacteria; phylum Pseudomonadota; class Gammaproteobacteria; order Burkholderiales; family Burkholderiaceae_E; genus SYIM01. Next base: position 4,120 of record VGHA01000227.1, on the reverse strand, counting down.
GCTCTGGCTCGTGCCATCGGCTGACTTGACCAGTTCGAAGCAGAGTGTGACCGGTGCGCCGAACACTTCCGCAGCGATGGCGCCGATTCGGGACTGAAACTGGTTACGAATCAGATTGAGCTTGAACTGACCGGGCGCACCGAGCCGAAGCCGCCGGGTATCGGGTTCGAAGCCCAGAAACACCAGCGGTTTGATCCACGGTTTGAATTGCTGCGCGGGAAGCTCTGATTCAAGCCGTGCGACGCAGTCTAGCCAGCGATCCTGCATTGTTTAATCCGGCTCCGGACCGGCGCCTTTTTATGGAAAGCGTTGTTGGCAACCCTAAATTCTAACCCGACATGACCGGCGGGAGCGATCGACCGAATTGACAGGCAACCCTCTAATGCGTTGTAATGAAAGGCTTTTCCTCTGCAGCATGACCAGACAGCGCCCGAGCACAAGGCGCGCAAGGATTGACGATGAAGCGTACCTATCAGCCCTCGGTGACACGCCGCAAACGCACGCACGGATTTCTGGTGCGGATGAAAACACGCGGCGGCCGGTCGGTTATCCGGGCGCGCCGCGCCAAGGGTCGCAAGCGTCTTGGCGTCTGAAAACACGCAACGCGCTCGATCTGGGGCTCACCCGGCAACGCAATCGAGCGCCCGTTTCAGCAGTCGCGCATTACTGCGGTCGCGCCCTGTGGCCTCGAGCGCATGCTTTGGGCTTCAGCGGCAGGCTCTTCACGGCGCTGAAGCCCCAGTTCTTCTGATGTCGGTGCCGCGCCGTTTGCTGCGCCGTGCGATTGACCGAAACACTGTTCGACGCGTTGCGCGCGAAGCGTTTCGATCGGTGCATTCGCGGGCGCGCGGCAGCGCACTGATGCTCAAGCTCAAGCGTCTTCCAGAAGGTTACGAGCAGGCTTCTCAGCGTGCGCGAAAAATGCGGTGGCGGACCGAACTCAACCGGCTTTTTTCAGCAGGGTTCGCGACACCATGAGCGTAGGTCTTGCTGCAAAATCCAGCGCGGTGCTGGCGGTGGTTTTCAGAGGCTCGGTCATGGTTTACCGCCTGGCGGTCAGCCCTTTTTTTGCGCCGTGCTGTCGCTTCCTGCCATCATGCTCCGACTACGCACAGCAGGCCTTACGTGAACACCGGCTTGGGCATGCGCTCAAGCTTATTCTGCGGCGCCTGTCGCGGTGTCATCCACTGGGTTCGAGCGGAATCGATGAGGTTCCTCCAATCCTGAGCTGCCGTTGCGGCAGTCACGGCACCACGCGCGCGCTCTTTCCAAAAGACTCCACCGACCCCCGATCATGCCCACCCAGCGTCTGATTCTCTGGATTATTTTTTCGATGTCGCTGCTGTTCCTTTGGGATGCCTGGCAGCGTCACCAGGGCCAGCCAACCCTGTTCGGTCCGCAGCCTCAGAAGGCAGAGTCGGCCGCAGGAAGCGCAGGGGCAGCGAGCACCGCCGCGCCCTCGCCAAACGCACCGGCGAAGCAGGCCGCCGGCGTAGATCCCAGCATTCCGACGGGGCCCGTCGCCTTGCCGATACCGGGCGGCGGTCAAATTCCGACCAGCGGTGAGGCCACCGCCACCCGGAACGATGTGATCCGGTTGAGCAATGATGTGTTGGCGCTCGATATCGATCCGGTTGGTGGTCAGATCCGGCGTGGCGAATTGCTGCGTCATCGCGACACCAGCGCCCAAACCAACAATGTGCTTTTGTTTGATCTACGCGCGAACAGCACCTATCTCGCGCAAAGCGGCCTGATTGGCGCGCCCGAGGGCCAGACCTTCCCGAACCATCGCAGTGCCATGCGGGTGGTGGATGCGGGTCTGCCACGCGAGCTGGGTCGCGGCGGGTCGGCTGCCGGTGTCACGCTGATCGCTGAAAGTGGCGGTGTACGCTTTGAGCGCATGTTGAAGCTTGCACGCGGTTCGTATGTGCTTGAGGTCAGTGACCGTGTCACCAATACCGGTGGACAAACCGTATCGCCGGTTCTGTACATGCAACTGACGCGCGATTCGAACCCGCCTCCAGGGGGCTCGGATTTCTACAGCACCTATGTCGGCCCGGTCATTTACACCGACAAAGAGAAGTTTCAAAAGGTTGACTTCTCCGATATTGAAAAGGGTAAGGCACGTCACCCGACCACCGCCAACGATGGCTGGCTCGGCATCATTCAGCACTACTTCGTCTCGGCCTGGATTCCTGCTGACAAGCTTGCACGCGAGTTCTACACCCGCAAGGTGGACGCGAAGCTGTATTCGGTCGGTGCCAAGGTTGGACTTGGCGAGATTGCGCCGGGTGCATCCACCACGATTGCATCGCGGCTGCTTGCCGGGCCGCAGGATCAGCGCATGCTTGAAACCATTGCGCCGGGGCTCGATCTCGCGGTCGACTATGGTTTTCTCACCGTGATCGCCAAGCCAATTTTCTGGCTGCTCGAAAAACTTCACGGCCTGGTTGGCAACTGGGGATGGGCCATTGTTTTGCTCACCATCGTGATCAAGACCGTGTTTTATCCGTTGCAGGCTGCTAGCTATCGCTCGATGGCCCGCATGAAAGCGGTCACGCCACGGTTGATAGCGCTGCGTGAACGCTACGGCGAAGATCGCGTCCGGTTGAACCAGGCGATGATGGAGCTCTACAAAACCGAGAAGATCAATCCGCTTGGCGGTTGTCTGCCAATCGTGGTGCAGATTCCGGTCTTCATCGCGCTGTACTGGGTGTTGTTGTCCTCCGTTGAAATGCGCGATGCGCCGTGGATTGGCTGGATTCAGGACCTGGCAGCACCCGATACGCTGTTTGGCACGATCCCTGGCCTGGACATGCCGATCGGCCTGCTGCCAATTCTCATGGCGGTCACGATGTTTATCCAGACCAAGCTCAATCCCACGCCGCCCGACCCGATTCAGGCCAAGCTGATGATGTTCATGCCGCTGATTTTCTCGGTGATGTTCTTCTTCTTCCCGGCGGGTCTGGTGCTGTACTGGCTGGTGAACAACATCTACTCGATCATTCAGCAGTGGCTGATCACGCGCAGCATTGAAAATGCGAAAAAAGTCGGCTGAGTACGGGTGCTGTCGCACCTGAGTCTCGCGTGAACGATTCGCGCCCCATCGCCGCGATCGCCACCGCAAGTGGCCGGGGCGCGATCGGGGTGGTCCGGGTGTCGGGCCCCACGGTGTCGGACATCGCTCGCGCGCTCACCGGTCGAAGCCTTGCAGCGCGTGTGGCCACCTACACGCCGTTTCTGGACGCGCAGGGCCAGCCGATTGACCACGGCATAGCGATCTACTTTGCCGCGCCGCATTCCTACACCGGCGAAGACGTGCTCGAGTTGCAGGGACACGGCGGGCCGGTGGTCATGCAGTTGGTGTTGCGTCGGGTGCTGGAGGCTGGAGCCGGGTTGGGTGTGCGACTTGCCTCACCGGGCGAGTTCACCGAGCGCGCCTTTCTCAACGACAAACTGGATCTGGCGCAAGCGGAGGCCGTTGCCGATCTGATTGATGCCAGCACCGAGCGCGCTGCACGCTCGGCGGCGCGTTCGCTTGCCGGTGAGTTCTCACGCCACATCGATGCGCTGTCGGCCGAGCTGACAGCGCTGCGCATGCTGGTGGAGGCCACGCTCGATTTTCCCGAGGATGAAATTGATTTTCTCGAGTCGGCCGATGCGGCGGGGCGTCTTCAGCGCTGCCGCGCAACGCTTGCCGAGGTGCTTGCCTCGGCCCGCCGTGGCGCGCTGCTCCGGGACGGGCTGAACGTGGTGCTGGTGGGCGAGCCCAACGTCGGAAAAAGTTCATTGCTGAATGCGCTGGCGGGCGCCGAGCTTGCAATCGTCACGCCCATCGCGGGCACCACGCGAGACCGGATTGCGCAGTCGATTCAGATCGAGGGTATCGCCGTCAGAGTGGTTGATACCGCTGGGTTGCGCGATACCGAGGAAGAGGTTGAGCGAATCGGCATTCAGCGAACCTGGGAAGCGGTGAAGGATGCCGACTGCGTGCTGCATCTGGTGGATGCACGGGCGCCGCTGACTGAGCCAGGGGCCGTGAGCGCCACGCATGCGATCGCGCGCGAGCTTGCGGCAAGGCTCGATGAGCGCATACCAAGGCTCCTGGTTCACAACAAGT
>VGHA01000226.1 GCA_016868375.1 Betaproteobacteria bacterium | reverse complement strand
CTGAGAATCGCGCTGTTGGTATTGTGTGTGAAGCTATCGAAGAACCCCGGTACCAGCAGCGTCTTGCCTGAGGGAAAGGGCTTGGATGGGTCAGCGCGAAGGTCGTAGGTTCGCCAAAAATTTGCCGCGAATTCGCGGAACTGGGGCGCGACAGCGGTTTGCAGTAAACCCTTCAGCCCGTAGTTGAGTTCATAGCTTCCGAGAATCACAATCATGCAGAGCGAAATCCAATCTGGGGCAGCCGGAAAGTGTGTAACGCCTGTGGGCGTGGGATAGGCCTGGTGGCCGCTCCAGAAGCGCAGGGTCTCGGACATGTCGTTGAAGGGACTGGAAACGCTGGTTGCCATAATGGGAACCTTTCGCCGTCGCAATTCCTGATGCAGCCACTGCGAATTGGCGGCGCCCTGTGACCAGCCATTGAGAAAAAGCGGCCCGATCTGAAGCCCTTTGGACATTATCGTCATCAGACCGGCTTCAAGCATTCGAAGGCAGGTCTGAACCGTTACGTCCTTCGCGACGTAGCCCTCGCCACGACCATTTCTGAAGGGGCCTTTACCCACATAGTCGGCGGCGATCACCGCATAGCCCTGGCCCGCGAAGCGCTGGATATTGAACAGGGTCTCGGCGGAATCCGTGGGGTAGGACATCACATAAGAGGGATCCGCCAGCTTGAGCATGTTGGAGGGCACGCCATCAAAGGTGAGCACCGTGCCGTGCTGCCAGGACACAACCGGGAGTGGTCCTGTGACACCCACCGGTAGCGCAAGCAGGCCGCTTACCGTGACCGACTCGCCCGTCTCCGGAATCATCATCGGCACAACCAGCCGGTGCAACGCCAAATCGTGACGCGCACCGTGGCGGGCGGCATCAAACGGTGGGAGGACGGCCGGCACGTTGAAGTGGGGATAATTGCGTGCGACCAGCGCATCAAGCCGAGCCGCGCTCACTTGCGTGCTCTGATCGGCAAAGTTGCCTGGCGAAAGTGCCGGACGCAGCCCGCCTGACATGGCCGCAAGCATCGAAGCGGGGCTTGCCAAAGCGAAGCCAGGTAAACCGACACCGGTGGCAAGGCCACCCGCCGCACCCAGCCATGCTCGTCTGGCGGGCGAGTGCAACAGCCGCTTCAGCGCAACCGCTTCGGCAGGCCTGGGGAAATAAGCCATCTTGAAGACTCCTGGGTGCCAGTGACCCAATCGACGCATGAGATGGCTGTGATCATGCGTCAGACGCGCGAAACACTCAACACGCCAACAAGCGAAGTCAGACCGGGTTATGACCGATTACGTTCACGCGCGGCATCTCTCGGCGGGCGGCGCGCCACCGATTATTGAAACCGAAAGGAAGCGCTCGCGATCGATCATTGATACTGATGCGCTTGGATCGGTCATGCGAGGCCCGGGATTGACTCACGACAGACAACGTTCACTTGAACAGGCATCGGTGCCTGTGCTCATCATGTGCCTGGCGCAGATCACGGGCGATTCCAGATGGCTGGAGGATCCCTACCTGCCCAAGCGCGATATCTCGATCTTTGCTGATCCATCGGGCGGGCTTGACCCGGTTGTTCAGTCGGCCGTTCGCGAGGCCATGGCACAGGTGCTTGATGAACTGGATTCGGGCCAGCGCGTGCTTCCCCCGCTTCCCGACCCCTCCACGCTCGTCAAAATGATGAGCGTATGCCTCGGTGAAAAGGTTCCGCCCGAATACGCCGAGATGGCCATGGAGGAAATGGGCTATCGCGAAAGAGGGCTCAACTGGCCCCAAGCGGCGCAAGCTGTGGCGGAAAGCTTTCGGGTGCTTGTGATCGGCGCGGGTTTTTCCGGCATTGCCACAGGTCGCGAACTGAAGCGTCTGGGATTGAACGTCGACATTGTCGAGAAGCTTCAGGATCTGGGCGGCGTCTGGCTCGAAAACGATTACCCCGAGGCGGGCGTTGACACGCCCAATCATTTTTACTCGTTCTCGTTTGCACCCAATCTCGACTGGAGCAGCAACTACTCCAAGCGCGCCGAAGTATGGGCGTATCAGAAACAGGTTTTTGAGCAAAGCGGACTGGCGCCACACACCGAGTTTGGTGTTGAGGTGGTGGCAATGCGCTGGAGCGAGCCCGACGCCGTCTGGTGCGTCACCTGTCGCGATCAGGCAGGCGCCGAGAATGAGCGCCGCTACCACGCGGTCATCACTGCCTCAGGCAATCTCAACATCCCAAAGCTTGCAAACATTCAAGGCATCGACTCGTTCCCCGGCCCCGCCTGGCACTCGGCACGCTGGCGACACGATGTGGACCTGCGGGGCAAGCGTGTCGCGGTGATTGGAACGGGCGCAAGCGCCATGCAGTTCTTGCGCACCATCGCCGGGGAAGCCGCGCATGTCACCATTTTTCAACGCTTAGCGCAGTGGGCCCGCCCGCCGCAGGACTATCACGGCACCACCACCGTTGAGTCGCGCTGGCTGCTCAAGCATGTGCCCTACTACTACGCCTGGTACCGATTCGGTCTGATGTGGCGCTTTGGCGATGGTCTGCTGCCAACGGTGCGCCGCGACCCTGCCTGGCCGCATACAGACCGGGCCATGAATTCTCGCAACGACAAGCAGCGAATCCAGCTCACCGAGTACCTGCTGGGCGAGTTGGCAGGCAGGCCCGATCTCATCGAAAAATGTCTGCCCGATTACCCCCCCTACGGCAAGCGCATCCTGATTGATAACGGCTGGTACCAGACCCTTAGACGCGACAACGTCAGTCTGATCACCGAGGCGGTGGACAGCATCGCGGGCTCTCGCATCATGACTGCGTCGGGCGAAGCGCACGAGGCTGACGTGCTCATCTTTGCTACCGGGTTTGAACCCGCCAGGATGCTGGCCTCAGTCGACATCCGCGGTCGGTCAGGCGTACCCCTTGCCAAGGTTTGGGCCAATGATGATCCCCGCGCATTTCTCGGCGTTACAGTCCCCGACTACCCCAACCTGTTCATCATCTCCGGACCGAACACGGGTCTTGCCCACGGCGGCAGCGTCCTGTTCGTGACCGAATGCCAGGTACGCTACATCATGGCGATGCTTCAGACCCTGGCAAAGCGCGGCGCAAGTTCCCTCGAAGTCCGGCGAGATGTTCACGATCACTACAACCAGCGGGTTGATGCCGAACATGCCGAACTCGTCTGGGCACATCCCGGTATGACCAACTGGTACCGCAATGCAAGTGGACGGGTGTTTTCACCCATGCCCTGGCGGCTGGTGGACTACTGGCACATGACGCGCGAAGTCAACGAAGCAGACTTTCATTTCTCATCCGAAGCCTGACAACCAAGGACTTCATCCATGCCTAACGCGAGTACCAATACGCCCTGGCTTGAGCACGACTGGACCACGTTGACCTACGGCGGCGCATTAAAGCGATGCGCCACGCTGTACCCAGAGCGCAAAGCGCTGGTCGGCATGGGGCAAAGCATGAGCTTCGCCGAACTCGATCGCGCTGCTGATGAACTTGCCCACGGGCTCGCGGGGATGGGTGTCGGTCGGCACGATCAGGTCGCGATCTGGATGACCAATTGCCCAGACTGGGTGATGTGCTGGATGGCATGCGCCCGACTCGGTGCGGTGCTGGTCACGGTGAACACGCGCTTCAAGCTTGAGGAAACCGAGTACATCCTCAGGCAGTCGGACGCGAAGGTTCTGATCGCGATGGATCAGTTCTGGAACATCGATTTCCTGGGAATGATCCGCGAGATGGCGCCCGAAAGTCGCCATGCGCCCGTGGGGCAACTACAAAGCGAGCGGCTGCCCAGCCTGCGATCGATCGTTCTCTGGGAATCGGTCGAGGCAAGCGGCACGACCAATCTCGCCCAACTTCGCCAGGAAGGCGCCAAGGCACTGGCCAGCGGCGCACAGTTAGCCCCTGCCCGGTCCGAGGACGCGGTCATCATCGTTTACACCTCGGGCACCACGGGGCATCCCAAGGGCGCGATGCACAGCCACCAGATTCTTCGCAATGCCGCCAACATATGCCGGGTGATGCACATTGAACCGGGCGATGTCATCCTGGGGCATATGCCGCTGTATCACGTGGCGGGCGCCATCACGGCATGCTCGGCCACGGTGCTGCTGGGCTGCACGCTGGTCACCATGGCGCAGTGGCAGCCCGATGAGGCGCTCGACATCATCGAGCGTGAGCGCGTAAGCATTTTTGGCGGAATCCCCACTCATTTCATCGACTGCCTCGATTCAATTCGACGCCAGCCTCGCGATGTCAGTTGCCTCAAATCGGCCTGGATAGGCGGCGCACCCGTGACACCGGATGTCGCGCTGGCGGTGCGCGAAGAACTCGGACTCAAGGGTCTGCTGGCGGTCTACGGCATGACCGAAACGACCGCGGCCACCAGCTTCAGCAGCTTCGACGACCCGCTTGAAATCCTGTGCGAGAACAAGGGCAAGCCCATCGGCGACTTTGAAGTGGGCGTATTCGACCCCGCGTCGGGCCGAGCGCTTGGGTCAGGTGAGATCGGCGAAGTACGAGTCCGCGGTCATATCGTCATGCTGGGCTACTACAAAAACCCCAAGGCGACCGAGGAAGTCATTCAGCCCGACGGCTGGTTTCGCACGGGCGACCTGGGCAGCATCGACGCGAACGGCTACCTGAAGATCACCGGTCGCCTGAAAGAAATGTTCATTGTCGGGGGTTCGAACGCCTACCCGGCTGAAATCGAAAAATTGCTGCAGGCCATTGAAGAGATCAAACAGGCGGTGGTCGTGGGCGTGCCCGATCGGCGGCTGGGCGAGGTCGGCTATGCCTTCATTCAGCTGCATGAGGGCAAGACCCTCCAGGAGGCCGAGCTGATCAGGCGTTGCCGCGCTTCGATGGCCGACTACAAGGTGCCGCGGTTCGTGCGCCTTGTTGAGGACTTCCCGCGCACCACCACCGGCAAGATTCAGCGCTTCGTGCTGCAGCGCGAGGCTAGAGAGACACTGGCGAACAAAGCATAAGCCCGCCGGGACAACCATGGTCAGTCAAGGGTCCTGCGTTTCGCTTCCCGCTATCAGAAACCCCATCCTGCCTGGCGTTTGTGTTGAAGTGCCTGAAGCGGCCACGCGCCGACACAACAACACACCATCGGAGACACTTCATGAATCGCCTGACCTTATCTCAGGGCACACGCTGGTTGCGCGGCATCGCAGTTGGTGCCGCAACCTTCTTCGCTGCAGGCGCCGGCGCACAGACGCTGCAGTTCGCCACCG
>VGHA01000225.1 GCA_016868375.1 Betaproteobacteria bacterium | reverse complement strand
GGGCCCGCACCGCCGAAGGCCAGCAGCGGGAGACCACGGTAATCAACACCGCGGTCGGTGGCATGCGCGCGGGTGGCCGATGCCATGGCCTCAGCCACGATTCGATAGATGCCGCGCGCGGTATCGTCAATGCCGGTGCCCAGTCGTTCACCCAGGCGTCGCACCGCCTCAATCGCAGCGGCCCGGTCAAGCTTCATGTCCCCGCCCAGGAAATTGTCGGCATCGAGCAGCCCCAGCACCAGATCGGCATCGGTCACGCAGGGCTCGGGACCGCCTCGCCCGTAACAGGCCGGGCCCGGGTCGGCGCCCGCACTCTCAGGGCCCACCTTCAGGAGGCCCAGCGAATCAACATGCGCGACGCTGCCGCCGCCCGCACCGATTTCAATCATGTCGATGGAGGGGATCGTGACCGGCATGCCGCTTCCCTCTTTGAAGCGATACTTCCGGTCGGCCTCAAAGAGCCCGGTGACCAGAGGCTTGCCGTGTTCGATCAGACAGGCTTTGGCGGTGGTGCCGCCCATATCGAACGACATCAGTCGTTCGAGTGAAAGTTGCTCAGCGAAAAAACTGGCCGCGAGCGCACCGGCGGCCGGGCCGCTTTCGATCATGCGAACCGGGTTGCGGCCAGCAATTTCGGCGCCGATGATGCCGCCCGACGACAGCATGATCAGAGGCTCGTTGGAGTACCCCTCATCGCCCAGTCGGCGGCGCAGCGCCTGCAGATAGGGCTGTGACACGGGCATGGTGTAGGCGTTGATGGCGGTGGTCGATGCGCGCGGGTACTCACGAACCTGAGGGGCAATATCGCTAGAAAGCGAGATGAAAAGGTCGGGCGCCTGCTGTCGGAGATGCGCCGCAATCACCTGTTCGTTGGCCGGGTTCGCATAGCTGTTCAGCAGGCAGATCGCGACCGACCGAACCCCTTTCGTGCGCATCGCCGCGATGGCGCGATCAATCGAAGCGATATCTGGCTGCGTGACGACGCTGCCATCGGCGTGCGTTCGCTCGGTAATGCCAAAGGTCAGGTCGCGAGGTACAAGCGGCGGTGCAAACTCGATCTGGGGGTCATACATGTCGTAGCGATGCTCATTGCGGATCGTGAGCAGATCGCGAAAGCCCTCGGTGACCAGCATCGCAGTGGGTGCGCCCTTGCGCTCGATCAGCGAATTGGTGACCACCGTGGTGGCGTGCACGATGACGCCGTTGACCTGGTCGGGGCGAATCCCCCGCTTGCGCAGGACCGCGTTGACGCCGGTAAAGAATCCTTCCAGCAGGTTACGCGGCGTGGTCAGCGTCTTGTCGACGGTGAGGCTGCCGTCTGCCGCGCGCAGAACGATGTCGGTGAAGGTGCCGCCGATGTCGACAGCCAGGGAGTAAACCTCTTTCAAGTCGGCCTCCAGCCCAGATTCGTTGAAATGGCCACAGCGGCGCCTGTGACCTGATCGATTTGCGTTGAAGCCGGGCGGGCAGGGATGTATTGCACCGAACCCACAATGGCAATCGCCCCCAGATAGCGGCCGCCCGATCCGAACACGGGCGCTGCAAGCGCGTTGACGCCAAACACCACTTCGTTGGCTGCGGTGGCCCAGCCCTGCTTGCGGATGGCGGACAGTTGCCGGGACAGCGTGCCCGCATCGGGTGGCTTGGCGGCCTGGGTCAGGGACGCAGGCCCGAAGGCAAGCGCCACCCTGCCGTGCGCAGTTCCCGACAGGCTCATCTCGGTGCCGGGCCGAATGCCGAATTCGATGACGCTGTGACCCTGCACGAGTTCGGTCACCACCACACGGTTGTCGACCAGCGAAGACAAGGTGACCGCCTGACCACTTGCGTCGCGCAGGCGCTGCATGATTTCGCGCGCGGTGCGCCCGAGTGTGAACCGCTCGCGCAGGCGCTCGCCCAGCTGCAGCAGCTTGATGCCGGGCTCATAGCGCTGCGTTCCCGGCTCCTGCCTGGCGAAGCCTTGGGCGAGCAGCGTTCGGAGATGTCGGTGCACCGTGGTCTTGGCCAGACCCATCGCCTGCGCCAGCTCGGTCACGCCGCAGGGCTCGGACTCTAATGCGAGATGCTCAAGCAATCTGAGCGTGAGCTCAGAGGCCTGCATTGAACCCGTTGCATTGCCTGAGGAACTGATCGGCGTCTCCGGTCGATACGGGAATACCGAGTGTGGCATCACCACAGCTTGGGTTAACGTTGTTCCGTTAAGCGGAACGACGTTCCATCCACGTTACGAGTTGGAGACCGCGCGGGTCAACCCGCTGCGTTCCAATTTCGCAGGATCAGTCGAACTTGAGGCCCTGTGTCTTCACCAGTCTTGTCCAGACAGCGACCTCATCGGCCACCGCTTTCGCGAGAACATCAGGGGGCCCGCCCACCGGCTCCACGCCCAGCGATTGAAGTCGCGTACGGACCTCGGGATCGCGGAGGGCCTTGTTGACTTCGTCATTGAGGAAGTCGACGATGGCCTGCGGCATTTTGGCGGGCCCGAGCAGCGCGAAGAAGGTTCCCCCAACCACCGCCTGGCCCTGCTCGGTCAGCGTGGGCACATCGGGCATCAGGCTGAACCGCTTGGATGCAGCAACCCCCAGCACCCGGAACTTGCCCGCCTGAATATGCGGGTTGGCGGTGGCGAACACATCCATTGAAGACTGCACCTCGCCGGCGAGTAGCGCGGTGATGAGCGGGGCACCGCCCTTGTACGGTACATGCACGATGGGGATTTTGGTGACGCTGATGAGAAGCTCGTAGGCAAGATGATTCGAACTGCCAAGGCCGAAGGAACCGAAGTTGAGCTTGCCTTTTTGAGCGTTCGCATAGGCAAGAAACTCGCGCAGGTTGTTCGCTGGCACTGAAGGATGGGCAAGCAGCAGATAGGGTGTGCTCGCCATCTGAATGACGGGTGTGAAGTCGGTGATGGGGTCATAGGCGAGATTCGGCTGGGTGGCCGAATTGGTGCCGAACGTGCTTGCCGTGCCCAGCACCAGCGTGTAGCCATCCGGCGCCGACTTGGCAACGTGCGTGGTACCGATTGCGCCCGAGGCGCCGGCGCGGGTGTCGACCACATAGGGTTGACCGACGCTTTGTGAGACGCGGTTGAAAACGGTGCGGATCACCTGATCGCCGGAACCGCCCGCCGGAAATGTATTGATGATTCGGATGGGGCGCTCGGGATACTTTTGCGCCAGCGTGAGCGGAGCCGCCATCAGCATGGGCAAGGCGGTCAGGCAGACCTTCAGTAGTTTTCGGGTCGGAAAACGGTGGGAGCGTCGTACAGTCATGTAGCGGCCTTCACGTTGCGCCGAATGGATCGGCAGGTGGGTTGAATGCAACCGAAGATGTATGATTTTTCGAAGCGAGTCAACGTCTCGAAGCACTTTCGAAAGAGGTCTGATGAACGTTCGAAGTCACTGGTACGAAGAGTTCGAGGTCGGCGCCACCCACCGCGTGGGAGAGCGTTTGATCACGCTCGAGGATCACCTGGCTTTCTGCCAGCTGGTCGGCTATCGGGTGCCGCTTTTTCTCGATGAAGAGGCCGGTAAACAGACCGACTACGGCGGCATGATCTGCCCCAGTCATCTCATCATGTCGTTTTCAACGTCCATGACCGGCGCGCTGTTCTCGCAAAGCATCCGGGGTCTGGTCGCGCTTGAAGGCGCACGCTTTCTGCAGCCGGTGCGGCCCGGTGACACCATTCGCACCGAGGTGGAAATCATCGCAAAACGACCCACCTCGCGGCCAGGGCTGGGGCTTGTCACGTTCCGGGATCACGTCTACAACCAGCATGGTCAAGAGGCGTTTCGTAACGACAAAATCGCACTGATCGCGACGGCACCGGCGCCATGAGCCCCGGTTCTGCCATTCTTCCGGGGGGCCTTAAGCAGTCCCAGCCGGTCATCGAAGCATTTCAGACCGAGCGCCTTCGCGACATGCTCGCGCTTTGCGCCCGTGCTCATCCTTATTACCGCGAACACTGGCGGCGCGCGGGCATCGATGTGCAGTCCCTCCAATCACTGGACGATCTGCAGCGACTCCCGCTTACGCCCAAACAGGCCATGATGGAGCAGCCCGAGCACTTTCGGCTGCAGGCGCCCGACCTGCCGCTTCATGAACGCGTGCTGTGCGAGGTCATCTACACCACCGGAACCAGTGCCGAGCCCACGCCGGTTTACAACACCACTCACGACTATCACGCGTACCTGTTTCAATCCTCGCGAGTCGCTGAAATATCGGGCATTCGGTCCGATGACATCATCGCCAATCTGTTTCCGCTCACGGTCGCCCCAATGGGGGCGTTTGTAAGGTCTGCAACCAACGCCTACGCGGCGGGAGCAGCCATTTTTGCTGCGCTTCCCGGGTCGGGGCATGGCGCATTTGGCGTACATCGGCCCCTTGATTACGCAGTTCAGGCCATCGCGGATCGTCGTGCAACGCTGCTCTGGGGGGTCCCCAGTTTCATTCGGCGGGTCCTGCTGCGAGCCATTGAACTCAAGGCCGATTTTCGCAGCGTCCGCATGTGTGCCATCACCGGCGAAGCGTCCTCGGCTGCGCTGCGCGAGGACCTGCGGCGCTGCATGCGTGAGCTGGGGGCGCAGGGAACCACTGTGTTTGATCGGTACGGGTCCACTGAAATGGGTGCGTTCGCGCAATGCCATGAAGAGGGCCCCTGGCATAACCCCTCACCCGAAATCCAGTTTCACGAGGTGGTCGATCCTGATACCGGTCGACGCCTGCCCGACGGTGAGCGCGGGGCGCTTGCGGTCACCCATCTGAACCGTCGCGGTACGGTGCTGCTGCGGTTTCTTGTCGGCGATATCGTTGCCATCGAGCGCGGTGCCTGCCCTCATTGCGGGCGCTTTGGCGATCGAATTGTCGGGCCGGTGGTCCGAACCCGAGATCTCGTCAAGGTGAAAGGAATGCTCATTAATCCCGCCGCGCTGCTCGACGCGCTTCAGTCGGTTCGGGAGATCGATGAGTTTCAGGTGGTCATCGGACGCAGTGATCCCAGCGACCCATTTTCGATGGATGAAATGCGAATCCGGATCGCCAGCGGTGTGCCTGATCAAACAGCCCTCGCCCAGACGGTCGTGTCTCGGGCTCAGGACGTGACCCGCGTAAGGCCGGTGGTTGAATTTGCGGCCGCCAAAGAGATTTACGATCCCGCCCTGCAGACCAAGGCGCGGCGCTTTATCGACGCTCGCTGAGTGAGCAGGGCGGACAAGGTGTCAACTAAGGCTTCGGTGAAGCCTTGGCAAGCGTTGGCAGGCGTAGCGTCATCGTGGTCACCCCGCCGACGCCCTCCTCCCTCTGAAAACCGGCAATAAGTAATTCCGGCGTGGGCTGTTGGGGCCCCA
>VGHA01000224.1 GCA_016868375.1 Betaproteobacteria bacterium | reverse complement strand
GGCTGCGGTTGGTGGTGACCACCTTCGCAGTGGCTTCGCGGCGGGCAGCCTCGTAATCGTCCAGTGCACGAATCGGATCGGCCGATGCCGCCAGCGTCTCGGCAAGCGTCCTGGCATCGATCAGCGACTGCGCCGAACCGTTGGAGCCTCGCGGATACATGGGGTGCGCCGCATCCCCCATCAGCGTCACCCGGCCGTCGCGCCAGAATGGCAGCGGATCGCGATCAACCATGGGATATTGCAGCATCTGAATGGATGCGCGCACCAGCGCCGGCACATCAAGCCAATCAAAGCGCCAGTCTTCAAACACCGGCATGAAATCAGCGGTGTCGGCCCGGGTGTTCCAGTCGTTCATCGGCGCATCGTCGCGTTGGATCTCGGCAACCCAATTTACAAGTTGCCGGCCCTGCTCGTCGTACCGGCCAACGATGGGATAAATCACCATCTTGCCTGTCGCGATCGTTCCGATACGAAGGTAAGATCGCCCGGTAAGAATGGGCTCGAATACGCTCACGCCCCGCCAGGTGTTGATACCCGCGAAGCACAGCCTGTCGCTGGGATGCATCTGCGCCCGCACTGCCGAATTGACGCCATCGCAGGCCACGACCAAGTCGGCCTCGACACCCTCGGTAACTCCGTCGGCACGCGCAAATTGAAGCGTGACTGAGTTCGCGTTTTGCGCGTAGCCACGGCATCGCATGCCGTTGCGGATGGCGTCGGGCCCAAGCCGCTCACGCGCGAGGTCAAGCAGCGTGCTGTGAAGCCGCGCGCGATGAATTCCGATTTCGGGAAACGGATGCCCGGCGTGCCGGCCGCGCAGCTCGCGGTACACAAACTGCCCATACCGGTTGAAGAACACGCTTTCGAGGTTCTCGATACCCAGGGGCTCCAGCCGCTCCAGCGCACCCAGCGCCGCGAGCTCCCGGCAGGCATGGGGCAACAGCGTGATGCCCACACCCACTTCCCGAAACTCGGGTGCCGCGTCGTAGACGGTTGCCCGTATTCCATGCCGATGCAAGCCCAGCGCGAACGCAAGCCCGGCGATTCCGCCTCCGACAATCGCAATGTTCATCGTGATCTCTGCTTAGTCCGCGGTGATGCGCTGCGCCTGAATCAGGTTCGCCCAGCGCTCTGAATCAACGCGCACCAGCCGCTGATATTCAGCCAGACTGACCGGTGCCGCATCCATGCCCTGCGTGGAGAAAGCCCGCGCAGCCTCGGGGCTCGCGAGCAGCTGGTTGATTTCGCGATGCAGCCGCTCAACCAGATCGGGTGCCATGCCCTTGGGCCCGAAGAACCCGTACCACATGGCGACATTGACATCGCCCGCGCCTGCCTCGGCGAGCGTCGGTACGTCAGGCAGCAGCGGATGACGTGACGCGCCGCCCAGACCGAGCACCACCAGGCGGCCGGCGCGAACGAGCGGCAGCGCAACGTGAATCGGCATGAACATCGTATCGACGTGGCCACCCAGCATGTCCTGCACCGCCGGGGCGGTGCCGCGGTAAGCAATGTGCGTGATGAACACCTTGTTGACGCTCTTCAACATTTCCATCGACATGTGGTGCGGCGTGCCCGCACCCGGCGATGCGTAGTTGAGCGCGCCGGGCTTGGCGCGTGCCGCGGCCAGCAGGTCGGCGGCGGTCTTGAAGCCGGTGCGCGGATGCGTGACCAGCAGCAGCTGGCCCCAGGCGGCCAGAGCAATCGGCGTGAAATCGGTAAGCGGGTCAAAGTTCAGCTTGGGATACAGCGTCCGCGCCATGACCAGGGTGTTGGCGCTGACCAGAATGGTGTTGCCGTCGGGCGCTGCCTGGGCCACCTGCTCGGCACCAATGTTGCCCGACGCCCCCGGGCGATTTTCAACGATGGCCGGCCGGCCCATTTTGTCGCCCAGTCCGGGGCCGACCGTTCGCGCAACCATGTCCATCCCAGTGCCCTGGGTGAAGGGAACAATCAGGCGGATCACCTGCGGCGAGGACTGTGCGAACGCGATTCGGGGCGACACAGCACCGGCTGCGAGCAGCGCGAGGGTGGAACGGCGTTGGTTCATTTGGGGCATCTCCGGCAACGTCATGACAAGCGCGCACCGCTTTGTCAAAGTGTTCGCGCGCGGCGGTAGCGATTGTAGGGCCTTCTCCGCGCAAATCGAGGACAGGCGGGCGCTTTGCCGGGGTATCCGCGTCGACTCAACCCGCCAACCGCCACCGGTGGCCCTGGCTTGCAGCGCGCGTTCTCTCGTGGGACAGTGCCAAGCCATGACCCCAAGACATCTCTGCCAACCTCTACTGCGCGGGCTGGCCATGGCGGTGGTCGCCGCGGTACTCGCTGGCTGTGCGGCGCCCCGCGTGGGGCTGCCCAACCCGGCGGCAGTTGCCTGCACTCGCGCGGGCGGTGAAGCCATGACCGAACGCAATGCCGACGGCAGCGAGCGGGGCACGTGCCGCTTTCCCTCTGGCCAGGTCTGCGACCAGTGGGCGTCGTTCCGGGGCGAGTGTGGACCGACTGCGGTTGACCGTCGTAGCGGTTCATGATCGGATCGCGTTTTCCTCATCGCCGCGCGCACCGGAGCACCGTCAACCATGATGCAGACTCGAGAACTGGGCCGAAGCGGCCTGAAGGCTGTCCCACTTGCGTTTGGCGGCAACGTCTTCGGCTGGACCGCCGATGAGGCGCGCTCTTTCGAACTGCTGGACGCGTTCGTAGACTCCGGCTGCAACCTGATCGATACCGCCGACAAGTACTCGAGCTGGGTACCTGGTAACCGGGGCGGCGAATCCGAGACCATCATCGGTCGCTGGTTGAAGCGAAGCGGCAAGCGCAATCATGTGCTGATCGCAAGCAAGGCAGGCATGGACCTGGGCGGCGACCGCGTCGGACTGTCGCGCCGGCATCTGATGCGATCAATCGACGAGTCGCTTGCCCGCCTGGGCACCGACTGCATCGATCTCTATCAGGCCCATATCGACGATCTCAAAACGCCCATCGAGGAAACCCTGGGCGCCTTCGCCGACCTGATCCGCGCCGGCAAGATTCGCGCAATCGGCGCCTCCAACTACACGGCTGAGCGGCTGGAACTCGCCCTGCAAACCGCAGACCGGCTGGACCTGCCGCGGTTTCAGACCTTGCAGCCCGAGTACAACCTGGTAACGCGCCAGCCCTTCGAGGCGCAGCTGCAGGCGCTGTGCGTGCGCGAACAGGTCTCGGTCATTCCGTATTACGCACTCGCATCGGGCTTTCTGACCGGCAAACATCGCTCGGCGGACGACGCTACCGGTCATGCCCGGGGCGGACGCGTGGCCACTTATTTCAACGAGCGGGGTGTCCGGATTCTGGCTGCGCTCGGTCAGGTAGCCGGGCAGCACAAGACCACCCAGACAGCGGTTGCGCTCGCCTGGCTTCGTGACCGCTCATCGGTTGCCGCGCCCATCGCCAGCGCCACCAGCCGCGCGCAGCTTGCCGACCTGGTTGCGAGCCTGCACCTGACGCTTGACGATTCGTCACGCGCGCAACTCGATGAGGCCAGCGCATGAGCCGTAGCCCCGGCGGCGGCTTTCTGCTTTGGGTCCAGTTCGGCGCACTGGCTGGCCAGGGGCTGCTCACAGGCCTGGCGCTGAACTATGTGGCCCCGTCAGGCTGGGCGCTGGGCCTGATCGTGGCGGGTGTCCTTCTGGGCACCTGGGCGATCCTCGTCAATCGGCCCGGCAACTTCAATTTTCGACCCGAACCGCGTGAAGGCGGTGTGCTGATCACGCATGGCCCATACCGCTGGATCCGTCACCCGATGTACCTGGGCCTGCTGCTGGTGTCGGCCGGACTGGGCGGCATCATCGACAGCTTCCACGGCTGGATGCTGTCGCTGACGCTGCTGGGCGCACTACTCATCAAGGCCAGTTTCGAAGACCGCTGGATGGCGCAGGTTCATCCGGGCTGGGCTGCGTACCAGGCGCGTACGCGCGGGTTCATCCCGTTTATTTACTAGCCTTATCGGACTCAGCGTAAGAATTGACAGCGCCCCACCGGTCGCGCGTTAATACGGCCGCTTCAACGCACCATCCCAACAGGAGTTGCTCATGTCTGTCCGATTGCTTCCGGCCGTCGCCGTCGCCCTGCTTGCGAGCGCGAGCGTGTCCGCCCAGGTCAAGTGGGATTTCCCCACGCCTTACGCTGACCGCGAGGTGCTCACCAAAAACACCGTTCAGTTTGCTGAGGATGTCCGCCGCGCCACCAATGGCCAGCTCATCATCACCATGCACACTGCCAATTCCCTGATCAAGAACCCGGAAATCAAGCGCGCGGTGCAGACCGGCCAGGTTCAGATCGGCGAAATCTTCAAGCCCAACATGGGTCCAGAAGATCCCGTGTTTGAACTTGATGCGATCCCGTTCTTCGCGCCGGGCTACAAAGAAGCCCGGGTCCTGCTGGACGTCTCGCGTGAAGCCATCTCTCAGCGGATGCTGAAGCAGGGCCTGCGCGTGCTCTACATGTGCCCCTGGCCGTCACAGGCGTTTTACTCCAAGAAGCCGATCAACTCGCTGGCCGACCTGAAGGGCACCAAGATGCGCACGTACAACGCGCAAACCGCCCGGCTCGCGCAGCTGATGGGCGCCATTCCCACCACGGTGCAGGCCACCGAGATTCCGCAGGCATTCACCTCCGGCATCATCGACACGATGTTCACCGCCGCTGGCACGGGCGTGACGACCAAAGCCTGGGACTACACCCGCTTCGTGTATGACACCCAGGCCTGGGTGCCCAAGAACATCGCGTTCGTCAACGAAAAAGCCTTCCAGGCGCTCTCCGAGCCCGTGAAGAAGGCGCTGCTCGAGCAGGCCGCAATCGCTGAGAAACGCGGCTGGGAAATGAGCGAAGCCGAGAACGTCAATGGACCCAAGCAGCTGGTTCAGAATGGCATGACGCTCGCCCCGATCACCCCGCAGTTCGCGACTGAGCTGAAGAAAATCGGCGACCAGATGCTGGACGACTGGGTCAAAAAAGCAGGCCCCGAAGGCAAGAAGATCACCGATGCGTACTACTCGAAGCTGAAAGGAAACTGAGCATCACTCAGTCGTTTGACCAGGGAACGGCCGCCACCAGGCGGCCGTTTCGTTGCCGACGCCGTTAGTCACGAACCGCTACCGGACTGCATCACCGATGAGAAAGACCCTGGACTCTCTATACCGACTGAGCGGGCTGCTGTCGGCTTTCTTTCTTCTGATGATCGCGGTGTTGGTGACCGCTCAGATCGTGGGTCGGTTGTTTGATGTGCTGGTGCCCTCCGCAGACGACTTCGCCCGGCTTTCGATGGCAGCCTCGTCGTTTCTGGGACTCGCCTGGGCGCTGCGGCGTGGGGCGCACATTCGCGTCGCGCTGCTGGTCGAAAAATTCGCGCCACCGCGTCG
>VGHA01000223.1 GCA_016868375.1 Betaproteobacteria bacterium | reverse complement strand
CATCGCGCGCCACCATTGCCACCGCGCCAGGCGCGGCCACGGTGACTTCCGAGAGCCTGACCTCGGTGGTGCCTTCGGCATTGATCTTGGCGACCTTGCCGCGTGAACTGGCTGAGCTGCTGGTGAGCGCATAGATGCCCAGCGCCGACGCATCAATGTCGGCCCCTGCAACGATGGCAAGTACGTTGTCGATGATGTTGACGGTTTGAACGCCCACCAGATTCGACTCGACCGAGCCATCGATGCCGGCGGCGGGTTCCTCGTCGCCCTCGTCGGCCTCGGCGTCAACCGATGCGGCCGCCACCTGTACGGTGGGCGCGTTACCGTTTTTGGGCGGCGCAAGCGACACCTCGAACCCGCCATCACCGAGACTGGCCTGCGTGTTGCGGACCAGTTCGATTCGGCTGATGCCCAGATCGAACCCACCGGTGAAGGCGCTGACCAGACTGCCCGCCGTATCCAGGATTGCTGCGTAGCGACTGCGATCAACCGCCTCGATCAGGACATCAATGCCTTCGCTATCGTCCTGCGCATCAATGATCAGCCGGGCGCCGCCCGCCACCACGGCAGACGTGGTCTGGATGGACGTGATGTCGACCGTGCCGAAGCCTCCCTCGCCCTGCACGCTGAGCAGGTTCTCGGTGATGGCCACCACTTCCAGCGAGCGCGCTTCGATGACGGCACCGCGGCCGATTCGGGCAATTGCGCTGGTGCTCGCTTCGATATCAAGGCTTGCAATGACGCCGGTGGATTCGAGCGCCACCTTCGCGCCCACCACCGATTCGAGCATGACCGCGCCGCCCGAGCGAACCGTGCCATCAACAACGACCGAGGTGCTGAGCGAGACGGCATCGTCGTCGAGCTCATCGGCTTCAAGCCGTTGCTCGGCTTTGAGCAGCACATTGCCACCCACCTTGAGCGTCTTGCCCGCAGGCAGCGTGATGGATTCGCTTTCGACGAGCAGCGCCGCGGTATCAAGCGACAGGCTGTCAAGCGTGACCTTGTCAACGCCATCGAGGCCGCGGATTCCCAGCGCACCGGTGGGCTTGGCGAAGATCAGTTCATAGAGATTGCTGCTGGCTGAAAGCTTCAGCCGTCCGTCGGGCTGCTCACTGAGCAGCACCTCATCGTCGCCCACGCCCAGATCGATCAGCAGGTTGGCAGGCGCGCTGTTGAGTTCAAGAATCTTTCCGCCGCCGCTTTGCAGCTGGTTGCTCTGGGAGGCGCCCTTGGTGAGATCAATGCGGATTGCGCCCTGAGCAATGTCGGCGAGCGTGGGCAGGCTTGAGGTGCGATCGCCAACCTCGATCGTGACGTTGGCGGCGGTGATGGGCTCCTCGGTCTCGGGGCGTGATTGCTGCACCATCGGCTCGGCCGACAGCAGCACCCGGTCCTCGAGGCGCTCGACTTGCGCGCGACTGCGCGCCCATGCGAGCCGACGCCCTTTGGGCGACCAACGCTTGAATCGTCTACCAGAACTCACCGGATTCTCCCTGTGGGATCCGCGAAACACCGACCCGAATGACCGTCAACAAGCGCCGTAAACTGACCCGCTCTCGATCAACACGACAGGCGTCGGGCAAACACAAACACGGCAAGAGCTGTTAAGCCGATGCCGTTTGGGAACACCTGTTTAATGCTGACGCGTTCTGGTGACCTTCAAGCTGGGTTTTTTACGAACTCTCTCCGACAAATCACTGAACACATTGCCATTATATTGTGGCGTGTTTCGCAGCTTTCGTCGGCCCTCCAATTCCGACCGATTCCGACCAATTCGCACGGGGGGTTGGTCGCTCCGGAGTCTGCGCTTAGACTCGGTCGCCGTGCGCATCCGGATAACCTGTTGGCTGACCTGGTGGTTGGGGCTGCTCATTGCCGCGGGATCGTTCGCGGCGGTCGGCGCAACGCCCCCGCCTACCCTGGTGTCCAAACCCAGCGAAAACCTCGCGGGCGCCCTCTGGCTTCTCGAAGACCCTTCCGGCAAGCTGACCCTGGACGACGTGCAGTCCCCGACCAGACAGCGGCAGTTCGTTCCGTGGGATGCAACCCGGGGCGACGTCAACCTGAGCTACAGCGATTCAACCTGGTGGTTTCGTGTGCGCCTGCAGCGTGCGCCCGGCGCGCCTGACGCATGGATCCTGAACATTCCGGATGCCTACAGCAAGTTCATCGATTTTCATGCGCCAGGAGTGCCGGTGGTCAACACCGGCCACGGCCGCCCCCCAGACCAGCGCCCGCTGCTAAGTCCGCACTTTGCGTTTCCGGTGCGGCTTGCCGATGCCCCGCAGGACTTCTATTTTCGGGTGGCCTCGCATTACGCCGTGAGCTTTCCGCTGACCGCCTGGCAGGTCAATGCCTATTCCCGCTACACGCTTAAGGAGCGGCTGCTGCAGGCGCTCTACCACGGCGCGCTCTTCTCAATGGTGGCGTATGCGCTCTTCATCTGGCTGTCGTCGCGGGATGCGCGCTTTGGCCTCTATGCCGCTTACGGCTCAGCCCTCAGCCTCGGAATACTGTCGGGGAACGGCTGGGGCGGTCTGCTGGTCTGGCCGGAATGGCGCAACTTCGATGAAGTGTCCTCAGGCCTCTTTCTATCGCTGACGGTACCCGCCCTGATTCTGCTCGCCCGCTCAGTACTTCGTACGCGGGACACCGTGCCGGTCTGGCTAGACCGCGTCGCGTACGGTGCGGCAGGACTCGGCGCGATCCACGCCCTGGCCATGCTGGCGGCGGTTGGCAATGCGCCGCTTACCGCGCTGCTGTTCAGGTCGTTGCCATTGCTTGGCCTGCTGGCAATCGCACTGCTTGCGCTGATTTCATGGCGGGTGCGCATGATCGCACTCCCCGGAAAGCGCTACTTCATGTTGAGCTGGTTCGCGCTGGGGCTGGGTGTCGTGGTGGGCGCGCTGCGGCTGCTCGGATGGGTGCCCACCAACACGCTTACCAGCTATGCGATACAGATTTCCACTTCGGTCGAGATGCTGCTGATGTCCTTCATGCTTGCCAGCATCATCCGCGAAGAGCGCCAGCAGCGGCTGTTGGCGCAGTCGCGCCTGATCGATGTGCTTCGGGCTGAGGAGAGCCGCCTCGAGCGCTCGGTGGCGGAGCGGACTCATGCGCTCTCGGAGGCGGCAGAAAGCGAGCGCCGAACGCTGTCCGAGTATCTGCGCTTTGCGGCGCTCGTGTCGCATGAATTCAGAAATGGCCTCAATGTGATTTCCGCGCAGTCGGACCTGCTGCGAAAGCAGGCGGTGGACAATGCGGTGCGGTCGCGAGCCCAGGTGATCAGCCAGCAGGTGGCACGCCTTGCGCAAATCACCGACACCTGGCTGAAGTCAGACCAGATCCTCAATTCACCCAGCCCGCCTCAGATCGAGGCCATCGACTGCCGCGACTGGCTCGAAAAAACCCTCCAGAACCGGCCTGATGGCTTCAACGATCATCGGATCGCCTGGAGCGTCGCCGACGATGCAACGACCATCTGGGCGGACCGGACGCTGCTCGAAGTCGCATTGATGAATTTGGTCAGTAACGCCTGCAAATACTCCCCGCCGCACTCACTGATCGAGATTCAAACCTGCGCAATGCGGACCGGGGCAGGCATCTCCATGACGGGCCTACGCGTGACAGACCGGGGTGAAGGCATCACGCCCTCGCTTCAGGCGCGCGTTTTCGAACGCTACTTCCGGGTCCGGCCCGAGGGGCGGGTCAGCGGCATCGGGCTGGGCTTGAGTTTTGTTCGCCATATCGTCGAACAGCATCACGGGCATATCGATCTGGTCAGCCAACCTGGCGATGGCAGCACGTTTACCATCTGGTTACCTGATCGCAACGCGCCAAAGCATCCATGAAACCCGCCGTGACATCCAACACCACCTTACTGGTTGAGCGCGCCCGCGTGCTGGTGGTCGAAGACGAACCCGACCTGCGGGAAGCGATCGTCGCCTATCTCACCCTCGAAGCGATCGATGCGGTCGGGGTGGGGTCGCTGGCTGAGGCTGAGGCCTGGCGCATGCAGCATGACTTCGACATCCTGATCCTCGATCTCGGTCTGCCCGATGGCGACGGGTTGCAGTGGCTTGAAACCTTGCCCACCCTCGATCGGCGCGGCGTACTGGTTCTCACCGCGCGGGGTACACCCGCCCAGCGCATCACGGGTTTGCGCGCCGGCGCAGACGCGTATCTGGTCAAGCCTGTCGCACTCGAAGAGCTGTCACTGCACGTTCGCAAGCTCTTCGCGCGACTTCACACTGCACCCATCCACGCTTCAGGGCACGCGGTCACCGGCACCGGGTCGCTGTCCAGCCCGGCCACCTGGCAGTTGAACGCCAAGACCTGGATGCTGACCGCGCCCAACGGCAGGACCTTGCTGCTGAAGCATTCCGAGCGGCTGCTGCTCCAGGCGCTGCTCAGCCCGGCAGGCGAAGTGCTCAGCAAAAAGCGCGTGATCGAAAGCCAGGGCGGCAACTCGGATGCCTTCGATTACCGCCGAATCGAGACGCTGGTGCGACGGCTGAGGATCCGTTGCCGCGAATC
Organism: Betaproteobacteria bacterium; assembly: GCA_016868375.1. Lineage (GTDB taxonomy): Bacteria > Pseudomonadota > Gammaproteobacteria > Burkholderiales > Burkholderiaceae_E > SYIM01. The sequence goes on along the minus strand of VGHA01000223.1, from coordinate 872 downwards.
GCTGGATACCGAGCTGCCGGTGCAGACCATTTATGGGCGCGGGCTCGCATTCACTGAAAGCGGCGCGGTGGTACACGACACCGAGCTATCCGGCGCTTCTCGCAGACGCTAGCAGGCACCGTCTGTCGTCAGCCGCGCACCCGATCCGGTTCAGCGCTGCGGCATATCCGCCGCTGAATACCCCAGGCTTACCACGGCATCGGGCGGAATCGGGGGCACGCCCTGCTCCCACGCCTCCCAGGAGGCGCGCATTGCGGCCAGACGCTCAGCCTCGCGGTGCGCGAGATTGGCGCGCTCGCGTTCATCGCGCGACAGGTCAAACAGATAATCGTGGCCATCGACGCGCAGATATTTCCAGGGACCCTGCCGCAAGGCCCGCTGGCCCCGATGGTTCATGCGCCAGTAAAGATCGCGCGCAATCTTGCGGCCAGGGTCTCGCAACACCGGCGCAAGCGACACACCGTCGAGCTGATGATGAGCAGGCGTACGCGCCTGTCCCAGATCAAGCAGGGTTGCCGACCAGTCCATCGTCATGCACAGCTGGTCGCTTACGCCGCCCGCCGCAATTGCCGCAGGCCAGTGCGCAATCCAGGGAACGCGAATGCCGCCTTCGGTCAAGTCCATTTTGCCGCCCACCAGCGGCCAGTTGTCGCTGAAGCGCTCGCCGCCGTTGTCGCTGGTAAAGACGATGAGCGTGTTGTGCAGCTGGCCCGTCTCGCGCAGTGCCTCGACCACCCAGCCGATCCCCTCATCCATGTGATGAATCATTCGATGATAGGTGTGAATGTTGCCGCCATCGAGATGGAACAGGTTCGAGCGCACCGACTCCGACAGCGCTGCATCGTCGCGGGTTTCCCAGGGCCAATGCGGCG
>VGHA01000222.1 GCA_016868375.1 Betaproteobacteria bacterium | reverse complement strand
CGGGTGTAACCCCTGAAGCAGCGAATCGGGCACGAATGACACCGACCCTGACAATACGATCAGGTTGAAGCGGGCGCCGCCGGTGACTTCATCGAGCCCGTTGCAGTGCTTAACGGTAACCTGGCCAACACCCGCGCGAGCAAGGTTGTCACGGGCAAAGCTCACCAGTTCGGCCCGGATTTCGCAGCTGACGATTCGTTGAGCGTGTCGGGCGAGCAGGGCCGCCATGTAGCCCGAACCTGTGCCAATCTCGAGTACCGAGTCAGCGGGGTGCGGGTTGGCGGCCTGCAGCATGCGTGCCTCGACCTTGGGCGCGAGCATGACCTCGCCGGTTCGATGCCCGGCAACATCGAGCGGCACCTCCATGTCGGTGAAGGCCAGCGCCCGGTAGGCCGGCGGGACAAAGTCTTCGCGATGAACGGCAGCGACCGTTTCAAGGACGGCGGGATCGAGCACATCCCAGGGGCGGATCTGCTGCTCGACCATGTTGTGGCGGGCAAGTTCAAAATTCATGGCGGATCGGGGGTCGGGGTAAAACCGGCAGGAAACCTAGTGTATCAACCAGCGGGCCCGGACGGTGTGGGGGCCGCTGATTTTCGGGCGCGGCGCCACCCAGCCAGATCATCCAGCAACGAATAAAGCACCGGCACCACCAGGAGCGTGAGTAGCGTTGAGGCCACCACGCCGCCGATCACCGCGTGCGCGAGCGGCGCGCGTTGCTCGGACCCTTCGCCCACGCCCACCGCGAGCGGCAGCATCCCGAACACCATGGCCAGCGTGGTCATCAGGATGGGGCGAAGCCGGACCTCGGCAGCGCGCAGCAGCGCATCGGCTCGGGCGACGCCCTCGCGACGTGCCTGGTTGGCGAAATCAACCAGCAGAATCGCGTTCTTGGTGACCAGGCCCATCAGCATGATGAAACCGATCATCGAAAAAATGTTCAGGGTTGACCGCCAGGCGAGCAGGGCGAGCGCGACCCCCAGCAATGACAGCGGCAGCGACGCCATGATCGACACGGGTTGAATAAAGCTGCCGAACTGCGAAGCAAGGATCATGTAGATGAACACCACCGCCAGCACCAGTGACTGCAGCGCGTAGCTGAACGACTCGCTCATGTCCTTGTTTCCGCCGCCGGTCGCCAGCCGATAGCCGGGCGGCAGGTCAATGCGATCAAGCTGTGACTGAAGCAGTGCGCCCGCTGTGCCTGCGGCAATTCCGTCCGCGTTCGCGGATACCAGCACCTCGCGAGTGAGCGCTTTGCGATTGATCTGCGTCGGCCCGAATCCCGGGGTGAGATCGGCCACCTGTCGCAGCGGAATCATTCTGGGCTGGCCGTCAGCATCGGGCAGCGCAGAGGCGACCGTGAGCCGTGACAGATCGGCGATCGAGCTTCGGCCGGCTGCGGGCAGCCTGACACGGACATCGTAATTCTCATCGTCGGGCGCCCGCCAGGTGGTCGCAGACTCGCCCGCGATCAACGGGCGCAGTGCCTGCGACAGTCGGGCGACGCTCAGTCCCAGATCGGAGGCGAGCGCGCGATCAACACTGACGGTGACCGTTGGCTTGGCGGGCTTGGAGCTGCTGTCGATTTCGACGATGGCTTCGCGGCCCAGTTGCGTGTTGACGGCACGCATCGCCTGCTGCACCTGCTGGCCGATCCGCTCGAGCTCGGCCATATCCTGGCCCTGTACGCTGATCTGAATCGGTTTGCCAGAGCCGACGGTGTTCAGATTGCCCAGGTCGGTCAGCGTAACGCCAGGAATCTGCCGAAGCCGGTCACGCACGGGGGCACGCATCTGCTGGACAGAAAGGCTACGTTGCGATCGATCGACCAGCCTGGCAAAGACGCTGGCGTAGTTGCGGCCCAGCGCCACACCGGTATTGATTGTGCCGTAGGTGAGCGTCACGCCATCAAACTCGCGCAGTGTGGCCTCCACCATCCGAACCCGTTGTTCGGTGAACGCCAGCGGTGAACCCGCCGGCGTATAAAACTGAACATAAAACTCGTTGTTGTCGGCTTGTGGCACGAACTCTTTGCCCACTTTGCTCACCAGTGGAAACGCTGAAAAAAACGCTACCAGCGCAAGCACCATGGTGAGTGTTCGGTGCGCAAGCCCCCAGCGCAGCAACGCCACATAGCCGCCTTCAAGCCTCAGCATCAGCGCTTGAAATCGGCGCAGGATCCACGCAATCGGGCCGCGGCCGCGAGGACCGTGCGCATCCGGGTCGTGCCAGATTGCCGATAGCATCGGGTCGAGCGTGAACGACACGAACATCGACAGCAGCACCGCGAAAGCCACGGTGATGCCAAATTCCTTGAAGAAGCGGCCGATGATTCCGCCCATGAATCCAATCGGCAGAAAGACCGCGACGATGGTGAGCGTGGTGGCGGTCACCGCCAGGCCGATTTCGGCGGTGCCCTTCAGTGAAGCGGTACGGTGGTCTTCGCCCATCGCCTGATGGCGAACAATGTTTTCACGTACGACGATCGCATCGTCGATCAGAAGGCCAACGCAGATCGACAGCGCGAGCAGCGTGACCAGGTTGATGGTGAAGCCCATCGTATACATCACCAGGAACGTTCCGATGAGCGAGATCGGCAGCGTCAGACCCGTGATCACCGTGGAGCGCCAGGACGACAGGAATAAAAACACGATCAGCACCGTGAGGATCGCGCCCTCGACGATATTTCGCTGAACGCTGGCCACCGAATTGCGAATCGATGTGGAAGCGTCGCGAACCACGACCAGGCGCACATCGGGTGGCAGCTGGTTAAGGCTCAGGCCCTCCGCGGTTTTCCGCACGCCATCAACCACCGCAATGGTGTTTTCGCCCTGCGCCTTGACCACGTCGATCGACACCGCGCGGGCGCCATCGACCAGCGCGCTGCTCTCGCGCTCCTGCTCGCTGTCGAGCACATCGGCGACCTGCGAGAGCAGGATGGGCTGATTGCCGCGCCGACCCACGATGATCCGGCCAAACTCTTCAACCGATTTCATGCGCGCCCGGATCTGAACCACCTGCTCGCGGTCAGACGCAATCAGGCTGCCCGCAGGCAACTCCTGGTTCTCGGTGCGAAGTGCCGCAATGACCTGGTCAACGCCGATTCGAAACGCTTCCATATCGGCGGGGCGCAGTTGAATGAGCACCTCCCGGCGCACACCGCCAACGACGGTGACGCGGCCAACGCCGCGCACGTTCTCGAGCCGGCGCTTGACCAGCTGCTCAGCCAGGGTGGTGAGCTCGCGCGCGCTGCGCGACTCCGACTGCAAGGCGATGGAAATGATCGGGTTATCTTCGGGATTCACCCGAGTCACCAGTGACTCTTTGACTTCCGGTCGGAAGCTTGGCCGAATCAGGGCAATTTTTTCCCTTACATCCTGAGCGGCGCGGGCCGGGTCAACCGACAGATCAAACTGGATGATGACGACCGATGAACCTTCGTACGAGCGCGACGACATTTCGTTGACGCCGCTGATCGTGTTGACCTGCTCTTCAATTTTTCGCGAGACGTCAACCTCAACGACCTCGGGCGAGGCGCCGGGATACTCGGTGCTGACAACGACGACAGGCAGTTGAATATCCGGGAACTGGTCAACCGCAAGCCGCTTGTATGAGAACAGTCCGAGCACGACGAACGCGAGCATCATCATCGTGGCGAACACGGGATGATTGACCGAGACGCGCGTGAGCCACATTGGCAATGACCCGGCTTAGGCGCTCAGCGCTGCGCGACGCGCGCAGGTGTGCCGGGCCTCAGCAGCCCGACATTAATTGCAACGAGAAGATCGCCCGCGGCAAGCCCTGATATGACCTCGACCAGCCCCTGGCTGCCACTAGGCGCGCGTGCGCTGTCATCGACCATGCCCAGCTTGACCTCGCGCTCCACGATGGTCTCGCGTTCAATCAGGTAGACGAACTGTCGGCCCGCCGAATCACGCACTGCGCCGGGCGGAATGGCAACCACGCCCTCTCGCCGCTCGAGTACGAGTGACCCCTGCGCAAACAGGCCTGCGCGTAGGCGTGGGTCGCTGCGCTCGAGTCCGAGATAGACCGGGATCGCGCGCGTGCCGGCCTGGGTGGCAGGATTGATTCGCAGGACCGACCCCCTGAACGGCTCGGGGATCCCCTCGATTCGGAGTGTCACGGGCTGACCCGCTTTCAGATTACCCGCCTCACCCGCCGGCACCGGTGCCTCGACCTCAAGCCCCGAGAGATCAATGATCGACAGAATGCGGTTATCGGGCGACACCTTTTCGCCCGGTTGAACGAAGCGCTGCGCCACCAGGCCTGACAGCGGCGCAAGGATTCGGGTGTCGGCCAGCGACTTGCGGGCTTGCGCGAGCAGGGACTCCGCGCTGTCTCGAGCCGCAGCAGCCACGTCGACACCCCAGCGCGCGTTGTCAAAGGCATTCTGCGAAATGAAGTTTTTTTCCAGTAGCGCGCGATTGTTGGTCAGCGTGCGCTGCGCCTGTTCGAGTTGGGCCAGCGCTGAGCGCAATGCGGCTTCGCGTTCGCTGACGCGTAACTGCAATTCGGTTGGGTCGATTGTGGCAACCAGTTCGCCCGCCTTGACCGCCATTCCTTCGCGCACGGTGATCTCGCGGATATCGCCGGATACGCGCGACTTCACAATCGTCTGAGTGGGGGCGATGACCGTGCCGGTGATCGGCACCGCGCGCGCGAGCGTGACGGGCGCGAGCCGGATCACTTCGGTTGGGCCGAATTCGAGTGGTCGCGTTGCGGGTGTTGCAGTCGTCTTGTTGGCCGGAGGTATTGGCTGCGGCCGCTGCGCTTTCCACCAGCCGATGCCCACACCGGCGGCGGCCAGGACGCCTATCAGCAGGATCAGTGCACGGGCTCGGGTCATGTTGCGCCACCCATGGGCCGAAGAGCGGCCAGCACCAGATCGGTGTGCGTTTTCAAATAGCGTTCGATGGGCACGACCTCGACCTCTGTGCAGTTGGGGGCGATCGAACGCATCCAGATCGCTTTCAGGATCAACGGTGACATCCAGACGACGGTGGCTGTCGGAACATCGATCTGTCGAAATTCACCGCTGGCGATGCCGCGCGCGAGGATCGCACCCAGCAGATGCCAGGTTGGTTGCGCGACCTCTTCGAGAAAAAACCGGGTGACCTCTGGAAAATTGCCTGCCTCGCCCACGATCAGCTTGGCGATACCGGCCAGGCGGGTCTCTCCGATCTGCTGCCACCAGCCGTGGAAGAAACGCGCCAGCAATTCTGCGCTGGGAAGGGTGGAGCGCTCGATGTCCTGCTTGAACGCTTCGATCAGGGGGAGCGCGTTGCTGCGGACAACCGCCTTGAAGAGGTCGTCCTTGCCGGTGTAGTAGAGGTAGAGCGTGCCTTTGCTGACGCCAGCCCGAGCGGCAACATCCTCAAGTCGTGTGGCGGCGTAGCCGCGTTCGACAAAACAGTCGAGCGCTGCAT
>VGHA01000221.1 GCA_016868375.1 Betaproteobacteria bacterium | reverse complement strand
TTTGTGAGGCTCGAGCCCGCTTCCCGAGCGCAGGACCCGGGTACGGTGGCCATGCAGATTCGCCTGCCCGCCACCATATCGGTGGGACCGCTGGTGGCCACGCCGCTGTCATTGGGATCGGCGCTCGCGGGCGATACCAACGGCTCAGCGAGCACGGTGTACACGCTTGATCTGGGCGTGACATCGGGTGCGCTGTCTGCGCTGCCATTCGATGGCATTTCGGATCTGGAGCCAGCGGGTGGAATGGTGCGGCTATCCGGCACCATCAGCGCGCTGAACAGCTGGCTTGCAGCAGGCAAGCTTGTTTACAGCGGCGAGTCTGACACCCTCTCGGCCACGCTTACCAGGGCGGCGCCAGGCAGCATCACGGGTTCGAGCCTGAAGGTGGTGGGCAATGCGCAGATTGTTACCACGCCCAATACTGTTACGCCGACGATGTCGTTGCCGGGGAGTGTGGCGATTACCCCGGGCAGCACAAGCTCGGTAGTTTTCGCTGGGTCCGCGTTCGGCACTGGCAACGAAACGCTCACGGTCACGGTTTCGGTTGCCACAGGTTCGCTGGGCTACAACATCATGAGCGCGGTGGCGGTGGTGTCCGGGCAAGCGCTTACCGTTGCAGATTCGGTGGTGGCCTCGGGCGAGACCGATCGGTACACCAGCATCACCTTTACGGGCGCGGCGAGCAGGTTAAGCCAGTTCTTCAATACGAGTCCGGGCCTGGACTTCAACGGCGCGAGCGGCTCGACCATCAAGGTGTCGGTGGCGCGCGGAAGCAGCGCAGCATCGAGCGCGGCATTAAGTGAAGCCTCGGTGCTCGCGTATTCACCAATACCGGTTTTTGTGGCGGCGCCTGCCATTACGAGCGTGCCTGCCACAGTGTTCTTTACGCCGGGGGTGCAGAGCGATCTTCGCTTTGATGGCATTGCGATTGCCGGAAGCGGCAATCTGTCGATTGCGGTATCAATTCCAAACGCAGTCAATCTGGGTACGGCAGCAGGCTTCAATGTGTCGGACATTTTTGCGGGAACCGACCTGTTGACAGCCGCGGTGTCGAGCGATGGCCGCACGGCAACGCTAACCGGCACGGCAGCGCAACTGCAGGCGGTGCTCCGGGCCGAGGATAAGCTTCGCTACACCGGGCCCCAGACGTCGCTGTCGCTTACGCTTCAGGCGTCCTCACAGGCTGCGGCAGGCCAGACCACGGTCAGCGGTATTCAACTCGCGGAGCCGATTCAGCCGCAGGGCGTCCGGCTGGCGATCCCCACGGCAATCTATGTCACGCCGGGAGCGCCTGCGCGTGTGGTACTGGGCACCACACCGTTTGCCAGCACCGAAACGGGTGATATTTCCATTGAGATCGAGGTCGAGCGGCAGTTCCTCACCATCGACGGCGTCAAGCCTGCCGATGCCGCAAGTGCATGGACGGGCGCAGCCCTCAATCAGCTTGCGAGCACCACCGCCGGACCGGTGGCAATCAGCGCGGGGTCGACATTTGTCCGGGGTGACAACGTTCAGCGTACAGCCACCCGCTTCACGGGCACCGTGGCGGAGCTGACCGCACTCTTTACCACCGTTGGAAAGGTCTGGTACGACACCGCTGACGGCAATGTGCTCCGGCTGCGCACCGCGGGTGCAATGGAGGCGCTGGCCTCGATCTCGCTGATTCAGGTAAGCGCGAGTTCGGCTACCGTGTCCGGCCCAGCCTCGGTATCCGTGACGCTGCCCGAGAAGATCACCGTCACCAGCAGCGCGTCGTCGCCAGTAAAACTTCCCGCCGCCTACACAGGCGGAAGCGGCAGCACCCTTTACACGGTGGAAGCAAGCGTTGCATCGGGCACGATTGCAGCCGATACGCTGACCGTGGGCTCAGCGGTTGGGGGCGTCACGCTTGCACTTGACAGCGTCGCGCCAACCAAGAAGTTCACGCTGACAGGACTTCTCGGTAATCTCAACACGTACCTGAACAGCGGCAACCTTCGGTATACCGGCAGCGGCGACTCGCTCACGCTTAAGCTCACCGCGAAGGACGCGAACAACGACATCAACCAGATACTTGTTGCGCAGACCACGCTTGTCGCGTCGCTCGCAGCGATTCCCACGGTCACGCTGCCCACCGATTTGATTGTGGAGTCTGGAGAGTCATCACCGGTGACGCTCGCCGGTACGCCGCTAACCGGAAGCGGTACGCTTACCCTCGAGGTGAGTGTGACATCTGGCGCGCTGAGCGCCGGTACCTTGACCGGCGGCGTGACTCCCCTTGCCAGCGCAACCGACTTGCTTGTACGGGTTCAGGGCACCGCCAGCGCGCTCAACACGTATCTGACGAGCGGCAATCTCCGCTACACCGGCACAGGCACTGGCGCGCTTGGGTCCCTCAGCCTGAAGCTCATCAATGCTGATTCGCTTCGATGCGCATCGGCCACCCTGACCTTGCAGGCGGCGGTTCGCACCGAGACGGCCGCGCCGACTGCGCTTCAGATGTCGCTACCTACGCAGTACAGCGTGACGTCGGGGCTAGCTTCGTCGATTGCCCTGTCAGGTAATTCGCTGACTGGCGACACGGGGGTTTCGAACTATGTGCTGACGCTGAGCCTGCCTTCAAATTCGACTGGTTCAGTGGCGGCGAATAGCTCCGTTCTTTCGGACAGTGATAGCAGCGCTCGCGTGGTCTCGCTGAGCGGATCAATCACGCAGCTCAACACGTACCTTGCTTCGGGCCTGCTGAGCTACACCGGAGCGGGTGGTGAGGCGCTTACGGTCAAGCTTGCCGCCTCCAATTCGACGCGTTCGGTGGAAGGCACCGTATCGCTGCAGGCGGTGCAGGCTGCCGTGTCGCTGCCGCTGACGCTGCCCGCTACCGTGCCGATTGTGATCGCAGCGGGTACACCCAGCGATCTGATCTTTGGAAGCGGCGCGTTCGGCACTGGCTCGACACCAGTGCGGGTAACGCTCACGGTGGCAAATGGTGAGATCGGCGGAGTCGATGCCGGTGGCGTAACGGTGAGCGCAGGTGCGACGGCAGCATCAAAAGTGTTCGCTGGCACCGCGGCCAACCTGAGCACCTATTTCAACACCGCGGCCCGTGCAACCTACACAGGCGAAAGCCAGCCCGTGCTTACGGTGCGCGTGGAACGCGAGGACAACGCGCTGGTGTACTCAGAGGCCCGCACGCAGCTGGTGGCCTTTGGCCCCACCAGCACGGCAGCCACGGTGTCCTCGATTCGCAGCCTGTCGCAGCAGGCCTGGGTCACGCCTGGCGTGTCGTCGCAGATTACGCTTGCCACCGTTGACTTCGATACCAATGCGACCTCCGGGTCGCTTCGCATGCGCGTGAGCGCCGATGCAGGCACGCTCACGTTCGCGGGGCTGACAGGGCCAGTGAATGGGGCCTACAGCATCGCGGCAACAGGCGGCTCGAGCGTTACGGTGAACAGCGGAAGTGACATCGTGATTGCTGGCAATACGGCCGCGCTCGAGACCTATCTTCAGACTGCGGATAAGGTTCGATATCAGGGCGCGGCCTCGACGCTACGAATCAAGCTCGAGCACCTCGTGAACTCAAGCTGGGTGTCGGCTGCGGCCAGCGCCAGCGTAAATCTGGCGACGCCCACACAGTCGAGTGCGACCAGTTCGTACGGCGGGGCGATGGTGCTGCCGAAGGTGTTGATTGCAACGCCGGGGGCGTTGTTACCAATCCGATTGAGCGCGGATGCGTTCAATGGAAACACCGGAACAATTGACCTCGAGATTCTGGCTGAGCGCCAGAACATGAGCATCAATGCGGTTAAGCCTGCCAATGCGGCAGGCGCGTGGGCCACTCCAACGCAGACGCTTACCACCGCGTCCGCAAGCGTAACGGTCAGCGCTGGATCGGACTTCACGAATGGCGCCGGCCAGACCGTCAAAGCAGTCCGGTTTAGCGGATCAGTTGCTGCGCTGAATGCACTCTTTAGCGGCACGCCTGAAACAGTGCTGGTTGATGTTGGTGGATTGAGCTCGCTCAAGTTCCGGCTGGCGGGCAGCGAAGCGACTGTCGCTATACAGACCAAGGTCGCGGAAGACGTTGGCTACGGGCCGTCCATCACCCTGCCCAATGCGTTCGTGGTTACGCCAGGTGTCAGCACACCGCTTGTGATTGGCGCGAATGCGGTGACAGCCAACGCAGCTTCGAACGCCACAGTAAGCGTTTCACTGTCGGCACCGCGCGGCGCGTTGTCTTACGTGGCGGGTAACGGTACGCACAACAACGTTACGATCAGTGGGTCGGGTACTTCGACGCTGATGCTCACCGGCTCTGCAGCCAACCTTAGTGCACTGCTCGATACCGACCAGATCAGCTTCACGGGTTCGGTCACCACGACGCTTGCCGCAAGCGTCAGCCGCGCTCAGGCGGGCGCAAGCACGTTTACTGCGTCGACCACCTCGGCAATTATTTTCTCGACCAGCCAGCCAACACTGTCGATCAGCGTACCCGCCTTCCATCGTGTCGTTCAGGCAAGCGCAAGCAATGTGCTGTTCGCAAGCGATGCGTTCGCAGAGGTGGGGGCCACCAACACGTTATTCGATCTCACGGTAAGTGTCGACGCGGGCGCGACGCTGTCGCTCGCATCGGGCGCCAACATCCTGTCGACAACAGGCGCAAGCTTTGCAGGAGCAACGGGCGCAACGTCGGTGACGCTGCGCGGCACTGCAGCGGCGTTCAACACATATTTAAGTACCGCAGGAAAGCTCAGCGCGACAGCGGCTGCCAGTACAAGCCCAGTCCTTACGTTGACGGCTTCGTATCTTGGCCAGACATCCAGCGCCGCCACTGTCAACCTTGATCCTGTTGCCTCGAGTGCTGGGTCTCAAGCGGCAGTCACCGCTATTGAAGTGAGCGCGTCGCCTAGCGGAATGTTTGCGGCGGGTGATCAGATTTACGCGGTGGTGCGTTTTAGCGAACCTGTCATTGTTTCGACAGCCGGGGGAACGCCGACTGTAGGGCTTCAAGTTGGGGGACAGGTCGTTCAGGGGGCGTATAGCGCAGGGTCTGGCAGTAAAACGCTCACATTCAGTTACGCCGTTACTTCGCAGCTCAGCGCTGCTGGCGGCGTATCCGTTACCGCAAACAGCATCAGCTTAAATGGCGGAAAGATTTACACGGCCGTCACACCCGGCACCTCGTCGATCGATCTGGGTAATCTGGGCAAGCTCATCTACCCGATTCAGGCGGACGGCAATCGCTGGTATTACCACTGGGATCGAAGCGATGACGGCACCGCTGCCGGCGATTACTGGCGGTTCTATGTTCCGGATTCAGATGGCGTCATCGGAACAAACCAGACATCTACAACGGGCTATCGGTGGCTTTCCGAGGCGTTAAACCTGTTTACGGAAGACGCGGCAGGAACAGTTGGTTCGCTTAACTTCACAGGCGGCGCAGCGGGCGATTCGAACCGGTATGCCCTCAGCG
>VGHA01000220.1 GCA_016868375.1 Betaproteobacteria bacterium | reverse complement strand
CGAAACCCGAGCTTCGTGGCGATTTCAGCGCGCGTGGGCGGGAAACCGGTGTCAGCGATATGCTGCTGAATGAGGGACAGGATTTGCTGCTGGCGAGCGGTGAGATCACGCATGGAGAACCTCCGTGCTGTGATTTTATACAGTATTTTTGGAAATGCAACAGATTCAGAGACCTTGCATGGCGCGCGGATTTTGAGGCGCCGATACGACGTCCTGAGCGCAGTGACGCAACGCCGCGTGTTTGCTGAGCGGTCTGCAGCGCCTGGCACGCTGCACCCAAAGCCCGCAGAATGAGCCCGTTCTTATCCAGACTGAATTCGTTCATCCCCCACAGCGATGCTGGCGGTGATCTGGATCCCAGGTATTACCCGATTACCCGAGTGCGGGTTTCATCTTGCTGTGCAATCACGTACGTTTGTGGCAAAGTGCCCTCAATGGCTGGGCATCCGCCCGTCATTCAGGATTGCATTTCTCGGGTTGCTGGTTCCGGTGTTCCTCGAAATGCAATGGCCTTTTCAACGGGTTTCGAGGACTTTTCCAGGATGGGCACCAAGATCTATGTGGGCAATTTGCCCTGGCGTGCAACGGATGCGCAACTGTCACAGTTGTTCGGTCAGCACGGCGATGTCACTGACGCAAAAATTGTCACCGATCGCGAAACAGGCCGCTCGCGCGGTTTCGGTTTTGTGACCATGGGCAATGACGAGGCGGCACAGGCGGCAATTCGTGCGCTGAACGGCTTCTCGCTTGAAGGCCGCAGCCTGGTCGTCAACGAAGCTCGCGAGCAGAGCGGCGGTGGTGGTGGCGGCGGTGGCGGTTACCGCGGCGGCGGTGGTGGTGGTGGTGGCTACGGCCGCGGCGGCGGCGGCGGCGGCGGTGGCGGCGGCGGTGGCGGTGGTTACCGCGGCGGCGGCGGTGGTGGTGGCTACGGCCGTGGCGGTGGCGGTGGCGGCTACGGCGGAGCTGGTGGCGGTGGCGGCGGCGGCGGCGAGCGCCGCGGACGCCCGTTCGGCGGCTGATCGACCCGCTGCAGAACCAACGGGGCTGCGTTCAGCAGCCCCGCTTGAAGTACCGGTGCAATCGCAACGACATGTTTTGTCGGGTAAGCGCTCGACGGCAATACGCGTTCACCCGCTGCTGATTTACATCCCGGTGTAATTAGGACCGCCGCCTCCTTCGGGCGTTACCCAGACAATGTTCTGGGTCGGATCCTTGATATCGCACGTTTTGCAGTGGACGCAGTTCTGTGCGTTGATCTGCAGGCGATCTGCGCCCTCATCGTTTTTCACATACTCATACACGCCCGCCGGACAATAGCGAGACTCTGGCCCCGCGAAGCGTGTCAGGTTGACTGAAACCGGGACCGATTCATCTTTCAGCGTCAGATGGCTGGGCTGATTTTCTTCGTGGTTGGTGCTGGCGATGAATACCGAAGACAGCCGATCAAAACTGAGCTTGCCGTCTGGCTTCGGATAGACGATTGGCTCGCACTCGCTGGCAGGCTTCAGGTAGGCGTGGTCAGGCTGATGACTGTGCAACGTGAACGGCGCCCGGCCTCGAAACAGCACCTGATCGATGCCCACCAGCGCCGTGCCCAGCCAGAGCCCCTTGCTCATCGCAGGTTTGAAATTGCGTGCACGATAAAGCTCGTCATGCAGCCATGACTCGCTGAAGCTGTTGGCGTAGCTGCGTAGCTCGTCGTGCTGACGGCCTGCGCCCAGCGCCTCGTAGGCCGCGTCGGCGGCCAGCATGCCGGTTTTGATCGCTGCATGACTGCCTTTGATTCGGGATGCGTTCAAAAACCCCGCATCGCAGCCCACCAGGCACCCACCGGGAAACACAAAGCGCGGCAGCGAATTGAGCCCGCCCGCCGTGATGGCCCGTGCGCCGTAGGAAAGCCGGCGCCCGCCTTCGAGGAAAGACCGTATCGACGGATGGGTTTTGTAGCGCTGAAACTCTTCGAAGGGTGACAGCCACGGATTGGCGTAGTTCAGGCCCACCACAAAGCCAACCGCCACCTTGTTGTCTTCGAAGTGGTAAAGGAAGGACCCGCCGTAGGTGTCGGATGCGAGCGGCCAGCCCGCGGTGTGCATGACCAGACCCGCCTGAAACCGGGAGGGTTCGATTTCCCAGAGCTCTTTAAGGCCGATGCCATAGCTTTGAGGATCGCGTCCCTCGTCGAGCCGGAACCGGGCAATGAGCTGTTTGCCAAGATGGCCCCGTGCGCCCTCGGCAAAAAGTGTGTACTTAGCGTGCAGTTCCATGCCTGGCTGGAAAGCGTCGGTGGGTTCTCCGTCGCGTCCGATGCCAAGATTGCCGGTTGCCACACCGCGCACCGATCCATCTTCATTGAACAGCACTTCTGCGGCCGCAAAGCCCGGGTAAATTTCAACGCCCAGCGTTTCCGCCTGCTGACCCAGCCAACGCACGACATTGCCCAGGCTGATCACATAGTTGCCGTGGTTCTGGAAGCAATCGGGAAGCATCCAGTTCGGCACCCGCCTGGCGCCTGTCTCGGACAGAAATAAAAAACGGTCTTCGGTGACCGCGGTCTTGAGCGGCGCTCCCATTTCTTTCCAGCCTGGGAACAGCTCGTTGATGGCGATCGGATCCATGACCGCGCCCGACAGAATGTGGGCACCGACCTCGGAGCCTTTCTCGAGCACGCAGACACTGACCTCACGCCCGGCCTCGGCCGCCAGCTGTTTCAGGCGAATTGCCGCGGACAGGCCCGCAGGGCCGCCACCGACGATCACCACGTCGTATTCCATTGCGTCGCGTTCGACTTGCATGAGACCTCCGGGACCGGGGAGAACCGCTCTGATCGGCAGCTGTCGGCCAAAGCTGGATTGTCGCGGAAAGCCTCATCCGGGCGCAAACCGGGAATCGATTAACATCGCCGCTCGCGAATTTCCGCAAGCCAATCGCTGTATCGGAGACCTTCGATGGCCACCTCATTTGACCTCACCGGCCGCGTCGCCCTGGTGACAGGCGCCTCAAGCGGGCTCGGGACGCGTTTTGCCCGGATGCTTGCCGACAATCGGGCAAAGGTGGTGTTGGCTGCGCGCCGTGTCGAACGGTTGCAGGCACTGCGAGACCAGATCGTTGAGGCAGGTGGGCAGGCCACGGCAGTGCCAATGGATGTCACCGATATTGCCTCGATTCGAGCGGCCGTTGACCAGGCTGAATCCGCAGTGGGCCCGATCGATATCCTGGTGAACAATTCGGGGGTCAGCACCACGCAGAAGCTGGTCGATGTTCGCCCCGAAGACTATGACTTCGTGCTCAACACCAACACCCGGGGCGCGTTCTTTGTGGCCCAGGAAGTCGGCAGGCGAATGATCGAACGTGCCCGCACCCAACCTGGCCGCCCCGCGCGCATCATCAATGTGGCATCGCTTGCCGCGATCAAGGCACTGCCGCTGATCGGCATCTACAGCATGAGCAAGGCGGCGGTGGCGCAGATGACGCGCGCCATGGCCATTGAGTGGGGGCGGTACGGCATCAACGTGAACGCAATCTGCCCAGGCTACATCAGCACCGAGCTGAACGAACACCATTGGGATACCGATGCCGGTCGCAAGCTTATCTCGATTACCCCCAGGAAGCGCCTGGGCCAGCCGGAAGACCTGGATGGTCTGGTTCTGCTGCTCGCGTCCGAGCGCTCCGGATTCATCAACGGTTCGGTCATCAATGTGGATGACGGTTTCGGGCTGTAGCGCACGCGACAGCCGCCGCCGCGATTAGAGCGGGTCGCGCTCGCTGCCAACGGAGCGACGAAGACGCCTGACCGCCAGCGTCACAAAAGTGACGACTGGGATCACTGCAATACCGCTGGCCAGTTCGGTATTGATGTTGAGGCCGATCGCTTCAGCAGCCTTGAATACATAGCCGAGCACCGCGATCGCGTAATAGCTGATTGCCACCACCGACAGCCCCTCAACGGTCTGTTGCAGCCTGAGCTGCAGCTTGGCCCGCCGGTTCATGGCGCCGAGCAGCTGCTGGTTCTGTGCCTCGCGCTCGATTTCAACCCGGGTACGAAGCAGGTTGCTCGCGCGGTCGATTCGCTCGGCCGCCGCGGCGAGCCTGCGGTCAACACTTTCGCAGAAGGCCATGGCGGGGGTGAATCGGCGCTCGAGAAACTCGGTGACCGTTTCGAGGCCTGCCACGCGCTGCTCACGCAGATCGGCTGATCGTTGCCGAACCAGCGCGTGGTAAGCCCGCGACGCGCCGGTTCTGAAGCCGGTTTCAGAGGCGATTCGCTCGGCAAGTGCTGCCAGCCGGGTAACCTCGTTGAGCATCTCGGGCTCTTCGTTGGCCGGTGCCGACTCAAGCCGGCTCACCAGCCGGCCAAGACTGCGCTCGAGTTCATTGAGCTCGGCGGCGGCGGCACGCGCAACCGGAAAGCCGAGCATGGCCATCATCCGATAGACCTCCAGCTCGAGAAGCCGCTGTAAATGTCGCCCGGAAAGCGATGCGTTCATGCTCCGGTTGATGAGCAGGAACCGGGTGTAGCCGTGCGAGTCGAGGTGCAGATCGGTGTGGAGCACCGCTGCTCCGTCGCTAAGTTCTGCGCCGATCAGATCGGTGGCGCCCAGCGCGGCTGCGATCCGATCCCGGTGCGACCACTGCGGCCCATCGGGCAGCAACGCAATGTGTACGGCTGCGACCAGCTGACCATCGACGCCGTTGAGCCATCCGGATGGCAGCGCATCGATGGCGGGTTCGGCGAACGGGTCATCGGCCCGCATCATGTTCCGATATACCGTGTAGTCGTCAAACTCGCCGTGCCGCTCCCACTTCAGGCGGAAGCGCCCGAAATCGCCTGAAAAATGGCTCTGTCCGTCGCTGGGCGGGGCGATTCCGTACTGCAGGCAGAGTTCCCGCAGCGCAGCGGGGCTTGACGGCGCGCCGGGTGATCGAAGCAGCGCCAGATGTGAAACCTGACACGGCGAAGACACGCGCGGCCGGGGGCGCGTGTGGATTTCGTTGTGAAGCGCGATGCGTTCGGGGTGCGGGATCATCGCACTGCTCCGGCTTGGCCGCGGCTGCGGCTGGAAAACGGGAAGAGGAAGGCGTACCGCCGCCAGCCTGGCGCGCCGTGCGTTATGACAGCGCGCCGGTATCGAGCCGGCAGCCGGTGCGAGTCACAATTTCGTCGCGCGTGACGCCGGGCGCGAGTTCAGCCACGCGAAGCCCGTGCGGGGTGACATCCAGCACGCCAAGATCGGTAATGATGCGATCGACCACGCCCACGCCGGTGAGCGGCAGTGAACATTTATCAAGGATCTTGAGTTCCTCGGTGCCGTCTTTCTTGCGCGCGGTGTGTTCCATGAGCACGATGACACGGCCCACTCCGGCAACCAGGTCCATGGCACCACCCATTCCCTTGACCATCTTGCCGGGAATCATCCAGTTGGCAAGATCGCCGCCTTCGCTGACCTGCATGGCGCCAAGAATTGCGATATCGATCTTGCCGCCTC
>VGHA01000219.1 GCA_016868375.1 Betaproteobacteria bacterium | reverse complement strand
TGTCAGCCGATGCCCGACGGCTTCGTCCGCTGGAGGTCATCGACGAATTTGATAACTACCTGCACGACGAACTCGATCTGATCCGTGAAGCCGCCAATGCCGCACAGCTTCGCCGCAATTTTGCCGATTCGCCGCTCTTGCGTATTCCTGAAGTGCACTGGGACTGGTGTGCCACCAACGTGTTCACGATGGATCGTATGCATGGCATCCCCATCGGCCAGATCGACCGGATGCGTGAGGCGGGAATCGATCTGAAGAAGCTCTCGCGTGACGGCGTGGAGATTTTTTTCTTGCAGGTGTTCAAGCACGGTTTTTTTCATGCCGACATGCATCCGGGCAATATCCTGGTGGGCGATTCGGGCGATGACTTCAACCGCTACATCGCGCTCGATTTCGGCATCGTCGGCACGCTCTCGGAATTCGACAAAAACTATCTCGCACAGAATTTTCTGGCGTTCTTTCGCCGTGACTACCGCCGGGTCGCCGAGCTTCATGTCGAGTCGGGCTGGGTGCCTGCGCAAACTCGGGTTGAAGAGCTTGAGGGCGCAGTGCGCGCCTGCTGCGAGCCGTTTTTCGACCGGCCGCTGCGCGAAATTTCACTGGGGCTGGTGCTGATGCGGCTCTTTCAGGCCTCGCGCCGCTTCAATGTCGCCATCCAGCCGCAACTCGTGCTGCTGCAGAAAACGCTCCTCAACATTGAAGGTCTCGGCCGCCAGCTCGATCCAGATCTCGATCTGTGGGTCACCGCCAAACCCATTCTTGAGCGTTGGATGAATGATCAGGTGGGCTGGTCGGGATTCCTGGCACGGCTTCGCACCGAGGCGCCGCTATGGGCCAATACGCTCCCGCAGCTACCCCGTCTGATGCATGCCGCGCTTGCCGCCCAGGTTGATCGCGGGCGAAGTGATACAGTCTCGAATGCCCGACTTCAGACCCTGATGGCCGAACAGCGTCGGCTGCGCCGCTGGGTGGCGCTGCTGTGCCTGTTGGTAAGTGCCATGGCGCTTATCCAGCTCTTGCCCGCGCTCCTGCTTCTGATGGGCCGCTGACTAGGGGCGCGCGCCCCGCGAAATCATCCGCATCACATCGCGTTCGATGTCAGAGAGTTTGGCGCGCATGGTGTCGCGCTGACCGCGCGTTGCGGTATTGATCATCGCCGCCGCCACCCGGTCCCCGTTGGCGGCATTGGCCTCGATTCGGCGCGCCCGAGCCGGATCCTCGCTCTGCCAGAAGCCCTGCAAAAACGCGGTGCTCCAGGCCAGCGCCTGCTCGCGCGAGGGCTTGTCGCGCTCGATCCGGCGAAGCAGCCGAACCAGCCGTTCGTTGCGCGACTGGCGTTCCTCAAGCCAGGCCGCTTCATCGGAGGGCTGTTCCGCGGCCAGTCGGCGCAGTTCACTACGCTGAGCGGCAGTCAGGTCACCCAGCAGCCACTTCATCCGCTCCTGCCATCGCTCAATTCGCCCTTCCAGGCGCTCGGCAGGCGAGCCTTCAAGGTATTTACGGCGCAGTTCGGCGGTGCTGTCGGCGAGCCGCCGCTCAAGACGGTCGATCTGCGCGGGGCGAAGCGTCAAGGCCAGGTCGGTCAGATCGGGGGCGATTCTTTCAGCCGGCTCCTGCCACAGCGCAAATATCTGGGCACGCCAGGCAGCGAGTTCGGCTGCTGAAAGCGGCCCATCAAGCAGGCTGATCCCGTTTTCCACCAGCGCGGCGTACCGCGGCATCTGCGACTGCCGATGCCACGCGTGAATCGCATCGATCCGCCCGCTTGCGAGGCTGCGTTGCGTCGAGTCAAGCGACAGGTGGCGGTCGAGCTGCCAGCTTGCGAACCAGGGGAGCATCTCGTAGCCAAACCGCGCGACCGTGCATCCGCTGAGAACCAGAACCGCGATCAGCGTCACCCAGCCGCAAACCACCCGCGTGCTAAGCTTTTTAGGTTCTGGCGAGCGAAAAGCCATCTCGCGGCTTTTACGCTCCCAGCCAAGTTGCCCGTTGGCATTCCGACCATTGGTGTTTTGCACCGCCTTATTCTATCGGCCCATGAACATCGTTATCCTGGCTGCGGGCAAGGGCACGCGCATGCACTCCGATCTACCCAAGGTGCTGCACACGCTTGCGGGTCGTCCGCTTCTCGCCCATGTGCTCGAGCAGGCTCGGGCGCTCAAGCCACAACGCATCGTTGTGATCTATGGCCATGGCGGCGACGCGGTTCCGCGCGCGCTCGCAAGCGACGACCTGGTCTGGGCGCTGCAGTCGCCGCAGCGGGGCACGGGCCATGCGGTCATGCAGGCACTCCCGCACCTGATTGATTCAGTGCCCACGCTGGTGCTCTACGGCGACGTACCACTTACCGCGGCGCAGTCACTTGCAACGCTGGTGGAGCCCGCCAGTCAGGGTGCGCTATCCATTCTCACGCTTGATCTGGATGACCCCACCGGCTATGGCCGGATCGTGCGAGACTGTGGTCGCGTCGTCCGAATCGTCGAGCACAAGGACGCGGACGGCGCGACGCGCGCCATCCGAGAAGTCAACACCGGCATCTTGGCAGCCCCCACACCGGCGCTTCGACGCTGGCTTGCCGGGCTGTCTGACAACAATGCGCAGGGCGAGTACTACCTCACAGACATCGTCGCGGCGGCGGTGGCTGACGGCGTAGTGGTCGAGGCCACGCAGCCGGCGCATGACTGGGAAACCCTGGGCGTCAACAGCCGGGCGCAGCTTGCGCAGCTCGAACGAATCTATCAGCGAACCCAGGCCGACCGGCTGATGGAGGCAGGCGTAGCGCTCGCCGACCCCGCGCGACTCGACATCCGCGGCACGCTCGAGTGCGGCCGTGATGTGTTCATCGATGTCGGCTGCGTATTCGAAGGGCAGGTGCGGCTCGCCGCGGGCGTCACCGTTGGTCCCTACTGCGTGCTGCGCAATGTGTCCCTTGGCGAGCGCGCGCAGGTGCTTGCGTTCTCACACCTTGATGGCGCGCAGGTGGGCGCCGATGCGCGTGTCGGGCCCTATGCGCGGCTGCGACCCGGCACCGAGCTGGGCGAGGGCAGTCATGTGGGCAATTTTGTCGAGATGAAGGCAACGCGACTGGGCGCGGGTTCAAAGGCCAATCACCTCGCCTATGTGGGCGATGCCGAAGTGGGCGAGCGGGTCAATATTGGTGCAGGAACCATCACCTGCAATTACGACGGCGTCAATAAGCATCGCACCATCATCGAAGATGATGCCTTCATTGGCAGCGACACCCAGCTGGTCGCACCTGTTCGGGTTGGCAAGGGTGCCACCCTGGGGGCGGGAACAACGCTCACGCGCGACGCGCCGGCCGATCAGCTCACCGTGTCGCGCGCGCGGCAAACCGCGATACCTGGCTGGAAGCGGCCGACTCGCAAAAAGGACTGAAGGGGATTTCGATGTGCGGAATCGTTGGCGCGGTCGCGCAACGCAATGTGGTCCCGATCCTGATCGAGGGGCTTCGCAAGCTCGAGTACCGAGGCTATGACTCTGCCGGTATCGCGTTAAACGACGGCGATATCCGGCGCGTACGCGCCGTGGGTCGGGTGGCTGATCTGCAGGCGCGCGCTGACGGCGAGCGCGTCGAGGCGCCCACCGGCATTGCACATACGCGCTGGGCCACACACGGCGGCGTCAATGAGATCAACGCTCATCCGCACGCGTCGGTCACCGATGCGGCCTCCATATCGGTGGTGCACAACGGCATCATTGAAAATCATGAGTCCCTGCGTCAGCAGCTTATCGCAGAGGGCTACAACTTTGAATCGCAGACCGATACCGAGGTCATTGCGCATCTGCTGCACCGCCTGGTAAGCCAGGGCCACAGCCTGTTTGATGCGGTTAAGCATGCGGTGCGAGAGCTCGAAGGCGCCTACGCCATCGCAGCGATCAGCCGCGCCGAACCCGGCACCGTGGTGGGCTCGCGGTGTGGCGCGCCGCTTTTGCTCGGCGTCGGTAACGACGGCCGCGGCGATCGTGAAAACTTTCTTGCCTCCGATACCTCGGCGCTCCTGCAGGTGACACGCCATGTCGCTTATCTTGAAGAAGGCGATGTGGTCGAGATTCGTGCCGATGGCTATCGGATCGTCGACTCCTCCGGTGCCCAGGCGATCCGGCCAGTCATTCTCAGCCAGCTCTCGGCTGATTCCATCGAATTGGGCCGGTACGCCCACTACATGCAGAAAGAAATTTTTGAGCAGCCTGGCGCGATCGCCAATACGCTTGAAATGCTGCTGGGTGCGTCTTCGGTTGAGCCTGGCCTGTTCGGTGCCGACGCGCGGCCCATCCTGTCGCGCGCACAGCAGGTCTTGATTCTTGCCTGCGGCACAAGCTATCACGCGGGCTGCGTGGCGCGCTACTGGCTCGAGTCAATCGCCGGCATCCAGACTACGGTGGAGATCGCCAGCGAATACCGCTACCGAGACTCGGTGGCGCTCGAGAACACGCTGGTCATCACCATCTCTCAATCGGGCGAAACCGCCGATACCCTGGCCGCCCTGGCACACGCCGCCGCGCAGGGTCTTACCGACACGCTCACCCTCTGCAACGTGCCCGAGTCTGCACTCATCCGTGCATCGAAGCTTCGCTTTCTCACCCGAGCCGGGCCCGAGATCGGCGTGGCGTCCACCAAAGCCTTCACCACACAGCTCGCGGCGCTTTTTGTGCTCACGCTGGTGCTCGCAAAGTTGCGCGGCCGGCTCTCCGCCGAGCGCGAGCGTGAGCTGATCGCGCAGCTTCGACACCTGCCGGCGGCGATGAACCGGGTGCTCGAGTGCGAGCCCGCGGTGCGCGACTGGGCCGCGCGATTCGCCGCGCGTCAGCATGCGCTTTTTCTCGGGCGCGGCGTTCACTTCCCGATCGCGCTCGAGGGCGCGCTCAAGCTGAAGGAAATCACCTACATCCACGCCGAGGCTTACGCAGCGGGCGAGCTCAAGCACGGGCCACTTGCGCTGGTCGATGACCAGATGCCGGTGGTGGCCATCGCCCCGAACGACGCGCTGATCGAAAAGTTGAAATCAAACCTGCAGGAAGTCCGCGCGCGCGGCGGCGAACTGTTCGTATTCGCCGACCGCGACACGCGGATCAGCGCGGGCGATGGCGTGCATGTCATCAACCTGGGCGACCATGCGGGCGCCCTGTCACCGATTCTCCATGTCGTGCCGCTGCAACTGCTCGCGTATCACGCAGCACTCGCGCGCGGCACCGATGTGGATAAGCCGAGAAATTTGGCCAAGAGCGTTACCGTGGAGTGACCCTGATGGGACCTGCTTCGCAGTGTCCCAACAGAGAGTCCCCGATGCCCCACATCGTTAGCAGTGGTGCTGTCACTCTAGACATTCGTCCGCTGAGTGCTTACCAGCAACAACTAATCGACAAGATTTTGTCTCTGAAGTCTAGTAAGTGGTCGGCCCTGATATTCCATTAAACCATTGATTTATATTGATAATTCTGTGAATTTCGACTATGATTTCTCTCGGTTTTTCGCGTTCTACCCCCAATTTTCT
>VGHA01000218.1 GCA_016868375.1 Betaproteobacteria bacterium | reverse complement strand
TGGATGTGCCGGTGCAGCTGCAGGTGGGTCAGTCGTTGATCTACGACCCGAATCGGCCATTAAAAAGCGTTGGCCGCCCCATCACGCTGGATGCGGTTGCCTGCGATTTTCCCGAGCTCAAACTGGTAGGTATCCATGTGGGCATTCCATGGACCGAGGAAATGATTGCCATGGCCTGGAAGCATCCGAATGTGTATATCGGGTGCGACGCGCACAGTCCGAAATACTGGCCGCAGTCTTTCGTGCATTACATCAACACCTTCGGCCAGGACAAAGTGATTTTCGGAACGGATTACCCGGTGCTTGATTTCGAGCGAACACTCGCGGAAATCGAAGCGCTTGGGCTCAAACCGGCTGCGCTCGAGAAACTGCTCCGGGAAAACGCGCGGCGGCTTTATCGGCTGGTTTAGCGCATTCCGGGCTGGCTCGAGTTTTGTCCCAGGCTCAGTTCTGCATGAGTCGCGCCAGGAGCTGGCTCCCGCGGGATTGGTTGGCGTCGCTTACCCGATCGACTTCCTGCTACTCGAGATCGTTCTCGCTCATATGGGCTAAATTTTGGAATAAGCCTTTATCGTAGAAGGTTGGTCGCTCGCTCACGTTATCGTCGTTCTGCGAGGCGATGAATGAGTTCTGTTGCTGCCCGAACTGGCCGTAGTCAGACTACCTGTTCTGACGTTGCGAGTCCGCAGCGACGTATTGCTCAGCGGGCGAGGGCTGAGCATTCAGGGGTGGGCTATCCGGCTGGTCGTTGGAGCTGTGCTCGCCGGATATGAATTGTTGGGTGATCCGCGCAACTTGCCCTTCGCTTTGTTCCTCAATCGCAGCGCCCATCAGTTTCTCGAAGTCGTATTCCTCGGAAGAGGATTGCGATCCTGTCTGTCGATGCCGCGTGGACCCCATTGCGTCCATGATGACTCTCTGGTCGGCTTTGGCCTGGCTAAAGCTCGTGCCGTCGGTGATCTGGCCCTGCTGTCGAGCCTGGTTGATCTCGAAGACGCTCATTCCCTCGATGAGACGCTTCGCATCGGCGCGTTGCCGCTCGCGCGTTTCACGACCCCAGCCGAATACGCCCTTGAAACGGCTCCATAGGCCCTGCTGTTTCAGGGTCAGAGTGTGTCCGTTGCTGTCGGATTTCAGTTTGAACTGATAGTGCTGCTGGTTGGCTTTGTAGGCGTTGCTGGCCCGCGCCGCGGCCAGTAGTTCCGAGAACGCGTGCTTATCCAGTTTCCCCTCGGCGTTCAACCGCAAGGAGAAGCTGGATGCAGCGGGTGCGCGTCGAAGTTGCGCCATCTCGATGGTGTGCGCTTCTTCCCACGGAAGACCTTTCGTAATCTTGATTTCCATGGTCGATAGACCTCAGATTGGATAGTCGTCGATGGGCAATGCAGCGTGCAGTTCAGGCTTTGATGCCCACCACACCGCTCGCACTGGGTGGCGGTACAGACGCGCCGTTGCCAAGGATCAGTGCGCCGAACGTCTGAACAAGAACGTCGAGCCCTGCCGCCAGGTCTCCCAGGTCGAGACCACTCGCGGGCCAGATTTCGATTAGCTGCAGATCACCCGTTACAACATGGGTCTCGAATCGGCGCTTGGCCGGCATCACGCTGTTCAACGACAACGCCAGCGCGAGCTGCCGGGATGTCAGGAGACGCTAAGGGATGCACACCATGCCGACATACTGGGCCGAGGCTTCGTCGTAGGCAGGGCGTAGCGTGAGCTGCTCACTGATCTGCAGCTCAATCTGGAAGCCGTCGTTGAGCGCAGCGGCGCTCAGCTCGGAGGCATCTTCGGGGTCGAGGCTCTGTTCTGACAGCAGGTCGCAGGCGAGCATCGCGAACTCGAGCGGCCGCTGCTCGGCATCGAGATGGAATTCTTCCGTAGACATCCCGAGGATCTCCCTAGAAGTGGTGACCGATTGGTTAAACAGCGTCCTGCATCTGGACAACCCAGTCGCCCACAAGCAGCGCATCCCTGATTCGGGCAGTGTCGAAACACGGATTGACGGCGAGGGCAAGCACCTCGTACATCGGTTGCGCCATTTGTGGGGTGTGGCGCGCAAACGCTTCCCAACATGGATACAGGTCACGCGTGTAGGTGCGTTCGCGCTCGGCGACCCGTTCGAACCCGGCTCGCACGATCTTCTTCGTGACCCACCCGCAAAGACTGATGCCTGCCGCCTCTGGCGGGCCGGGCTGCTGCGCCAGGGATGTGCGCGTGGCGGCCAGCGCAGAAGGCAGCGCCCTTAGCGTCATTCGGGCCTCAGACAGTGTCGGGGGCGCCCACCGTGCGGTGAGGTCATCGCCCTCGATGCAGAGCCCCTGGGTTTTGAGCAGAAATCGCAGGTTCGCCGATCGATAAGGATCCATCAATGCCTGGTAGGCGATGACCCTTAAATCAACCGCCACACAGAACGGATAGTGCAGGCGAATCGCGCGCGTAATGTGTGCGGCTTGCGTTGCGACGGGCGAGGACGGCGGCGCTGTCAGTACACACACCGTATCGATGTCCGAGCGATGCTCAACCGCCGTGCCTCGCGGTACGGACCCGCGCAGATAAAGGCTGTGTAAAGACTCGCCCCAGGCGGATCTGCAAAGACGCACGAGCATGTCTACCGCTTCCCGCCACGGAGCGAACACTAGATCGGCGCGGCAGGGATTGACCAACGTACCCTGTTCAGAGACCGGCGTTGCCTCACCGATTCGAAGGATCGGCGTTGACGCGCTGTCGGCCAAGATCAGTCAGTCCGATGAATCGTTGAGTTCGGGCTGTGGCCGTGCCGGGCCAAGGAGATACTGGCCGCGGGGCAGTCGATTCGCTTCGATGTCAGCCAGCATCGCAGCAGTGGCAGTCGGGTCGGCGGCAAGCGTCGCGAACCGCTCCGCAAGTTGGGCGGCATGACTCGCCAGAGCGTCGCGTCCCAGATGAAGGTCGTAGCGCGGTGTCGAGGCGTCATTGGACGCGGCCAGTTGTTTCATCATCAGACTCGCCACATCCAGCAGTGTGACCTGCTTCAAAGCGAGCGTCAGGTGCATGGAATGGTCGCTGGCGGCGATCGCTTCATGCACTACACCAGCGGGGAGATAGAGCAAATCGCCTGCACTGAGGTGGATCGTCTGGCTGACTGGCCCCGCGCGCGCCCTCAGTTCACGCTCGGGGGGCACTCGGGCACCGGGGTGGGCTGGGTTCTGATAGAGCCGCCAATGCTTCTGACCCGAGATCTGCAGGGCCAGTACGTCATGAACATCGTAATGAAGCGGCAGACCCCGCTGGCCACGGCGCGACAGATACAGATTGCTCTGAACGCGCACATTGAGTGACACCTCGAGGTCGTGGGCTGTCGCGCCGATTGCCGGCACCAGTCCGTCGAGCCCGTTCAGCACCAGTGTTGCGCCGGCGTTCATGGCGGCCATCACGCGCTCGGGCTGAGGACGCCAGACGCGGGCCTCGTTGTCGGTGCCGGTTCGGGCGAAACAATATTGCTCGGGGCTTAACCTGCGGCCCTCAGCGACCAGCCTCAGCCCGGGTGTCATCCAGCAGCCAACCATGTTCAGGAGCCGCTCGAGTTCGGCCCAGTGGATGAGCGATTCGAAGCGTCGCCTGTTGGCTGACGCTACATGCAGCGGCAGCCGTCCGTAGAACTCATTGAGAAAACGGTTGGCGCTGAATCCGGCCAGCAACGTTTCCAGGGCGCGCTGTCGAGAGGCTTCACTCACGTTGTGGGTTGCCAGCCTGGTACCAGTCGGTCCATCCAACCGCTTGCTTTGAGGCGCTCGTTGAATCGCGACTTTTCCTCAGCGCTCAGGTTCAGCATCGGCGGGCGAACTGGGCCAGCGCGCATTCCCATCTGATCCATCCAGTGTTTGATGAAAGGAAGCGGATGTAGCGCACCGTCTTTGTTCCAAAGGACCTGGTACATCTCGGTCCAGATGGTTCTAAGAGGTTTCAGTTCGTAGAAAAGCCGAGCGGCCTCGGCCCCTTTTCGCTGTCTTGCAAGTTCCCAGTATTGCTGGATCGGCTGATGATGAGGGCTCTGCATCAGGAACACCGGTGTGGTTCCCAACAGAACCTGCTGATTGAAGTGCAGCGTTGTGACCAGCAGGTGCTCCTCAAGCGGATCGCTGATGACGATACGGTCACCGCAGAGTTCCCAGCAACGCACCGTGTGAGCAACGTCATTGACCGCATCCTTGAGCGCGCACACGGCCGGGATGCGAGACAAGCGTTCGACCGTTTCGGGCGTCATGCAGATGCCTGAGTGCCAGGTGTTGTAGAGCTGATCAGTCCCAGAAAGAGCGAATAGCCATCTGGCGGGGCCGTGGCAACCGCAGACGCTGCGAGATTCCCCCCTGCACCGGGGCGGTTCTCAATAATCACCTGCTGGTTGAAATTTTTCGACAGGCCGTCACCCAGGATTCGGGCGAGCGCATCGGCGATTCCGCCTGGTGGAAACGGCACAACCATCCGGACGGGCTTAGCCGGGAATTCCTGAGCGAGGGCGGTTTGCGGAACAACTGCCCCGAAAATTGCGATTGCAACGGATAGCAGAGCAAGCTTCATCGGCAATCCCCCGAGAGATGACGCGCGAACGCTAAAGGCGCACCCGACTGGCTGTCAAACCAGACGACCGAAATTTCAGGCGGCGCGAAATGACCTGACCGGCATCAACTCGTAACTGGTTCTGCGGCCACTGGCCTCGGATTTTTTCAGTACGCCGCGCTCCAGCAGCTTGATCCCAGCCCTCGCATAGCCCAATAAATAGTGAAAATATAACAAAAACAACTATAATTTCTGACAATGAGAGCTTCTGAAGCGATCCGGCTCGCAATCTCGAACCAGCCCCAGGGCGCGGTGTTCTGCGGTACTGACTTCTTGTCGGTAGGAACGCGTTCAGCCGTTGATCAGGCTCTCTTTCGATTGATGAAGGCCGGGACCATCGTGCGGGTGGCCAGAGGGCTGTACGCCGTTGCGGGTCAGCGTGTGGATGCGCAAACGGTGGCCAGTGCCCTGGCGCGCAGGACAGGCGAGCGCCTGGGACTTGCACCCGTCGAAGTACCTGGCGATGTACTGGTCGTACCCACCTCGGGGCTATCGCGCACCTTCAGGGCTGCTGGGCACGTAATGCAGTTCCGACGTATGAGTCAAAGGAAAGTCCAACTTGCTGCCAGCCCAAAGGGCCGAGTGTTGCTTGCGCTATGGACCCGGGGCATGAAGGACCTCACGACATTTGAGATCCAGCGTGCTACGGGTGACTGGCTTGAGGGAGAAATCGACCGTTACGCAGCGCTGATTCCGGCGTGGCTGCGCACCACCATCCAGCGAGTCAATGCGCCACGCAAGTCCGTCAAGATCGGTTTGTCGGGCGCGTACGACTGGTCCAATCCGAACATCAAGGATGACGTGCTGATTGGTAAGGTGCTCGAGAAACACAAACTTGAGGACGTAACTCGACTGTGCCTTTACTATGGTGTTTCCAAGGTGAAGCGCGTGTTCAAGCGGCGTACGTTTGAGCCCATGACCACTGCCAG
>VGHA01000217.1 GCA_016868375.1 Betaproteobacteria bacterium | reverse complement strand
CTTATCAACAGTACTTCACTAAGAAGTGCTTTCCTCCCCCTAGTCAAAATTCAACGCGCAGCGACGTACAAACCAATAACGGAGATACCGACGTGAATCGAAGTCTATTTGCGGCGGCGCTTTCGACGCTCGCCTTGATGGCTGCCGGTGCCGTTTGCGCGCAGACTTTTCCCTCGCGAAGTATCCGCGTCATCGTGCCATTTGCCGCTGGGGGCGCAGCCGACACCATGGCACGTATTGCCAGCGAACGGGTTGCGCAGGCGCTGGGTCAGTCAATCGCGATTGAGAACCTGACCGGTGCGGGTGGCAATGTGGGTGCGCTTCAGGTTGCGCGCGCAGAGCCCAACGGTTACACGCTGATGGCAACAATCGACTCGGTGCTCACCATCAACCCGCACGTCACGCCCAAGATGCCCTTCGATGCAATCGAAGACTTCGAGCCCCTGATCAAGCTCGTGGATGTGCCGCTTTACCTCGCAGCGCATCGAAGCTTTCCCGGTAAAACCCTGCCTGAGGCGATTGCGGCGGCGAAGTCCAAGCCGGGTCAGTATGCAATCGGGTCATCAGGCCAAGGCTCGCCTCATCACATCGCGATAGAACTACTCAACCGCAGTGCGGGGGTTCAGTTTGCACACGTGCCTTATCGTGGTGCCGCGCAGTCGCTCGCAGATCTTGGTGGCGGGCACATCCCGCTGGCGATGGGCGCTTATACGGCGCTGCGGCAGTTTGTTGAATCCGGTGCGGTCGTAATTCTTGCAACGACCGGGCCTGCCAGAACGCAGGCGCTGCCCAACGTGCCCAGCATCGCCGAGACGGTGCCCGGGTATTCGGTAACCTCCTGGCTCGGATTTCTGGCGCCTGCCAAAACACCCAGGCCGGTGCTTGAGAAATTGGCCGCCGAGTACGCAGCCGCACTGCGGCTACCGGAAGTGGCTGAGCGACTGAAAAAGGGAGGCATGGACCCCGCTCCGGTAGCGCTCAATGAGTTCGGAAAATTGCTTCGAGCCGATCATGCCCGAATGGGGAAAATCGTTCGCGATGCAGCGATCACCTTGAACTAGCGCTGGCCGCGAAAGGGCATCACGGTGACAACAGTTCACGATTCGATGCGCGCTGCCGTGGTTATCGAGGAGGCAGGCGCCAAGCGTATCGAGTGCAGAACCGTTCCGCGGCCGATCTTGACGGAGGGCGAACTCCTTGTAAGGGTTCACGCAGCCGGACTTAACCGGGCTGACCTCGCGATGAACGTGGGCCACTTTCGCTCAGCTGGCGCGGCGCTTGGCTACGCGATTCCTGGTGTCGAATTTGCCGGGGAAGTCGTCGAAGTCGGTGAAGGTGTCACTGGATTTTCCGCAGGTGATCGCGTGATGGCGATGGGTCAGGGCGCCTTCGCGGAGTTCGCCAAAATTCACCATCGACTGGTCATGCGTGTTCCCTCGCCGATGGCCTGGATACAGGCCGGCACTGCGCCGGTGGCACTGATGACTGCGTACGATGCCCTGATCACCCGAGCCGGTCTCAAATCTGGCGAGTCGGTTCTGGTTCAGGCGGCAAGCTCGGGCGTTGGGATTTTTGCGACGCAGATTGCACGGCTCAAAGGCGCGCATCCTGTGATGGGAACGTCCTCGTCAGAGAGCAAGCTCGCGGCGTTGGCCGCAGCATCTCTGGCCCCCGACATCAGCATCGACACCAGCAAACAGGATACGGTTGAGGCGGTGATGGCTGCCACGCAAGGTCGTGGATCGGATGTGATCATCGATATGGTGGGCGGGCCCACGCTGGATATTCATCTTCGGGCTGCGGCTTTGCGAGGGCGTATCGTCTGCGTGGGCCGGATGGGGGGCGCCCGGGCTCAGCTCGATTTTGACTTGCTGGCCCTGCGCAGGCTGACGCTGATCGGTGTGACCTTCAGGACAAGAACGCTCGACGAAATCGCAGCAATCGCCACGTCAGCGAGTGCAGACATATTGCCGGACGCAGCCGCCGGGCGGCTACGCTGGCCGGTCGATAAAGCGTTCGCGCTTGAACAGGCGCCCGAGGCGTATCAGTGGATGCGATCCAATTCACATCTCGGCAAGCTTGTGATCACGCCCTGACGGGTCGTTTACGCGTCTGCGGTAAATCCGATTGACTTCACCAGTGGTCCCCACCTGTCGGTATCCGCCTTCAATAACGAGGCGAGCTCGTCCGGCGTGGAGGATTTCGCCTCGAGCCCCATCGTTGCCAGTCCGCTAATCGTCTCGGGGGCGGCGAGCGCTTCTCGCATTGCCGCATTAAGCCGCGTCACGACAGCCCCAGGTGTCTTGGCCGGGACATAAAAACCGAACCATTCGCTGAAGGTAAACCCATTCAGGCCCTGCTCGATCATGGTGGGTGTGTTGGGCGCAAACGGGTTTCGTTTGGCACCGCTTGCCGCAAGGAGGCGCGCCTTGCCGGCCACCACATGCTGGGTGAACTCTCCGATGGGTCCGCTCACCGCTGCGATCTGGCCGCCGATCATGTCGAGAATTGCGGGCTGGGTGCCACGAAAGGCGACATGCTTCAGATCAACGCCGCCTTCCCTGCCGAGCAGGACGCCGATGAAATGTGGAACTGAACCCGCTGCAGGTGAGCCAAACTTGGCAAGTGTCGGGTTGACTTTGCACCACGAAAAAAACTCGGCGAGGTTGCGTACGCTGGCGGGGACCTGCGGCCCCACCGCGAAGCCAAAATCGAACGTGCAACCCAGTGTCACGGGCATGAAGTGGACCACCGGGTCAGAAGGCAACTTGCGGTAGATATGCGGATACACCCCGAGAATGGACATTGGGGTCTGCAATACCGTGTGGCCGTCGGGGCTGGCCGCTTTCAACGCTTGGGCAGCGATTTGTCCACCCGCACCAGTACGATTTTCCACGACGGCGACCCGCGCATAACCGGGTGCCATTTTGTCGGCGACTTTGCGACAGAGCGTGTCTGAGGTGCCACCCGGAGGAAAGCCGGTAATGATTCTGAGCGTGTCGACTTACACCTGCGCCCACGCGCGATGGCCCACTGTAGCGAGGAGCGCGGCTGCTGTGGTGGACTGCAAGATACTTCGGCGAGAAATGGTCATGAGATGTCTCCAGGGTATTGGTATGGGTCGTCATTCAAAAACTTCGGGCATTGACCCGGCAGGGTATAAATGAGGCACGCAAACGCTGTCAACGAAGCGGCCTTCAGGTTCGGGGAATTTGGGCAGCACCTGCCCGCACTGGCGGCGAAGGGTGCGCGATACCAGGTCCGGTGGACGAACGCCTCCAGTAAGACATACAGTCCCGCATTCGATCGGCGTGTGCCTCCTCGAATACTGTAAAGCGCATCTGATGAAGCTTCTGGCAATTGCTGTCGTGGCGCATGACGCCAACGCGGCTTACTTCGATGGCGAACGTGTTCGCTATGTGAAATTCGAGCGGCCGCGGCAGGAAAAGCGCTTCAGTTTCAAGTCGCCCCAGGATTGGCGATCCGAAACTGAAGCAGCGTTTGGCATCCAGGCGGCTGAGGTCGACCACATCGCGGTCACGTTTGATCCATCGGCGCTTCCGGCCGAGGTGCGCCGGCACCTGTCGCCAGACGCAATGCGACGCCTGGCTTCGGGTCAGTCGCTCGCCGAAACCCTGGCGCCCGAGGTCTGTGCGTATCTGCAGGCGCCAGGTGCGACCTGGTTGAGCCATCACTATTGTCACGCGCTGAGCGGCTGGATGCTTGAGTCAGAGCCAGTGGCGCACCGAATCGTGATCGATGGTTTGGGTGATGGCCGGCCCTGGAGCGTCTATCGTGATGGCCGCACGGTGGCGGCGGGCGATATCCGTCAAGGCTCCATTGGCTGGGGAATTCGAGAGGCTGGCAAGGCGCTGGGAATTCAGGCTGCGCACTTCAATGATATTGCCGGCAAGGTGATGGGGATCCAGGCGTATGGGCGAATCGATGAAGGGTATCGCGACTATCTGAGCGCGCTTGATTTCGATCGCCTGGATGAGCTTTGGTCTTTGCACGGATGGTTGCGCTGGAAACGCGATCCCACCGTCGCTCGGCTCACGCTGCTCGATTGGGTGGCCACGGTTCATCACCAAACGGCAGAGTGGTTACTGAAATTTTTTGCCAGCCACGTGCAGGCGGATGAGCCGGTCGCTTACTCGGGCGGCGTCGCGCAGAACGTGGTGTGGAATTCGGCCTTGCGAAGCCGGTTTCCCAATCTGGTAATTGCACCGCATTGCTCAGATGAAGGCCTCAGCCTGGGGGCACTCGAGTGGCTCAGACAACGCCATGCCTTACCCCCGCTTGCCATCGAGGCCTTTCCCTACGCGCAGGCCGATACCCCTGCGCCGAGCCCATCGGAGGAGACCATTGACCAGGTGGCTCAGGTGTTGGCGCAGGGCAAGGTGGTGGGTTGGTATCAGGGGTATGGCGAGATCGGCCCGCGGGCGCTTGGTCATCGATCGATTCTGATGGACCCGAGACTTTACGATGGGCGCGCACGAATCGATCAGATTAAACGTCGAGAGCCATTTCGGCCGTATGGCGCCTCGGTACTTGCTGAAGACTTTGACCGGTTTTTTAAGGGCGCGACCGACGCGTTCATGTTGTACTCGTGCGAGGTGGTTGGGCCGATGCTGCCAGCCATTCAGCACGTTGACGGCAGTTGTCGTGTTCAGCGAGTCGATGGCGGCCCTCAGCCGTTTCGAGCGCTTCTTGAGCGGTTTCGGACGCTGACCGGCTGCAGCGTTTTGCTCAACACCAGTCTGAATGTGGCAGGCAAGCCGCTTGCCGCGGATCCAACGCATGCGATGCAGCTGTTTGCAGAATCGCCATTGGATGCGCTTTGCGTGGGCAATACGCTTTATCGCCGCTGAGTGTCGTCCAGTCCGGGCGCGTCAGGAATCAGATTCAGGTTAAGCACCAGGCGTGCTTCCTGGTCTGTGCAGGAGGCGCCCGTGTGTCGAAGCGCGGCACTGAAAATCACCAACCGGTTGGCGACGCTGGCAACACGGGTCCCGTCTTCGAAGAGCGTGTAGCCATTGTTGTCGTTCAGATAGTAAATCGCGGTCAGCGCCTGGCGATGACGCGTGTCGGCGTGAAGGCCATACTCAAGATGCCGGGACCTGCCCGGCGTCTTGTTCAGTTTGGCTTTGATCAGGCGCATGGGCCCGAACCAGTTCAGTACTGGCGCAATGATGTGCAGGAACGGCGAGCGATAGACCTTGCGGTTTCGCCACGCGTAGAAGCCATGTACAAACTGAAGATTATCCTGTGGATCCAGACCAGGAAAATCTCCCCGGAGTATTTCGCTGCGTTCCCATGGAAACGATTCAGACTGCACCGCTGCGAGCATGTCGCGCAGCGCCTCCGGGGGTAATAGCGCATCAACGACTTTCGGCATCAGGCCTTCTTCTGATACGCGTTGCACCAGGCTGCGGCTGCCACCAGCTTTCCGGGAAACACTGCGCAGCTGCCGCTATCGGCAGACTTGCTCTGGTACAGCTGGCAGTTCACGCACTTCTGCTCAGCGGT
>VGHA01000216.1 GCA_016868375.1 Betaproteobacteria bacterium | reverse complement strand
TGGGCGCGGCCCCTTCTGGGTTTATTCCCTGGTTCGATGCGCCCGGACGCGCCACTGCAGGTACGCCCATTGTGTTTGGTCACTGGTCTGCGCTGGGCCTCATCAATCGGCCCAATCTGGTGGCAATCGACACCGGCTGCGTCTGGGGTCGGCAATTAAGCGCGGTCAGGCTGTCTGACCGACACGTGCTCCAGGTGCAATGCGCGGACTGCGGCGCTACAAGCACGTAAGACCCCTCAGCCACGCACGACAACCTTTTCAGCTTGCCTCTACGGAGCACACGTTTGGTCGCATCAACTGTTCGCATGGCACTTCGCGCACCGCTCGCGGTGGCCCTGCTTCTGGGCGGACTTTTCACCATCGCATTCGTATTTCCGCGGGTCAGCTACACGCGCCGCGACCGAATCATCGCGCGCTGGTCACGCTGGCTGCTTCGCGCCTGCGGAATCCGGTTGGCGGAGCAGCCCGCGAGCGGTGCGCAAACTCTGTCGTCTATGCACGGGCCTGCGCTGATCGTCGCCAACCACATCAGCTGGATCGATGTGTTTCTGATGCTCGCAACCACCTCGGCGCACTTTGTCGCGAAGATCGAAATTGCGTCGTGGCCCGTGGTGGGCCGACTGGTGATTGGCGCCGGAACCCTGTTTATCGAGCGGGGTAAACGGCATGCGGTCCATCAGCTGAACGAACGCATTCAGAGCATGCTCTCGGCAGGTCGACGCGTCGCGGTATTTCCGGAGGGCACCACCAGTGACGGCCAGCGACTGCTGCAATTCCACGGCAACCTGCTCGAGCCCGCTTTACGCGCTCAGGCACCGGTCATTCCCGTGGGTATTCGATATACCGACTTGAAGGGCCGCTACAGCCCCGCTATCGACTTTACGGGCAACATGAGCTTTGGCCAGTCCATGAAAAATGTGCTTGGCGCGCCGGGCTTCATTGCAACGCTTCACACCCTGCCGC
This sequence comes from Betaproteobacteria bacterium, assembly GCA_016868375.1. Classification (GTDB taxonomy): domain Bacteria; phylum Pseudomonadota; class Gammaproteobacteria; order Burkholderiales; family Burkholderiaceae_E; genus SYIM01. Next base: position 4,572 of record VGHA01000216.1, on the reverse strand, counting down.
CGCTTGCCGAGCCCCCCACGCGCCAGCAGGCTGCCCGTGCCGCACGCACCGCGATTGCCGCACAGCTTTCGCTACCCATGGATGACACGGTGCCAGACACCCTGCGGGCGGCGCTGAAAGCAGCGCGCGCACCGGCCGATTAGGGCTGAGGTCGGCACGTCACAACGGCATCATCCGCGATGACCAGTGACGGCAGCGCCTCGCGCATAGACCATCCGCCCACCGACCAGCGTCGCCCGCACGCGTCCCAACAACTCGCGACCGAGAAACGGTGTGTGCGATCCCTGACTGACAAGCGCCCCCCTCGAGACCACCCAGTGCTCGTTCGGGTCGATCAGACAGAGATCCGCCAACGCCCCAACCGATAACCCGGCGTTTGGCTCGCCCAGAATGGCAGCCGGCCCTGAGGTGAGCTTGGCGAGTGCCTGGGACAGCGGCAGTCGGGCTTCGCTTGCCCACTTGAGCGTCAGCGGCAGCAGCAGCTCAAGCCCGGTTACGCCCGGTTCAGCTTCGCCGAAAGGCAGCTGCTTTGCATCGTCATCGACCGGCGTGTGATCGGAGCAGATGGCGTCGATAGTGCCGTCAGCCAGCGCCGCACGAATCGCATCGCGGTCACGCTGAGAGCGAAATGGCGGATCGACCCGACAGTTGCTGTCGAAGTAGCCCACATCCACATCGATCAGGTGAACATGATGGATGGCCACATCGGCAGTAACCGGTAGCCCCTCGGCGCGTGCTCGTCTGACCAGCTCGATGCCTGCACCCGACGACAACCGGCACAGGTGCACCCTGCAACCCGTGACACGCATCAGCTCAAAGATCGTGTGAAGCGCAACCGTTTCAGCGATGACCGGTACGCCTGCAAGACCCAACCGACTCGCGTACGGGCCGGCATGCGCAACACCGCCACGCGCAAGCTGCGGGTCCTGCGGATGCAGCCAGACCCGATAGCCAAAGCTGCTTGCATACTGCATGGCGCGCATCAGCACCTGCGTATCGCTGATGGGCGCGAGCGCATGCGAAAACCCGATACAGCCTGCCTCAACCAGTTCGGCCATTTCGGTAATCGATTCGCCTTTCAGCCCGACCGTGAGCGCACCCACTGGAAAGAGCCGCGCGCCATCAATGCCGCGCGCACGATGCTTGAGCATTTCGACCAGGCCGGGCTCGTCGAGCACCGGGTCGGTGTCGGGCGGACAGGCAAGCGAGGTAACGCCCCCGGCCAGCGCTGCCTGCATTTCCGATTCAAGCGTGGCCTTGTACTCGAACCCTGGCTCGCGAAGTCGGGCTGCAAGATCGACCACGCCTGACATCAGCACGCAGCCTGTGCCATCAAGGACCTGGTCCGCCACAAAGCCGTCTGGCGGCGCACCGATTGCGACGATTCGTCCTTCCGCCAGATGGACGTCGCCCACCACCGCCTCATCGGCGCGCGGTGCAAGACTGCCTTCGTGAGGCAGCGGCTGCACAAGCGTGGCATGGTGAATTGAAATTCGGGGCGTGGCGGCTGCGTTCATGATCAGGATTTCGCAAGCAGGCTCATGACCGCCATCCGCACCGCGATGCCAAAGGTGACCTGGTCGAGGATGACCGCCTGGGGTCCATCGGCCACCGCCGAGTCAATCTCGACGCCGCGATTCATCGGGCCTGGATGCATCACGATGCAGTCGGGGTTGGCAAGCGCAAGCTTCTCTTCAGTCAGGCCATAGTGTTTGAAATATTCCTGGGCCGATGGCAGCAACGCGCCTCGCATGCGCTCGCTCTGCAGTCGCAGCATGATGATGACATCGACACCGCGAAGGCCCTCGCGCATATCGTGAAACACATGAACGCCCATCTGCTCAAGCCCGCCAGGAATGAGCGTGCGCGGGCCAATGACGCGAACCTCGGGTACGCCCAAGGTGGTCAGTGCATGGATATCCGAGCGCGCCACGCGCGAGTGGAGGACATCGCCCACGATCGCTACCCGCAGGCTGGTGAAGTCCTTCTTGAAGTGCCGGATCGTGTAAACATCAAGCAGACCTTGCGTGGGGTGCGCGTGTCGGCCGTCCCCGGCATTGATCACATGAACATTGCCGCGGGTGCGGTCAACATGTTCAGCAATCAGAAAGGGCGCGCCACTTTGTGCATGCCTCACCACGAACATGTCCGCATGCATCGCCACCAGATTGTCGATCGTGTCGAGCAGCGATTCGCCCTTGGCGGTGGACGAGGTGTTGATGTTCAGGTTGACCACATCCGCCGACAGCCTTTTGGCTGCGATCTCAAACGTGGTCCGGGTGCGGGTGGAGTTTTCGAAAAACAGATTGAAGACCGATACGCCCCTGAGCAGCGGAACTTTTTTCACCTCCCGATCTGAGACGCCCAGAAAGCCCGCGGCAGTATCGAGAATGTGATGGATGAGGTCGCGCGACAGTCCCTCAATCGTCAGCAGGTGTTTGAGTTCGCCGTGTGCGTTCAGTTGCGGGTGACGGGTGGGCATCGGCCTTGACCTGCGGTTACTCGATCACCAGCGAAAAACGACCTGCATCATCGCGGCTCAGCGAAAACGAGCGGTCGGCAGACAGCGGATGGCTGAGCCCGCAAAAGTCGGCTGCCACGGGAAGCTCGCGGCCCCCACGGTCGATCAGGACGGCAAGCCGCACTCGCGCCGGGCGACCATAGTCAAAAATTTCATTCAACGCGGCCCGCACGGTGCGCCCGGTGAACAGAATATCGTCGACCAGAAGAATGTCGGCACCCTCAACCTCGAACGCGAGCTGTGTGGATTTGATGTCGGCCGGCAGACCGCGATGGCCGTAGTCATCACGATGAAATGCGCTCGAGAGCGACCCTGTGGGCCCGGCCAGTTGCAGGTCGCGACGCAGCCGCTCCGCCACCCAGACGCCGCCGCTGTGAACGCCCACCACGCACAGGCGATCGCGCGCGTCGGCAAGCGCGGCAGCGATTGCGTTTTTCAGGTGCGCGTAGGCGCTTTCGGCATCGAGCGTGTTCATCGGTTCTGCAGATATTGTCGCAGGATTATGGCGGCAGCCTGTGCATCGGTGTTCCCTGCGCCCGACCCGTCGCCCGATTCCGCCTCGGTGGTGCTGTAGCGTTCATCGACCAGATCAACGGGCAGCCCAAAGCGGCCCTGTAGCTGCCGCGCGAACCGCTCACAGCGTGCGGTCATTTGATGCGGCATGCCATCGGGGTGCAGCGGTCTGCCCACCACCAGGCGTTGGGGTTGCCAGTCTTTGAGCAGCCGTTCAATCGCTTCGAATCCCCGCGCTGCCACGCGATTATCGATCTGCGCCAGCGGACGCGCGCTCGCGGTCAGCGTGTTGCCGACCGCCGCGCCGATGCGCGATGTGCCGAAGTCAAACCCGAGCAGCGTTTCTTCCCGATCAGGCATGCCCGGCGGCCGCTGCGAGAAATGCGGGATTGATGCCAAGCAGGGCGAAAGCCCGCTGCAGCCTTTCGTCAGCGGGCGCATCAAAAATGACCGAGGGATCGGCTTCAACGGTCAGCCAGGCGTTGCGCGAGATTTCGTCTTCGAGCTGACCAGGACCCCAGCCGGCATAGCCCAGCATGACCAGGAGACGGTTTGGGCCTTTGCCCGCAGCAACTGCCTCGAGCACATCGCGCGATGAGGTCAGGCCGATGTCGTCGCTGACCACGACCGTGGATCCCCACTGCCCCACCGGTTGGTGCAACACAAAGCCGCGATCGGTTTGAACCGGCCCACCGTTCATGACCGGGGCGCTGCCCGGCATTGAGTCGGCATTGGGCTCGAGGTCGATACGACGAAGCAACGCCGCAAGGTCGATCTCCATGGGACGGTTGATGACCAGGCCCAGGGCACCCTGATCATTGTGTTCGGCAACGAACACCAGGCTGCCTCCGAAGTTGGGGTCTTCGAGGCTTGGCATTGCAATCAGGAAGTGATTGCTGAGGTCGCTCGCGGATTCGGTCATCATGCCCGGATTATATGATCGCGCCCGGCGACCTGAAACCGAGACCCCAATGAGCCTGTCCAACGCTGATACTCCCTCCTCCGATGCAGGCCTTGCGCTTGTCTGGCTGCGGCGCGACCTGCGGCTCGATGACCATGCCGCGATCGCCACCGCGCTTCAGCATGCTGACCGACTCGCGCTGTGCTTCGTGTTTGACCGGGGCATTCTCGATCCGTTGCCGCGCGCCGACCGCCGTGTTGCATTCATCCGAGAGTCGCTGGTTGAAATTGATCACAAGCTCCGCGCACAGGGCGGCTCGCTCTGGATCACTTACGCACACCCCGAGGAGGCCATCCCCGCACTTGCCGAGCGGCTGGGCGCGCGTGTCGTGGTGGCTGCCCACGACTACGAGCCGGCCGCCATCGAGCGCGACCGACAGGTGGCAGAGCAACTCGCCGCCAGCGGCCGAGAACTCATCACCTGTAAAGACCATGCGATTTTCGACCGGGGTGAGGTCTTGACCCTGGATGCACGGCCATTCTCGATTTTCACGCCCTACAAACGGGCGTGGCTGCGCGCGCTCGAGGCAACCCCCAGCGCCATTCAAGCGCATGCCAGCGCGCTGGAGGGCCGATTG
>VGHA01000215.1 GCA_016868375.1 Betaproteobacteria bacterium | reverse complement strand
ACGCTCAACATGAAGGCCTTCAGCGGTAGAATAAACGAATGCGGAGAGTTGGCAGAGCGGTTTAATGCGGCGGTCTTGAAAACCGTTGGCCATGCAAGTGACCCGGGGGTTCGAATCCCTCACTCTCCGCCAATTGGGTGTCCAAAGAGATCTGGCGCCGTCGCTTAGTCAGCTCCAAGTAGTGCTAAGTAGTTGAAAAATAACAAAACCAAGTCTGAGTGAGTGCGGGATTGTCTATTGACATCTAGGTCCTGGAGTGGGTAAAAATGTGGGTAATCCGGCGTAGATGTGTCCGTGCCGCTCTACTTTACCCACACTTAGACGATGCTCACCGATACGAAGATTCGCAATGCCAAGCCTCGCGACCGGCAACACAGGCTGGCCGACTCGATGGGCTTGTGCGTTGTGGTGCAGCCGAGCGGCAGCAAGCTGTTTCAAGTCCGATTTCGTCACCATGGAAAAGAGCGTACGTACTCGATTGGTCAATATCCCCAGGTGTCGCTGGCTCAAGCGCGTGAGGAGCGCGACCGCGTAAGGAAACAGATGACCCAGGGGCTTGACCCGGTCGCAGAGCGTAGGGGGCAACGAGTCGCCGAGAGGGCCGCCGCAGGTAATAGCTTTGAGCACGTCGCTAACGCTTGGTTCAAAGTATGGGCGGTGGGTAAGTCCGAGCGGCATGCGGGATATGTTGTTCGTCGGCTTGAGAGCGACGTTTTCCCGGCGATTGGCAGGCGTCCGATCGGTGAGATTGGTGCGCCACAATTGGTAGCCATGCTTCAAAGCATTCAAGACCGCGGTGTATCGGATTTGGCGAAGCGGGCGTACCAAATGTGCTCGCAGGTATTTCGATACGCAGTTGCGCACGGGTTGGTATCGCGAAATCCCGCTGCAGATTTCCGAACAGCTGATGTGCTGAGTTCGCCACAGAAGCGTAACTTTGCCCGCGTGGAGGCGACGGAGTTGCCTGCCCTTCTGAGGGCGATTGAAGGGTATGCCGGAACGCCTGTAACCCGGATTGCGATGCACCTGCTCGCGCTGACCTTCGTTCGTACCTCTGAGCTGATTGGTGCGCGCTGGGACGAGATAGATTTCGAGGCGCGCCGGTGGAATATTCCAGGAGAGCGGATGAAGATGCGAGACCCGCATGTCGTACCGCTTTCGTCGCAAGCAGTCCATCAGCTACGGGTTCTATACGGAATCACTGGTTCAGGCGCGTTACTTTTCCCAGGGGATAGGCGCGGGGACCGTCCAATATCAAACAACACGATCCTGAAAGCTCTCGAGCGGATGGGGTTCAAAGGGCGGATGACGGGGCATGGCTTTCGGGGCCTTGCTTCCACTCTGCTGCATGAGCAAGGTTTCGATCATCAGCATATCGAAGTGCAACTGGCACATCAGGAGAGGAACCGTGTAACCGCAGCGTACAACCACGCTAAATACCTGGCTCAGCGGACGGCAATGATGCAGGTCTGGGGGGATTACCTTGATGCTGCGATGCGTGGGTCGGATGGCTGAGGCGTTAGCTGTTGGTTGTCGATGGATTCAGCCGCGCGCCGATTTTTCGAGATGAAAATCTTCTAATAACGCCGTGGGCGCTTAAAAACATCCTAATCATGTCTCGCAAGCGTGGACTGCCCCCTAAGATTAAAACCGGTACCGGTAGGCTAGGCGGTGTTGCCTCTCATTTGCCGATTGAACTGACGCCTGAACAGTCGTCGCAAGTGCTGCAGATCCTAGATCTGGACAAGAACTCACCCCTTGCTGACCGAATAATCAAAGAGTCCTCATGTACGTGTGCCATGGCTACATCGGCTCGGATGATTTATGAGAAGACCCGCCCAACGCGTTCCTATGCTCAGTCCCGACAACCGGGTCAGCGAGGCAATCCAGTGAGGCATTACCGTGCGGTTCTAGCTTCTGACCTGGCGCAACTGATGCTGGGGCTCCAGTTGGAGCCAAAGATTATTCGGCTTGATCCCTGGGAGGACACAAAGGGTGCGCGTTATCACAAGCTATTTAAGCTGGCGCTTGAGGCGAGCGGTGATCGCCCGCTCAGCGACTCGGTTCGTGTTCGCTATCTGAGTCGCGGGCTGGCGATCGAACGCGAACCCACCATTAGATGAGATATCGCCGCTCGGTCCGGGTTGATTTAATGGGGCTTCTGTTCATCCAAAAGGAGCCAACTAATGTCCCCGATCCCAACAGTGACACTGGAGCGCGAAGATAACGACCCAAGCACAACGCGGCTGCTACGTTTGCCACAAGTGCTGCGATATTTCCCAGTAAGCCGCTCGGCATGGTGGGCAGGCATCAAAGCGGGGCGGTACCCCGCGCCGATTCGGATTGGACCGCGATGCGTCGCATGGCGTCTTAACGACGTGCAAGCGTTAATCGATACATGCGCTCAAACTGACATCGAGCTATCGGACCGCGCTTGCCCAGGCAATCGGGATCTTCAAACAGGGGGGCGCCGTGAAGTCTGACGAAGCGATTCCCGACTGGGACGTCACGGGTGTTACTGCGACAATAATCGAATGCGGGAAAAAAACCTGTAAAACCAACAAAACCAACCTTGTCGGTAACGGTGACTTTCTGCTAAGTGTCTTCGGAGAGCCTGCTTATGCGCGCCCGGTGGTGGTGAGCTTCGGGGGTAACCCGGCTACTGCTCCGGGCAAGGTCTGGTTCGGGAAGGCTTGGCAGGGTGCGCCCGATGAGGTTACCGGTTTGCCTGTCGGCGCCAACAACTATTTCAGCCTCGCGGTCTTCAGGCCCGACGAGGCAGGGAAATTCCGCAGGCAAAAATCACACTTTCAGAAGTTGTACGCGGTGATGCTGGACGATGTTGGCTCGAAGGTGGCTATCGAGAGACTGACCCTCCCACCGTCGTGGCTGCTGGAAACCTCACTTGGCAATCATCAGGCTGGGTATCTGCTCCGTGAACCGCTCGCCGACGGCAGCGTCGCCGATCGCCTGATGAACGCCATTGTCGCCGCAGGCCTCTGCGACCCTGGGGCTAACGGTCCGAGGGCGCGACTGGCTCGATTGCCTGTTGGGGCGAATGGAAAACACACACCACCGTTTCCGTGTCGGATAGTGGAGTGGTCCCCTGAGTTGCGCTACTCGGTCGAAGATCTAGTCGATGGCCTTCATTTGGAGATGGCATCTGCCAAGCAGCCTAGGCGAACGAGCACGCACGTGTCGAAGCAACGCCCCAGCGACGGTGAACCTGTCTGGATACCGCGCCCCGAGGAAAACAGTGTTTTGGCCGCATTGCGCGACCGCGGCCTCTACAAGTCGCCGCTGGGCAATGGCAAGCACGACATCACGTGTCCCTGGGTGACGGAACATACCGGCGCAGTGAACGGCGGCACGGCCTATTTCGAGCCCGACGATAATTGGCCCATAGGTGGTTTCAAGTGTCTGCATGGGCATTGTGCTGATCGGCATGTGCGTGAACTGTTGCGCCTGCTGGACATTGAAGTCAACGCTGCGCGAATGAAGCCCACTATTCGCGTCGTTCCGGGAGAGATCTCCACCGTGGTAGATGCAGCCGAGCGGGAGCTCGCGCACTCGGGCCGGCACTACCAGCGCAGCGGGTTGATCGTGACCGTGATCACCGACCCTGGCACTCGCGAGACCCGTGTGCAGGAAGTCAGTGCGCCAGCCTTGGTGCGGGCATTGGCGGGTGCGGCCACCTGGGAACGGTTCAATGCGCGCTCCGAGGACTGGGTGCGAACCGATCCGCCGGCCCGCCATGCGACGGTGCTATTCGATTCCACGAGCTACCAACACCTGCCGGTGCTGAGCGGTCTGACGCGTCAGCCCTACTTACGCTCGGATGGCAGCTTAATGATGGCTGAAGGGTACGACCCCTCGTCGCGCATGTTTGGGGTATTTGATGCGTCCAAGTTTACGATTCCTGATGCCCCAAGCCTTCGTGACGCGGAGGCATCGCTTACGTTACTGAAAGACCTACTGTCAGAGTTCAGCTTTACGCATCAGTCGGATCTGTCGGCTGCCTTGTCGGCGTTGCTCACCGCGGCCGTTCGCTCGAGTCTTCCCCATGCGCCGATGTTCCATGTAAGAGCGCACATGGTTGGGTCCGGAAAGTCATATCTGTGCGAACTCATCACGACTTTTGCTACGCCTCAACGCGGGACTCCGACTACGTTTCCCGCTGACGATGAGGAGTGCCGAAAGCTTCTTCTCGCCGAGCTCTTGCGCGCCCCTGCGGTAATCGAATTCGACAACCTAAGCAGTGATCTTATCGCGCATAAAAGTCTGTGTACGGCGCTTCTCGGCGTATCAAAAACTACTACAGTCAGCACGAGAACCATGTTTCTCTCAAGCGGAAACAATGTTGGCCCCGTTCAAGACATGACCCGTCGCTGCGTCACGATACGGCTGGACCCTGCATGCGAGATCCCCGCTGCGAGAAGCTTTAAGCGCCCAGGATTGGTTGCAGAAGTTCTGTGCGACCGAGAGCGATACGTGAGCGCTGCGCTGACGATCATCCGAGCATGGATCGTTGCTGGACGTCCAAAGATTGCATGCCGCGCCCTATCTGGTTTTGAAAAGTGGTCGGATCTATGCCGGCAACCACTGCTTTGGCTTGGTCTTGCCGATGCGACAGATTCTATTTTTGAGGCGATTGCAGAGGATCCGGACAGAGATGCCCTTGGGAGGTTGCTGATCAGTTGGCAGTCTGCTTTTGGGACGGGGTCCGGGATGGTACGCGACGCTGTTCGATGGTCAATGTTCAATGAGCATGTCGACCTGCGGGAAGTTATCCGCGAGATCGCTGACGAGCGCGGTGAGATTAATCGGCGACGGTTAGGGTGGTGGATTCGAAAACAGGCTGGTCGAGTTGTAGATGGGCGCCGCTTCGTACGCAGCGGGGGTGGCGGAGGGGCAGAGTCTTGGCGCGTTGAGCAGGTTTTACAGGTTTCACAGGTTTTCACTGAGTCGCCGAAGAAAAATAGCAATCAGGAAACAACGGTGAGCGAGGCCAATGAGTACGCCCGGGCTAGCCGGGGTCAGTGATCTGTAGCCGTGCTTTAGCTGATGGTGAACGCAAGGCAAATCGGTTCAGGTCGGACAAAGTGCATTGAAACCAGGAGGACCGACATGGTGTGAGTCGATGAGTCAGGCAGTGCGCCGACATGAGAGTCAGAGAATTCTTGCGCCAGAAGCGAGCAGAGGGGCTGAGAATTGATCCAACGACTGCAAAGTTTTATCCAAAATAAAGGGGTGCCGACATGGTAATTATCGATGAGTCAGGTAGCGATGCCGAAATAATGACCCGCGTCAAATGTTGATCCAATGTCAGTGAGAGTTTTCAGTCTAGCTGTATTTCATTGCAAACTCAATCGCTGCCTGACCTCCTGCGGTGTTGGGATCGCTGGAAACAAACTCAGATGCAAGGCCTTTTCCGCTTTGGTCTTGGGTAGCCAGGTGCCCGGGGCTGGTGGCTTTTTTCCAATCGATTGATGCGGACGCAGTGTGTTGAAGTGAATGCGCCATTGCTCAATCAGTACCCGCGCCTCGCCCAAGCTGTAGAACA
>VGHA01000214.1 GCA_016868375.1 Betaproteobacteria bacterium | reverse complement strand
TGCGTTTTCGCTTAATGTCGTTGAATTCAGCGGCATGCTGGGCATGCTTCTGGGCATGGTGATCGTTGCGCTGCTGCCAGCCGAATGGCCTTGGCAGACCACGCTGATGCTTGCATCGTGTCCGCAGCTGGCTGGCCTGCTGTTGATACCGGGCTTGCTGCGGGAAGTGCAGTTTGGCGCAACGCTTGAACCCGCTGGGACCAGTGCCGGCGCCATCGCTCCGGTCAAGTGGACAGAACTGATTCGCCTGAATCGATTGACCTGCCTCGCATGGGGCAGTGGCTTCGTGCTCGCGGTAGCCTGGGCGGCAGTGGGGCAGTTCATTTTGCCGCTGCGCGCCGCTCGCGAGTTCGAACTGTCTCGCCTGGGCGTGGCCATGATGCTGGCGTTACCGCAGGTGGTTGATCTGTGTGTGCTGTTGCCGCTCGGACGACTGGCTGACCGGGTTTCGCGAACCCGGTTGCTTGGCATCATTTTGCTCGTGCTCTCGATCGGGATCGCAGCCATGGCATTTGGCAGTTTTCCCTGGGCGGTGTTCGGGTGCGCCCTGTTCGGTCTTGGCCTTGCCGCCTGGATGCTCCCAATCAGCCTGTTGGGGCGACCGGCATCACCGCATGCGGCGGCGCTGCGGGTATCGCTGCACCGGACCTTTGTCGATGCCGGCGTGTTTTTCGGCCCGCTTGCGGCGGGGCTGCTGGCTGACAGCGGCCTACTCTGGATTGCCGGCGCAGCGTCAACGATTGCGCTGATAGCCATCGGATTGGCGCTGCTCCAGTACGCCCGAAGTTCAAATCCTCGTTAGGGTCCAGAGGCAAGGCAGGACCATCGGTGTATCTTCACCGATTGGCAATCGCGGGTCCGAATGCCGGTCAGTTTTCGATGGAGTGTGTGCGATGTCCGATTTCCAACGCGATGCTGCACTGGAGCAGGCATCCGTCCCCACCCTGCTGATGTGCCTGGCGCAAATTACTCGCGACCCGCGTTGGCTTGATGATCCGTTTCGGCCCAAGCGCGACATCAGTATTTTCGCCGAGCGCAGCGGCGGCTTATCCGACGCGGCGCAGCAGACGATTCGTGCCGCCATGGCCAACGTGCTTGACGAACTGGCCGGCGGACGTCGCACCCTGCCACCCACGCCCACCGCGGATGAGCTCGCGCAGATGATGAGTGTCTGCGTGGGCGAGAACGTGCCGCGTGAGTACACGGGTATGGCGATGGAGGAAATGGGTTTTGCAAGCCGCGATGTGCACTGGATCAGGCCGCCAGCACCGGAGCGCGTCAGCCGCTTCAGAGTTCTGGTGATTGGCTGTGGCTTCTCCGGCCTGTGCATGGCCGGGCGACTTCGCGAACTGGGTATTGCATTTGATATCGTCGATAAAAACACCGATATCGGCGGTACCTGGTTCGAAAACGATTACCCCGAAGCAGGGGTCGACACACCGAATCATTTCTATTCGTATTCTTTTGCGCCGAATCCGGGCTGGAGCAGCAATTACTCCAAGCGCGATGAAGTAGTGGCCTACCAGCGCCAGGTTGCCCGCCAGCTCGGGGTACTCGATCAGATCGAGTTCGGGGTGCAGGTCGACGAACTGCGCTGGAATGACGTTGACGCTTACTGGGACGTGAAACTGCGCGGTGCGAGCGGATCGCCCTCGCTGCGCCGCTATCAGGCGGTGATCTCCGCTACAGGGCAGCTCAACCAGCCCAAGACCGCAACGATGCAGGGAATCGATCGCTTCGCCGGCCCCCTGTGGCACTCGGCGCGCTGGCGTCATGATGTACCGCTTGAAGGCAAGCGGGTTGCAGTCATTGGAACCGGCGCAAGTGCGATGCAATTTCTTCGCAGCGTTGCTGCGCGCGCCGGCAAAGTCACCATTTTTCAGCGCTCGCCGCAATGGGCGCGACCGCCCCAGGATTACCACGGAACGGTAAGCACCGGCGAACGCTGGCTGCTCGAGAATGTTCCGTACTACTACGCATGGTACCGGTTCGGCCTTACCTGGCGGTTTGGTGACGGGCTATTGCCCACCGTGCGCCGAGACCCGGTGTGGCCTCATCCTGAGCGGGCGATGAACTATCGCAACGACAGACAGCGCGAGCAGATGACACAGTATCTTCTCGAGCAGCTCGAGGGCCGCCCCGACCTCGTTGCCAAATGCCTGCCCGACTACCCGCCGTATGGAAAGCGAATCCTGATCGACAATGGCTGGTACCAGGCGCTCAAGCGTTCGAATGTTGAGCTTGTCACCGAGGCGGTCGATCACATCGAGTCTGACGCGGTGGTTGCCGCCGACGGTTCACGGCATCCGGTGGATGCGGTGATTCTGGCAACCGGTTTCGAAGCCGCCAGGATGTTGGGTTCGATGACGGTGGTTGGTCTATCGGGCAAGCCGCTCGCAGACGCGTGGGCCGATGATGATCCAAGAGCGTATCTGGGCATCGCCGTGCCCGATTACCCGAATCTTTTCATCACATATGGCCCCAACACCGGGCTTGCTCACGGGGGCAGCCTGATCTTCGTCATTGAATGTCAGGTTCGTTACATCACGACCTTGCTGCGTGACATGATCGAGCGCGATATCGCTGGGCTCGAGGTGCATCGCGACGACCATGACAGGTTCATTGATCGGGTAGACGCCGAGCATGCCGAGCTGGTCTGGACGCACCCTGGCATGAACAATTGGTACCGGAACCGCGCTGGGCGGGTGTTCGGACCCATGCCGTTTCGGCTGGTGGATTACTGGAGCATGACCCGCGAACCTGACCTCGCGCACTACGAGGCCAGGCCGCGACGCGAAACCGTTACTTGATATTGGCGTAGTACATCTTTGGCGCGTCGTTCGAGTTGTGCACGATCGTCACGCTTTTCTTCATGGCCCAGGGGCGCATCTGGTGGTGCAGCGGGACCAGCAGCGTCTGGTCGCGGGTGATGGTGAGGGCCTCGCGGATCATGGCGTCGCGCTTGGCCTTGTCAGTTTCAACGCCCATTGCGTCGACCAGCGCGTCGACCCGCGGATGGCTCACGCCCGAGAAGTTGAAGTTGCCGTCCGCGCCTTTGGTGCGGGTGCGGATCAGCGATTGAAGCGTGTACTGCGCGTCATAGGTGGCCACGCCCCAGCCAAGCAGATAGGCGCTTGAATCCCAGTTCTGGAACTTCTGGGCGAACGGGCCAAACGGCATTGCATTGAGCCTGGCCTTGACGCCAAGCTTGGCCCACATGCCCACGACCGCCTGACACACCTCTTCATCGTTGACATAGCGGTTGTTCGGGCAGTCGAGCGTGAACTCAATGCCATTGGCATGCCCCGCCTCGGCGAGAAGCTTTTTCGCGCCGTCGATGTTTGCGGGCGACACCCGATCGAGTTCCGCAGAGTGGCCATTGACACCGGGCGCGACCATGATCGCGGCGGGAATGGACAGGTTGCGCATGATGGTGCGTTGAATGGCCTGGCGATCAATGGCCATGCTGAGCGCCTGTCGAACCCGTGCATCCTTGAAGGGGTTCGAGCCCTTCTGGCCATGCTTGAGTTCGTCGCTGCGGGTATCAAGCGCGATGAAGATCGTTCTAACCTCGGGACCGTCAAGAACGAACAGGCTCTGGTTGGAACGAAGCTTGGCCACGTCCTGGGTGGGAAGATCGGTGACAAGGTCGACATCGCCTGCGAGCAACGCGGCGATTCGCGTGGCGTCGGCTCGGATGGGTGTGTACAGGATATCGGTGGCGTTACCTTCAAGCTTGTCCCACCAGGCGGGGTTGGCGCTCATGACCACCCGCTGATCAGGGCGCCATTCCTTGATGACATAGGCCCCCGTGCCGTTGGTGTTTCGAGAGGCGAACGTCTCTTCTTTGGCTTTGAAGTCCTGAATGCGATCAGACTTGTTCTTGATTGACCAGTCGCGGCTCATCACATAAAACGTGGTGAGATTGTTCAAGAGCGTGGGTACCGGCTTTTCAAGGATCACGTCGACCGTGTGCGTATCGACCTTGCGAATTTCCTTGATGCCGGCCACGTAAATCTGCATCGTGCCCTGCGGCTGACGGATGCGGTCAAATGAAAAAATCACATCGTCGGCAGTGAAGTCGGTGCCGTCATGGAATTTGATGCCCTTGCGCAGATTGAAACGCCAGCTGGTGGGCGAGGTGGCCTGCCAGCTGGTGGCAAGCGCAGGTTCGATCTGGTATTTCTTGTCGTAGCGAACCAGCCCCTCATAGGCATGCCCCACGATGTTGTTGGTGGTGGCATGGTTCTGAGAGTGGGGGTCAAGCGTGAGGATGTCGTTTTGCGCAGCCCACCGCAGTTGCGCAGCGCCCGCCGACATGGCGGCGGTGGTGAGCGCAAGCCCGAAGGCCAGCAGGCGGGCCCGGGCGATAAAGCGTATTGTTTTCAAGATTGTCTCCTCAGAAATAAACCCGCAAGGTAACACCACTTGCGGAGAAAGCGAACCTGTCGCGGCGCGCTGAAGGGGCTTCAGACAACCGCTATTGACGGGCGGGGCGGGCCCGCGCGCTACTGCCGTTTTTTTTTCGAGTGTGGCCGCACGCCAACCGGCTTGCCTGCAGGTGTGGACGGTTGTTTTTCCCCCGCCGGGGCCAGGGTTGAGGCGACGCGCTGCAGCAGCTTTTCGCCGCGAGGCGAGAGGCGAACGATTTTTGTGCGGCGATCACCCGGGCCCGGTTCTGCGATGAGCATGCCGTCGGCGACCAGTTGGTTAAAGTGCATCCGGATCGCACGGTCGCTGTGCCGCAACTGAGCAAACAGTTGCTTGACAGTCAAGTGCGGCCGGTTCGAGAGATGCACACAGCCCGCCGCCAGAAGAAGGTCGATCGGGATGAGACTGCTGGCTGGTGACAACGCGTCGACCAGAAGATTCCGGACGCGGATCACAGCGCGGATTGCCGAGTAAGCCTTGTCTGTTTCCATGCAACGTAAACCAGGAAAAACAAATCGAGGTTATCGATAATCTCCTCGGTGCTCTACAGGAATCAAGTGCAATTTCTGCCTCGATATGCGAAAGACGGTTCAAAATATCGACACTTTCGGCGGAAATAGATGTTCCGGCGACCGACAAAAGGGTCAGAGATCGATGCTTGGCCGCGCGACAAATCCAAACGTATTTTCAGGATCCGCGCAGGGTTCGAGCGCCCACCGCCGGCCTCCAAGCACCAGGGCTGGCGGCTCCTCGCTCGGCATGTCGTCGAACTCGAGCAGCGCCGCATCAAGGTCATGAACGACGCCGCATCCCAGGGTGGAGCCCAGCAATATTTCGCCTGATGGGCCTAGTGCCGCCCGTTGAATCGATTCAAACCTCAACCCAGTGTGGGTAATCAACTGAGCCTGCGCGCCGCTGCCCAGAACGCGCAGCACCCAGGGCGCGCGATCAAGCGTGAGATAGACCCGCTGCGGGCCGTTCTGCCAGAACCACCGGCCGCGATCATCATGGGCATAGTTTCGACCGATGAACTCGATGATGGCGGGACTGGTGATCGGGCTTCCGAGCCCGTGCAGGGTTTCATCAAAATCGGGCCTGCCCCGATCGATCAGCAGCCAGTGTCCTCGCGGGTCCAGCCG
>VGHA01000213.1 GCA_016868375.1 Betaproteobacteria bacterium | reverse complement strand
CAGTGTTTCATCGGGTTGGCGCGGTACCGCGAAAGCGGTACGCCAGGCGCGGGGCGAACCCGGTCGCCGGGCCGTCGTTCTTGACGGGCAGCCGCAGACGCTTCCTGTACTCCAGCGCACCTGGCTGGCGGCGGGCGAGCGCTTGGAGGGGCCGGCAATCATTGAGGAGGCGAGCAGTTCCATCGTCTTCAAAGCAGGCCAGCATGCGCAGGTTGATGCAACTGGCTATCTTCACATTCATCTCTGAGGCGAACCATGGAAACCATCGTCTACGAGATTCTCCGCAACTCGCTCTACTCGATCGCACGCGAGATGAAGGTTGCGATGATGCGAACGGCGGCAAGCCCGATCATGCACCTTGGTGCCGACGCGTCGGCCGCGGTGTTCGATGCACAGATGCAGCTGGTGGCACAGGGCAACGACATTCCCACGATGCTGGGGTCTGCAGTCATTTCAACCCGCCGCTCGGTCGAAACAATCGGTCGCGATCGCCTGCGGCCAGGTGACGTGATCATCAGCAATGATGTGTACCTGGGCGGGGGCAACCACCAGCCCGATGTGCAATTGACCCGCCCGGTGTTCTTCGGCGATGAAATCGTTGCGTTCGTGATGACCCGCGGCCACTGGAGCGACATTGGTGGCCAGACGCCAGGCAGCTACATGCTCGATACCTGGGACATCTTCGGCGAAGGCGTTCGAATTCCACCGGTGCGGCTGTTCCGGAACGATGAAATCGTCGATGACGTCAAAACTCTGATCGTTCAGAACACGCGCGACCCGGAGGGCCGACTGCTCGATATTCAGGCGCAGTACGCCGGCACCTTTGTGGGCGATCAGCGGATTCGCGCCCTGTGCCAGAAATATGGCGCGCAGGCGCTTGCTGATGCCATGAAGCGCTCGCTCGACCACTCCGAGGCGCTGATGCGTGCTGCGATCCGTGATATTCCGGATGGCGTTTACGAAGCCGAAGACTGGGTGGAAGGCGTCTACGCAAAGAACTGGCCTGCCGATCCGGTACGAATCAAGGTACGCGTCACGGTGGCGGGCGATGAGATGCATTTTGACTATGCCGGCAGTGGTGCTCAGAGCCCGGGCGGAATCAACTGCCCGTTCGCGGTCACCTGCAACAGCACCTGGTTCACTGTGAAGGCCATTACTGACGCATCGATTCCCATCAACCAGGGCTGCTATCGCCCCATCCACATCACTGCGCCCGAGGGCAGCATCGTCAACTGCCGGTTTCCCGCGCCTGTGGTGAGCGGCAATACCGAAACCTCGCCGCGCGTCATCGACCTGCTGTTAAAGGCGCTGTCGGCGGCCGTGCCCGATCGGGTGATTGGCCAAAGCAACTGTGCGGCCTGCTCGGGCGTCTTCGGTGGACCCGACCCCGATACCGAACGCGTTCGCCGCACCGGCAAGCCGATCGTGAGTATCGTTGAGCCGCACGGTGGCGGCATGGGGGCGCGCGCCACCCAGGATGGCGTAAACGGCATTCGCGTGTATGTCGGTAATGCGGGGTCGTTACCGGTGGAGTACATCGAACAGACCATGCCCCTGGTGGTCGAAGCGTGGGCGCTGGTCACCGACAGCGGTGGCGCAGGACGTTATCGAGGCGGGCTCACCGCGCGTCGGTCCTACCGAGTCGAATTCGATACCGCCTCATTCACCGTAGCGGGCGAGCGGGGTGAGTTCGCTCCCGAAGGCTATTTCGGCGGACGTGCTGGTGCGCCGTTCGTGTGCACGGTCACGGATACGGAAGGTCAGGTGCGCAGCGTGCCGCCCAAAGGCGCAACCGAGGTCTTGCGACGCGGCGACCGGGTGTCGCTGAACCCGTCGGGAAGCGGTGGCTACGGTCGTCCGATCGAGCGTGATCGGCAGGCCGTGATCGATGATGTGCTGGATGGGTATGTCAGTCGCGAGTCTGCCGAACGCGACTACGGCCTCAAGGCGTTTCCGGAGTCATGATGAGCGGCAGCCTCGATACACAGGATGCAGCGGCAGCCGCTAACGGCGCCGCACGGCAAAATCTGCCGCTCAGCGGGTTGTGCGTGGTGGAAATCGGCCACAGTCTGGCCGCCCCTTATGCGGGGAACATTCTTGCGCAATTGGGCGCGCGGGTCGTCAAAATCGAACAGCCCGGGCGCGGCGACTATGCGCGCGGCTGGGGGCCGCCGTTTACCGGCGATTCAGCCACGATGTTTCATGCCGTCAACAATGGCAAGCAGAGCATCCAGGTTGATTTTGATGACGCGCTGATGCTCGAGCGTCTGCGTGCCTTCATCTGCAGTCACGCTGATGTGGTCATGCAGAACCTGAAGACCGGAGCACTGACCAAGTACGGGCTTGACGCGGACACGCTGACCAATGCGAAGCCTGACCTGATTTATTGCAATCTGGGCGCGTTTGGCCGTCATGGGCCGCTCGCCAGTCGCCCAGGCTATGACCCGCTTATCCAGGCGTTCAGCGGGATGATGAGCATTCTTGGGCACGATGGCGACGAGCCCAGTCGCGTGCCTGTATCCATCAATGACATTGGCACCGGCATGTGGGCGGCGATTGGCATTCTTGCAGCGCTCGCGCAGCGCGGGCGTCAACCTGACGGCGCGCCCCGCATCGTTGATGTGTCGCTGTTTGAGACCGCAATGGCCTGGATGACCGTACCGCTTACTGATCGCAACGCAGGCGGCCCGGCGCCGCGTCGTAACGGATCAGGCAGCCCCAACATCGCGCCCTATCAGGTGTTTCGCTGCGCCGACGGCCAGGTGATGATCGCAGCGGGCAACGATGCGCTCTTCGTCAAACTGTGCTCGGTCCTGGGCCTGCAGCATCTTCCTGCCGATCCGCGGTTCACGACCAACGGCGGGCGGGTTGAAAACCTTGATGCGCTTCTGCAGCTGCTCGAGCCCGCGCTCGCCGCCCTCAGCGTCGACGACTGTTTAAGCCGGCTATCGGCGGTGTCGATTCCATGTGGGCCGATGCAGACGGTCGATCAGGTACTGGCGCATCCACAGCTTGCTGCCGTGGGCATGCTTCAGTCCACGCCCCGTGGCGATGTTTCAACCATGGCGCTACCGATTTCGTTTGATGGTCGACGTCCGCCGCTGGCTGGAAATGGGCCGGCGCTCGGCGAACACAATGCTTTATTGGCAGATCCGACATGATTCAGATTCACCGCCGTTTTCCTGAAACCCTCGAGACACTGCTGCTTGATTCGCCGCGCGACGGCTTGTTGCGTATTCGGCTCAACCGGCCCGACGTGGCCAACGCGATGAGCACGCAGATGGGGCACGACATCATCGCGGTGTTCTCGGCGCTCGAGGCCGAGCCTGAGCGCTACCGGTGCGTGATGCTGACCGCGGTGGGATCGCGCTTTTGTGGCGGCGCCGACCTCAAAGAACGCGACGGCATGACCGATGATCAGTTCAACACCCAGCACTATCTGTTTGAACGAATGATGCGCGCCATCTATGACTGCCCGGTGCCGGTGATTGCCTGCCTGAACGGCCCGGCCGTTGCGGGGGGCCTGGAAATTGCGCTGGCATGCGATTTCATCATCGCTTCCGATCGGGCGCGCTGCGGTTTTACGGAAGTGTCCCGCGGCATCATGCCGGGTGGCGGCGGAACCCAGCACCTGCCGCGCACCATTGGAATTCGCAAGGCGAAAGAGCTGATGTTCACGGGTGACCTGATCACGGCGGATGAGGCCAAGGCGCTGGGTCTTTACAACCACGTATTCCCCGATGATCAGGTTGCTGATCGGACGCTGGCAATGATCGACCGCATTCTCGCGAATGCACCCATCTCGATTCGCCAGGTCAAGAAGTCGATCGAGTTTGGCGCCCAGATGGACACCCGGACCGGGCTCTTTTTTGAAGTGGAAGCCTATAGCCGGCTGGTGGCAACCGCTGATCGGCGCGAGGGCATCCGTGCGTTTAACGAGAAGCGGGCCCCGACGTTCACTGGCCGGTAACTGTCAGCATTGATTCAAAGCTTTTGTACATACCAACAAGGAGACACGCCATGACCATCCATCATCCAACCCGCAGTCGTGCGAGGCGGTTCGCAGCCCGACTGCTGGGGTTCGCAACCCTCGCTGCGGTCGCAACACTTGGCGCAGCGCCAGGCGCTGCCAATGCACAGGGCTGGTCGCCCACCAAGCCCATCAAGCTGGTCATTCCGTTTCCGCCGGGCGGCGCTACCGATGTGGCTGCGCGCGCCATGGTTCAGCAGTTGGGTAACGCGCTGGGCCAGCCGATGGTGGTCGAGAACCGTGGCGGTGCGAACGGGATGATCGCTTCAGAAATGGTGTTCAATTCGGCGCCCGATGGCTACACCCTGCTGATGGCCACGGCCGATACCAATTCAATCAACCCCAACGTCTACACCAAGATGAGCTACCAGGCTCATGAGTTTCGGGCGGTTGCGCCGGTGGCGGTGGTCAACTTCATGCTGGTGGGACGCCCCGGCTTGCCCGCCAAGGATCTGAAGGAACTGGTCGCGCTCGCGCGCGGCGGCAAGCTCACCTTTGCGTCATGGGGTGTGGGCAGCACGTCGCAGGCGGCCATGGAAATGTTCAAGGCTCAGGCAGGCAAGCTCGAGATCCTGCATGTTCCCTACCAGGGCGCTGCGCCGGCCTTCCAGGCAGTGATGGCCGGTCAGAATGACGTGATGATGGCGCCGGCAGTCGTGGTCATTCCCGCGCTGTCCAAGGTAACCGCCTATGGCATCTCCTCACCCCGGCGACATGTGGGTGCGTCGCCGGTTCAAACAATGACCGAGCAGGGTTTTCCGGTGAACGCTGATGCGTGGGTAGGCATTCTGGCGCCGCCGAAAACGCCTCAGGCGGTACTTGAGCATGTCTACAAGGGCGTGCGCGCCGTAACCTCGAGCAAAGAGTTCCAGGAGCGACTGACTCAGATCGGACTCTCGAGCGCGCCGGACATGACGCTTGATGAATTCGGCAAGTACATGGTGTCCGAAATCACCCGCTGGGGTGAAACCATCAAGGCGGCGGGCATCACACTTAATAACTGATCGGTGTTCTCTCAATGCGTAGCGGAGCGGCCATGACTTGTTTAGCTGAGTGGGTTCAACGGCGGATCATTGCATTCCTCCCATGGGCGGTGCTGGCGACTTTCGCGTCGCCGCTGACCGCTCAGCCGCTTCAGGTTCTAAGTGCGGGGGCCTTCAAGCCGGTCGTTGTCGACCTGGCGTCCGCGTTTGAGGCCAGGCAGAAAGCGTCGCTGCGCATTGATAACGGCACTGCGGGGGAAATCCTTAGGCGGATGCGGGCGGGCGAGTCGTGGGATGTGGTGATCGCACCGCCTGGTACGCTCAATACGCTGGCTGCCGAGGGGTTGGTTGACCGCGACTCGATCCGTCCGATCGCCCGCGTTGCGATCGGCGTTGCGGTGCGCCGGGGCAGCCCCAAGCCTGCAATCAGTACGGTTGAAGAGTTCAAAGACGCAGTCCTGGGGGCGCGCAATCCCGCCTTCATCGACCCTAATGCCGGAGGCTCCAGTGGCATCTAGCTGGACGGCCTGTTTCAGCGGATGGGCTCGCTGATCTGAGGAAAGCGGATGAAAACGGAAATT
>VGHA01000212.1 GCA_016868375.1 Betaproteobacteria bacterium | reverse complement strand
GGTGAGGGTCTTGAGTCAACGACCAGATCGCACGTGGCGGCGCTGCATGGTGCGCTGGGCGAAAACTTAGCCCGCCATCGTCGGACAGAACAACGCCTGAGCGCGTGCCGACGAGCACGCGCGCCGAGTTCCCGGCGCATACCGAAACACAGTAGGCGGGACGATCCGCCATGACATGATGCCAGCCCGCCTCGCCGGTCTGATGCCTGAAGACGCCAACGCCGCCTGTAGCGTTCTTATCGGCGAAGAAGTCGCCAACGGCAACGAACAGGTGAGCAGTCTGGGTTGGGTTGACAGGCATGATCAGCCCGCCTGAGGTAGGTCGATGTAGCGCTCGCCGAACACGCGATACGACTGAGACTTCGGCTTCGAGGCATCTTCAGGCAGCACATAGCGAATTGAACTACGACCTTTACAGGCTCGCGGCAACAGGAAGCACCGCACAAACGACGTGGCCTCGCGCTCGGTGGTGGGGGCGAGAACGGGTTCATGTCCGATTTCAAGCCAGGCCTGCCCAGGCCCATGAACGGCGCGGCTGTCGCCGGCCTCGATCGTGATCTCACCGGTCAGGCAGCAGCGGATGCCGGGGCCCTGGTGGACGTGGGTCAGGGCGACACCGCCAGGCGGAAAATTCACCCTGTCGCAGCGAATCAGCCAGCGCTGGTCAGCATCGAGATCAAGGGGCGCGGCCAGCTTCAGTGTTGAGCTGGCGCCAGGACTGGATTGCAGCAAACCGTCCGAGGACGCCAGCGGGCTTACCAGTTCCCATCGCCATAGCCTTGCGCCCTGGGGGCCGGCGCACACGCCGAGCGCCTCGCTGCCCATCCAGGTACTGTTCTGATCGTGGTGTGCAGCGCCTTCGTCAAATTCGATGGTCGCTGCGCCCTCGACAACATAAATCGCCCGAACCGCGGCAGGGAGGTACACCGGCGCGAACGACGGCGGCAGCAGGTCTTCAACCAGGCGAAACATGTAACGGGTCATAAGGAACTCTTTTGAACAGGGTGGGCTGCGGGCGCATCACGCTGACTGTAACCGGAAGATTCCAAGCCGCAAAGATTCAGCTCGGACATTGATTGACAGCAGCGTCCGGCCCTTGGACACTGGGTCGCTTTATCAAAACCAACAGGAGACATCACGATGCGTATCGTTTCATCGCTGCGTGCGGCTGCCCTCACCCTGGCCGTCTCGGCTTTTGCAAGCGTGGCGGCGGCTCAGGAGGTCACGCTCAAGCTCGGCACCGGATTTGCTGAGAATTCGATGTACGTGAAGCGGCTGCTCGACTGGGCGGCCAAGGTCAATGCCGAGGGCAAGGGGCAGCTGCAGATCAATTTCATTGGGGGGCCGAAAGCCATTCCCACCTTTGAGGTGGGCAAATCGGTGCGCTCGGGGGTCATCGATCTGGCCCTGAACACCGGGGCGTTTTATACCAATGTGATGGTGGAGTCCGATTTTCTGAAACTCACGCAGATGCAAATCGCCGAGCAGCGGAAAAACGGTGCGTTCGAAGCGATCAACGCAGTCTGGAATGAGAAGGGTGGCCTTCAGTACCTGGGCCGCTTCGTCGAGAACCAGCCCTTTCATGTCTATCTGACCAAGCGCATCGACAAGCCTGATCTCACCGGGCTCAAGATCCGGATTACCCCGGTGTACCGCGATTTCTTCCAGGCGCTGGGCGCCACCGTGATCACGACCGCGCCGGGCGAGGTTTACACCGCGCTTGATCGCGGCGTGGTCGATGGCTATGGCTGGCCGATTGGCGGAATCTTTGATCTTGCCTGGCACGAAAAGACGAAGTTCCGCGTCGATCCTGGTTTCTACGATGCGGAGGTCTCGATCATCATGAACCTGCAGAGCTGGAACAAACTCAACGCCGCACAGCGCGCGCTGCTTACCCGCAGCATCATCGAATTTGAAGCGGGTAACAGTTATTGGAACCAGTACGCCGCTGAGGAAGCTGATCGGCAGACCAAGGCAGGCATCCAGGTCATCCGGTTTGACGACGCGACGGCTCGGGCGTTCCGTGAGCGGGCCTATGAGGTGGCCTGGGCGGCGGCCGCCAAACAGAGCCCGGACGTTGCAGCGCGCTTTCGCCCGCTGTTTACCAGGCGCTGAGGATCGGTGGGCGATCAGCCAAAACGAAAGGCCGAGACGGTGGTCTGCATGACCCGGTCGCTGAAGACGCACCGTCCGGCATCGTCCAAGGCTGCGCCGGCCGCCACCATCAGCGGCAGCAGATGCTCCTCGGCGCGCGGCGGATGACATAGCCGGGCGTCGGGTGCCTGCTCCCAGTGTGTAAGCGAGCGGGTTCGGGTGTCGGGCGGTGCCTGCACCGCGTCGATCAGCCAGCGGTCAAAGCGATCGGAGATGGGTGCAAAGCGTGGATCGCGGTAACCACGCATGTTGTGAAAGCTCATGCCGCTACCCACAATCAACACGCCTTCATCGCGAAGCGGGGCGAGCGCCTGCCCCATGTGAAGGTGCGCGGCCGGATCGAGCGAATCGAGCAGCGACACGGTGACAACGGGAATGTCTGCTTCCGGGAACATCAGCAGGAGTGGCACAAACACACCGTGGTCATAGCCTCGCGACGGGTCTGCGTGAGACCGGATGGATTGCGCAGACAACAGCCCCCGGATTCGATCGGCCAGATCCGGTTGCCCTGGGGCTGGGTAGCGGAGCTCGTAGGTGTGGGCAGGAAATCCGTAATAGTCAAAGATCATGTCGGGCGCGCCGCCCGATCCCACTGCCACGTCGTCTGACAGCCAATGTGCCGACACCATCACGATGGCGCGCGGCCGTTGCGGCAACCCCGCAGCAAGGCCGCGCAGGAACACCTCCATCCGGTTCCACTCATCGGTGGGATCCCAGGTCATGAAGAAGCAGGGTCCACCGCCGTGCGGGATGAACCAGGTCGGCATGCGTTGACTTGGGTCTGTCATAGGCACTTTCGGCTCAGTTTCTCGCAATCGTTATCTGTTTCAGCTGCGGCATGATCCGGTGCGCATTGCCTGAGTCGATGGCACGGCGTTCGTCATCGTTGAAGATTTTGGAGAGGCCCGCGACGTGGTCGTCAGAATGTCGGTATGGATAGTCGCTGCCGAACACAATTTGCGACACGGGCACCAGGCGGGTGAGCGCAGCCATCGCCATCGGATTGGCGGTTTGCGCGGTGTCGTAATAGAAGCTTCGCAGCTCCCTCAGCACGCGCTCGCTGGTAAAGCCCCGCTGCTGGTAGTTCGGCATCGAAACGATTTGAACCAGGAAGCGATCGCTGAGCGCGGCGATCGTGCCGCCTGCGTGGGAAAAGATAAAGTTGATATCGGGGCATCGCTGAGCCGTACCTGAAAAGATCAGGCTCGCGATGGTCCGAGTGGTATCGGTGCCGTACTCGATGATGACGGGCGGCACGCCGCTGGCAATGTTCTCGCAGCATGCCGGATTGTCAGGGTGGGTATAGGCGGTGACTTTTCGTCGGTGCAGCTCATCCATCACCGGCGCAAACGATTTGTCTCCCAGATAGCGCCCCTGATAGCTGGTCATGAAGGCAACGCCATCGGCCTTCAATACGTCGAGTGCATAGGCGATTTCCCGGAGTGTTTCGTCAACGCGCGGCATGGGCAGCAGCGCGAACATCCGAAACCGACCGTTGGAGCTGTCGACCAGCTTACGGGTCCATTCATTCGACTCGCGGGCGACGCGCGCCGCCTCCGCCGCAGGCAGAAAACTGACCGCAGGCAACGTGGGCGAAGTCATTGACGTGGTTACGCCCCCCCCGGTCCATATCCTCGAGCGATTGCTGCACCGTCCATTTAACGACTGGCGGCGAATCCAGCTTGGCGCGGCGCAGAGACTCGAGCCAGGCTGGCGGCACGATATGGTGATGCACATCGATTCGCGCTGCTGCGCTGTCACCGGCGCCCAATGTGGCGCAGCCCGAGGCAAGCGAAAGCCCGCCAAGGGCCGCGAACCCTCCCAGCACCTGGCGCCGACCGGCCTTCGGTTCGCCGCGGGCGCAGCGAAATCGGTTGTGCGAAGCTGCAACGCAGTTGTCTTGAGCACGCATGGATTATTCCCTATGTTGATATTGATCTGAGAATCGCATCAGCTCGAGTATGCATGCGGCAGGTGTCTGTGCACAGAGGGTCGCTGACCGCCTGGTTTCAGCTTTTTACCGGCTTTTGACTGCGCATCCGGATGTTGAGCAGTTCCACCACCACCGAAAACGCCATCGCAAAATAAATGTAGCCCTTCGGCACATGGTGATCGAAGCCTTCAGCGATCAACACCATGCCCACCACCACGAGGAAGCTGAGCGCAAGCATCTTTACCGTGGGGTGGCGCGATACGAATTGGCCGATCGGACGCGCGAACACCATCATCAGCGCCACCGATGCGATCACCGCCGCAATCATGACCTCAACCCGATCGACCATGCCGACCGCGGTAATGATGGAGTCAAGCGAAAACACCAGGTCGATGACCATGATCTGCGCGATGATCGCGGCAAAACTGGCGGCGGCGCTGCTTCGAGAAGTGTCGCCGTCGCCCTCGATGGCGTGATGGATTTCGCTGGTGCTTTTCCAGATCAGAAACAGGCCGCCACCAATCAGGATCAGATCGCGCCCGGAAATCGCCTGGCCCATCACGGTGACGATCGGCTCGACCAGGCCGATAATCCAAGATAAAACCAGTAACAGTGCAATTCGCATGAACATCGCTGCAAATAAGCCGATTTTACGAGCGAGGTCGCGCTGGTGCGCGGGCAGGCGGTCGACCAGGATAGAGATGAAGATGATGTTGTCGATGCCCAGCACGAGTTCGAGTGCTGTCAGGGTCGCAAATGCGATCCAGGCTTCGGGTGAGAAAAGCAGGTCCATGCGGATTCTCTGGAGGAAGGGTAAGCCCTCAGCTTAAACGCCAGCAGGCAGGTCACACCTGTATGCGCCGATAACGGCCAGGCTTGTAGGCCTTTTTCATTCAAGCGGCCTGCCGCGCGTCAAAACTGAAGCTGTGGGCTTTCAACGTTCGCCTCAACCGGCTGGTTTTTTGCCAGAGCAAGCCAGGTGGCGAGCGCGAGGGGCCTGGCCGCACGCGCAGGGGCCGGCCGGACCACACGCAGCGTGTCGGCCTCGGCGAGCAGCACGCCGCATTCGGCAGGAATTTCGGAGGGGTCGGCGATCTCGCCGCCGCCTTGCGTTTGCCCCAGCACGTACCAGACGCGCTGCGCGAGGTCCAGGTAGGCGCCGCGTTTGTCAGGCTGGTGCAGGTCACCGAGCAGGTCAGCGCGACTGACCTTGATTTCATGGACCGCAGGCTCCAGAGCGAGCTCGGCGCTTGAGGCGCGCAGTGAGAACACATCGGGCCGGCAAACACGCCAGGGACCGGGTGACGACGGTGAGGCAAACAGTGACAGACCCGTCCAGGCGAGCCGCCCCTGCGTTGCCAGCCATTGCGCGCAGCGTCTGACCAGTGTTTCGTGAGCGCTGAAGGACTGGCGGTTCTGGCTCAGGGCAAGCATAAGTGCCTGCACTCCCTTGTCTGTGACTCGCAGGGTGTCTGGCCGCAGTTCCGGCTGACTGGATGGCACACGCTCAATCAGACCTGTGCCAAGCAGTTCGATTTCAACCGAATCCTGGCAGGGCCAGCCTGCAGAGCGATACATCTGACGCAGGCGCCGCAGGTGTGTGCGGCAGATGATGGGTGATGACATGACGGCCCGGCCAACGCGGAAAGGGCCAATGATCACGCTCCGGGAGG